>CAZWDN010000071.1:0-18857 GCA_964633125.1 uncultured Pirellula sp. | reverse complement strand
GGTCGTCGCTCGGCAACGATCCCGACTCGACCAGCCCGTTTATCGTGAACGTCGACGGCGAGGGAACCTACGGCTTCCGGATGGTGATTGAATCGACGACCGGCCTGCGCGGCCCGGCACCGCAACCGGGCGACCTGCCCGAGGTTTGGGTCGGCGTCGACGTCACCAAGCCCGAGGCGCGTTTGGTCTCCGCAGTTCCCGGCACCGGCGAACAGGCCGGTGAGCTCGACATCCGCTGGGAAGCGAAGGATGAGCACCTCACGAATCGCCCGATCGCCTTGGCGTATTCGGAGAACGCCGCGGGACCGTGGAACGTCATCGCCTCGGGCCTGCCCAACCAAGGGCATTATGCGTGGCGCATGGATAGCCGCATTCCGGCGCAGCTCTACTTGAAACTCGAAGCACGCGATCAGGCCGGCAACACGGCGGCGTTCATTACGCCGGAGCCGGTCGCCATCGAGCGGGTTCGTCCGCAGGGGCGTATTCGCGGCGTTCGCCCGATCGGCGAGCAAGCGCGCTTACGCACGCCCGGCGCGGTCACGCCCCGCTAGAAGCCGCGCCGCTCGGCTTGCAATTACTTGCCGGCGGCGGCCCCCGGAGCGGTGGGAATCTTTTCCAGCGAGAAGCCGGTGGCGAAGATGCCGTCGGCCGTTTCGCTGATCACGATCCCCATCGGACTCAGGTACTTCCGCATGCTGTCGAACGGCGGCAGCTTCTTCGGATCAATACCCTTGACCGGTCGGCCTTCGTCGGCGGCCTTGCGAAGTAACACGTCGGCCAATCGCCCCAACACCGTTTTGCCGCCGGCGAGTTTGCCGGCCTTGAAGAGTTCGTAATCAATGCGCATCAATTCATCCGCCCGTTGGAAACCGAGGGCGATAATCGTCGGATCGGGCCCGAGCGTTTGGATAATGCCGCCGATTTTTTCCGCGGCGGCCACGAAATCGGTCGCATGTTCCAAGCCGGGTTGGTTGGACGGCGTGAGCACCTTTTGCAAGGAATCATCGTCTGAAGCAATGAGCAGATGCCCCGCATACACGGTAACCAAGGCACTGGCGACGGTACGCATGCCGTCGACGACCCCTTCTTGGTTGGCGGCCTGCGGCGGTACCTCTTCTTCGACCTTTACGCGCCAAGCGTCGAGCTTGCCGCCGGGAATCACGACGGACACTTTTTCGACCGTGTCGTCGTTGGCAAACGCCTTTCGTAGCGTCTCCGTGACGCGGTCGGCGGCGGCCTTAGTCGTCGCTTCGTCCGTCCCCTTCAGGTTCACGGCTACGACCAACTGGCTGCTGTCTTCCGTGATGGGCTCCTTCTTGTCGACGACGAACGTCACGCGGTTGCCCAATTGGCCGAAGAAGTCGTCGCGCAGCTTGATCTGCGGTCCGTCTTCATCGACCTCGAGGCTTTTGATCACTTCCTTCCAGATACCTTCGTCTTCCAAGAAGCCGTCGAAGATCGGGTCGAAGTTGTCGAACGATTTGAGCGGGTCGAGATAAAGCGTGGCGTAAGCCGTTACGTTCGCCCGCACCCATGTTTGCGGTGCGAAATCGTTCCCCTTGAGAAACGACAGCATTTGCAGCGACTTTTGCAACGGCTTCGGCGCAATCGCCGCGGCCCGTGCCAAGACGCCGAAGTCGCCGACGCCGAGCACCGCCTGGCCGCCGACCCCTTGCACGCCGTCGAAGCCCGCGTTCTTGAAAACCTCCAACGGATCGGGCTTCACCTTCTGCTGCGGAAACTCATAGGCCCGCAATGCAAATGCCAGCCCGAGCGGATCGACGAACACCGCGAGATTCGCGGCCGGTTCGCCGGCCGGGGGCTTCGTCTGAGCCATGATCTTTTGAAAGGCGTCGACCTTCGCCAACGTCTCAGGCGGCGGGCCGCCGCCGAGCGACGCACTGATCATCTCCGTCAGCACCTGATTATCGCTGACGATCCAGACGACGCCCGCATCCGTCTTGTGCGCGGCTTCCACCATCACGATCGGCGGGCCGCCTACTTTTTGCGGCGGGATGTCGTACTTCGTTCCTTGCGCTCCGGCTTGCGAGGCGTAAGGGGAGGAGACTGCTTTATGCTGAGTTAGCGCCGTGGCGATTTTGCCGCGCACGGCCGCCAGTTGTTGGTCGTGGCCCGTCACATCGGTGATCACCGCCGTGCCGGTCGCCCCTTCGCCGAGATCGACGACCGTGAACGTTACCTCACCGTCGCTAAGGTCCTTAAAGTCGCGAATGCTGAGGCCGACCGAGTTGGCGCTTTCGGCAAGTCGGGCGTCGACTTGAGCCCGCAGGTCGTCGAGGAACGGCTTAAGTTCCTGGTCGTCGGCGGCGGAACCGAGCTTCGTCTTATCCAGGGCTTCGCGCAGTTTCTTAACGCTTCGAACGCTGACGAACGTGCGCGTCGTGGCGGGAAGTAGAGTTTCGGTCGCAGGCATCGCCGCAAACGCGTGTGGGACCGAAGCGACACCCAACAGACAAGCGGCCACGCACCCTAGGGCCCAACCTCGCCAAGCCCACGACATGATTCTGCGCACGATCATCCTCCCCTCGTCGAAGATCATTCAATACTCCACATCCGTCGCCGCGACTTTTCCATGCGGCAACTCTCCCGATCGCAGCGGCAAGCGATCCGACCGGGCCGTGCGACAGACACTCTGCTAAGGCAGATTTCATGCCGCGAAGTTGACCGAAGTTTATCCGCGGCAGGGCTGATTCACCAGTGGCCGACCGGGCAATCGGCCGGACTTCCACGCCCGTCCGGCACCCGTGCGCGGCGTACCGATCCGCCCAGTCGCCTCTTGGCCGCGGCGCACGGGGGCGGGTATGGTAACGGCTTAGACCTTGTAGCCCAACAGGTAAATGCTCAACCATGCGCGACTTTCGCAACGAGGCCCTCAGCCATGACCCTTTGCATGGTTACATCCCATTTAGCAGCGTGCGGGATGCGACCGGCGACGAGGCCTCGGAGCGCGAGCTGATTGACCATGGGTGGGTGCAGCGGCTGCGGCAAATTCACCAGCTTCAAACGGCTTGGTGGGTGTTTCCATCGGCGGAGCACACGCGATTTCAACACGTGCTCGGGGCGATGCATTTGGCAAGCCGCGCAGTCGAGGCCCTTTACGAAAGCCTTGCGGGGGTCTGCCCCGACGTTCCGAGCCGAGGTTACATCGAAACCTTAGCGCGGGCCGCGGCCTTGCTGCACGACGTCGGACACGGCCCGTTCGGGCACTTTCTCGACGAGCACCTCCTGGCCGATTACGGTCTGACGCACGAGACGCTCGGTTGCGTCATCATCCGCCAGGAGTTGGCCCCGATCCTCCGCCGGCTGCGCAGCAACCCGAATTCGCGCCTGGCCGACGGCGAACAACTCGATCCCGAGCAGATCTGCTACCTGATCACCCGTCCGCGCGAGCCCGACGATCCGAATGCCCCGCGTTGGCTGCGGTTCCTTCGTTCGCTCTTCTGCGGCCTCTATACGGTCGACAACATGGACTTCGTGTTGCGCGACGCATATATGTCGGGCTTCAACACGCGGGCGTTCGACCTCGACCGACTGTTGCACTACAGCTTCTTCTCCGAACGCGGGCTGACGATGCACACGCGCGGCATGCCCGCCTTGGTGCGGTTTATCAGCGTGCGGGCCGAGCTATTCCGCTCGCTCTACTTTCATCGCACGGTGCGGGCCATCGACCTTTCGCTGGAAGACCTGTTTCGCGAAAGCAAGCAGTTTCTGTTTCCGGTGAGTCCGCTGGCCGATCTGGAGCGCTATCGGCGATTCACGGAATGGTCGCTGCTGATCGACGTCGCTCGCTGGCCCGAGTCCGGCGACCCTACGCAACGCGAACTCGGCCGGAATTGGAGCGAACTGCTCTCGCGCCGACGCCGCTGGAAGATGGCGGCCGAGCGCACCGTGTTCTACAGCCCCAACTCCGGCGAACGCGGCAGCATCTTTAGCCGCGCGTCGTTCTTCGAACAGTCGCTGCGCGAACTTCTGCCGCGCGAGCTCAAACAGATTCCGCTCAAAGTCGATCTCGCGCGACACATGCATCGCCCCGGCACGCGCGGGCCTGCCGCAGGTCAGAACTTTCTTTACGACGCGGCCCGCGGGCAGATTCGCGACCTCAGCGACCACGAACTCTACCGCAATATTCCGATGAGCTACCGGCTCTGCCGCGTCTATGCCGAGACGAACGAATACGACGCCGTGCTCGCCGGCGCGCTCGACACGCTCGTCGGGCCGAACGAAGTAGATGACCGAACGAACATGTAGCAACAGCCAAGATGCCGAAACAACGACACGAATCCAGGGACGATGACGACGCGGACGACCGCGATTGGGAGCGCCACGACTACGACCAAGACGACGACGTCGACGAAGTAGAAGACTCGTACGGTTCCGACGACGACGACCTGCTGCCATGCCCGCATTGTGGCGCCGCGATCTACGAGCAGAGCGAGAAGTGCCCCAAGTGCGGCGAATACGTCGACCCGGACGCTCAACATCGCAAGCCGCTATGGATCGTGCTGACGCTGCTGGTACTCATCGCGGTGTTTACGCTCTATGCATTGATGTAAAACCCAGAAACAGCCGTCCGTACGGCTTTCGGGGAGAGAGCGAAAAACCCAAGCACTACGCCTGTACGACTTCGATCGTCAGGTGAATAAGTTCCTTATGACAAGCTAGTCGGGCACGATATTCGTCGGCCGTATGCGGCGAACGGCTCACGACCGACACCGCCGCCGAGAAGTGACCGCGGCCGACGCGCCAGATGTGCAAATCGGTCACCCGCGTTTCGCCGTCGGCTTCCAGCGTCGTGCGAATCGCGTCGGCGAGCGGGTGATCCATCTCCCGATCGACCAAGGCTCGCCCCGCCTGCCGCACGAGTCCGACCGCCCACACCGCGATCACCCCGGCACCGACCAATCCCATCAACGGGTCGAGCCGACTCCAACCGAAAACCTTGCCGCCGAACAAGGCCACGACGGCCAGGATCGACGTGAATGCATCGGCCAGTACATGCACATAGGCCGCCCGAAGGTTCATGTCGTGGCCGTGCTCGTGCCCGTGGCCGCCGCATTCCGTGTCGTCGTTATGAGCATGGTCGTGATCGTGCGTGTGCGAATGACCGCCGTCGCCCAGCAGCAACGCACAGGCGACGTTCACGACCAAGCCGATGACCGTCACGACCAAGGCTTCGTCGTAATGCACTTCGTGGGGCGCCCAGAGTCGTTCGACCGACTCGACGACCATCTCAAGCCCGACCATGCCGAGCACCAGCGCGCTGGAGAACCCTCCGAGCACTTCGATCTTATAAGTGCCCCAAGCGAAGCGTTCGTCATCGGCATAACGTCGGGCCAGCCAGTACGCACCGGCCGTGATGCCGAGCGCTGCAACGTGCGTGCCCATGTGCCAGCCGTCGGCCAAGAGCGCCATCGATCCGTAAATGCGCCCCGCGGCGATCTCCACGACCATCATCACGGCCGTCACGCCGACGACCTGCCACGTGCGCCGTTCGGCCCGCTGGTCGCTCGCCGGATAGCGATGCTCGTGCTGCCACGGTGAGATATCGTCGATCGGCAAGGGAAACGTCTCGCGGCATCCCGAGATGGAAAAACTCGGTCGTCAGCATATCGGTCGTGTTTCGATAGGACAACGCCGTGATGCCCCTTCTTGGCCAAGGGAGCTAAGCCTTATGCGCGACCCCGCGACACGCTAAAATACCGATCCCACATACGCTTTTTACCAAGATTGAATCGAGCCGCGCCCCATGAGTGAGCATTACGACAACCCGCTGATTGCCCGTTACGCCTCCAAAGAGATGAGCAAGCTCTGGAGCCCGCAACGGAAGTTCAGCACTTGGCGCAAGCTCTGGGTGGCGCTCGCCGAAGCCGAAGCGGAACTCGGGCTGGCCGTGTCGGCCGAACAAATCGCCGAGCTCAAGGCCCACGTCGACGATATCGACTTCGCGGCCGCGGCCAGGCACGAGAAGAAGCTCCGGCACGACGTCATGGCCCACGTCCACGCCTACGGCGACGTCTGTCCGAAAGCCCGCGCCATCATCCACCTGGGCGCCACGAGCTGTTACGTCACCGACAACACCGATCTGCTGCTGATCCGCGAAGGCCTGACGCTCGTGCGCAATCGGCTCGCCACGGTGATCGACAAGCTCGGCACGTTCGCAGCGGAAACGCGCGACCTGGCCTGCCTCGGCTTCACGCATTTCCAACCGGCGCAGCCGACGACCGTCGGCAAGCGTGCCTGCCTCTGGATCTTCGACCTCGTGCAAGACCTGGAAGAAATCGAGTTCCGCATCGCCGGCCTCAAGGCCCGCGGCGTGAAAGGGACGACCGGCACGCAGGCCAGCTTCCTCGAACTCTTCCACGGCGACCATGCCAAGGTTCGCAAGCTCGACGAACTCGTCAGCCAAAAGATGGGCTTCGGCGACGCCTATTCCGTGACCGGCCAAACCTACTCGCGAAAGATCGACGCCCAGGTCCTAGCGTCCCTCTCCGGCATCGCGCAGAGCAGCCACAAGTCGGCGACCGATCTCCGGCTGTTGCAGCACCTCAAGGAAATCGAAGAACCGTTCGAGGCCGAACAAATCGGTTCGTCGGCCATGCCGTACAAGCGCAACCCGATGCGGGCCGAGCGCATTTGCGGACTGGCCCGTTTCGTGATGAGTTTGGAGCAAAGCGCGGCGTCGACCCTGGCCACGCAATGGCTCGAGCGCACGCTCGACGACAGCGCGAACCGCCGCCTCACGCTGCCGCAAGGCTTCCTCGCCACCGACGCGATTCTGATTCTCTTCCAGAACATCGCCTCGGGCTTCGTCGTCTATCCGCAAGTCATCGCCCGGCACTTGCGGGCCGAGCTCCCGTTCATGGCCTCCGAAGGCATCATGATGGCGGCCGTGGAGAAGGGGGGCGATCGGCAATCGCTCCACGAGCGGATTCGACAACATAGCCAAGCCGCGGCGTTGGTGGTCAAGCAACACGGCGGCGAGAACGACTTGCTCGATCGGCTCAAGAAGGACGACGCCTTCGCGGGGGTCGACTTCAATGAAGCCCTCAAGCCGGAGAAGTTCGTCGGCCGCGCCCCGCAGCAAGTCGACGAATTCCTCCGCGAAACCGTCGAACCGATCCGCAAGCGCTACGCAAACCAACTTACGCACGACGCGCACGTCAACGTGTAGTGGAACTCGCCGTTGTGTGCCGTTGCCGGCGTCTATGCATTCCGCAGCGGGAGCGAGACGTCGGAGCCGGAATCGATCGCCATGAGCGCCGCTTCCAGCACTTCCTGAGCATCGCGGGCCGTTCGCGCATCGCACAGCGGGGCGAATTCTTCGCCGTGCTCTAAGCAATACAAGAAGTTCGCGCTGGCGTTCTGCATGTGCGTCGGCAGCGCCGGCACTTCGACGGGCGTGCCGGCCGGATCATCCTTCGTGGCGAGCAACAGCCGACCATTCTCGCCCGCTTCGACCAAAATCGTTCCCGTCGTCCCGTACAGCACGGTTTGATACGCCGTGAGGTCGCCGATCTGCGTCCATGAGGCTTCCGCGATGCCCACGGCCCGCGGGTACGCCATCAGAATCACGGCGTTGTCTTCCGCCAGTACGTCTTCCTTGCAGAGTCGCCCGCCGACGGCCGACACCCGGCTCGGCAAACCGAGCAGGTAACTCGAAAGACACGCCCCGTAGCAGCCGTAATCCATTAGTGCGCCGGCGCCGTTCAATTCCGGATCGTACAGCCAGGTGACGAAATACGGGCTACAACCATGTTCGAGCGGACCTTCGTGCGCGGCCCGATACTTCACCTGCCAGAGGCGTCCGATGGCGCCGCCGCGCGCGAGCGTGAGGGCATGCTGCAATTGGGGGCGCCAGGCAAACGGCCAGTTGATCATGAGCCGCACGTTGTTGCGCCGGGCCGCGGCCAGCATCCGATCGGCGCCGATCAGGTCGGCCGCCATCGGCTTTTCAACCATGATATGCAACCCGCGAAACGCCGCGGCTTCGGTCATGTCGGCGCTCAAGGCGTTGTCGCCGAAAAGATAAACGGCGTCGAGACGCTCGCGTTCCAAGAGCGTTTGAAAATCCTTGTAGACCGCGCATTCAAATTCCGTCTTTGCGCGTTCCAGCAGCGGCTTGTTCTGATCGGCCACGGCCGTAAGCAATCCGTGCGAAGTGCCGAGCAGGTCGCGCAGGTTTTGCCAAACGTGGTCGTGCGTGAGCCCGAGCGCGCCGATACGGAAAGTCTTAGAAAGCTGCATGCTGCGTTGCGTACCTATCGTGCGGATTTGCGGCGGACGAAGTTCACCACGACATTAATTGCTGCGTTGTCGGTCGCCGGGAAAGCCGACGGCCAACACCAGCGTGCAAACGGCGGCGAGGGCCGCGCAACCGAGCCAAATCGGATTCCAATCATACACGGTATCCGCGCCGGAGCCGGTCGTGAAGCGGTCGCCCATCCAGCCGCCCCAAATGCCCCCGACGACCATCCCCAGACCGACGACCAGCACGCCGTACACCGTTTGCATGCTTCCCTTCACGTCGGGAGGCGAAGCTTGATCGAGATAGATGAACGCGGCGGCGAGAAAGAACGAGAAGCAAAAGCCGTGTAGCGCCTGCGCCACGCCCGCCACGGCATATGCCGCGCCGTCGCCCAACGGCCACGTCGCCGCGCCGGCCAGGAGCACGCAGCGCAGGGCATAACAGGCGGCGCCGATCGTCAGCACGCGTTTGTAACCGAGCTTCGCGATGGCGGCGCCGAGCAGGGTCATAGCGCCGATTTCCGTAATCTGACTGATCGTCATGAAGCGCGCCGCCCAACTTTCATACCCGCCGCGCGAGAGCACGCCGTTCACCAAGCTCGGATTGAAGTTGAAGTAGTATTGGTGCGCCATGGCGATAAAGAAGCTCACGCCGAACAACACCGAGAATTCGCGACGCCGCAGCAACTCAAACACCACGCCCGGCGCAAACTTCCCCGAGACGGCCCGATCGGGCGGAGTATGCGGCAGCGTGAGGCAATAGAGCGCCATGACCAATCCGCCGATACCCGACACGGCAAACACGATTCCTTGCTTCTGGATAACTTCGGCCTTCGGAAGATCGTGCAGGAAGTAGAACCCGACGAACCACGCAGGCACGATGAAGCCGATGGTGCCCCACAGCCGCACCAAGGGAAAATCAGCATTGCGATCGCGCAGATGGTGGAACGCCAACGAGTTGGTGAGCATCGTCGTCGGGATATACAGCACGGAATACAACGTGCCGATCGCCACGACCGGCCCGAACTCGGTTTGTTTGTAGAGCGCGAGCATCAACAAGCCCGACATAAAATGGAATGCGGCGAGCACGCGTTCGGTCGAGAACCAACGGTCGACCAATTGCCCGACCACCAGCGGCGCGAGAATCGGCCCTGCGCCGATAGCCGCCATGAACCAACCTTTGTTGCTTTCGCTGAAGCCGAGCGTATCGGTGAGATAGCCGGCGACGATCGGCAAGTACGCACCTTGCACGAAGTATTGCAGAAACATCATGCCGCAGAGGCGCAGCTTCACGGAGCGCGGCGTATACGCAGCGGCGGCGGGTACGTGATTCATGAACTTTCCGAAAGCGTGGGGAGCGCGCAAGAGACGCCCACAATCTACCGAGCCGCGAGCGCGCCGCCCACCCGGCGGCCGGGAAATTGTGTTTCGCCGAGCGGGCGGTTATTGTTCTTGCGACACGCCCGCCACTCTCTCCAAGAGTTTTCCCATGCCGCACTCTCCTCAGATCCGTCGGTTCTTTTCCACGCTTCTATTCGCTTGCTTGTGCGCCGCTGCGTCCGACGAAACCACCGCACAAGTGCCGCAGCCCGCCGCCGATCGGGCGCCGCCGATCAAACGCGTACTGCCGCCCGTCGCCAAACCGCTCCCGGCGAAGGATCAGGAGATGCTGGAACTCGAGTTGGCCAAGGTCCGGCAACAGCGAGATCGGCTCCATGCAAACAACCCCCAAGCGGCCAACTTCGCCGACGTCGACATCCTGCTTAAGGCCGTGCGTTACGCGCTGCAGCACGGCGAGTTCTTCGATCACAAGAAAGATCTGGCCCGCGCCGAAACATTACTCGAACTCGCCGAGAAGCGACTCGAATTGATGACCGAAGGAGGCGACATCCTGGCCGCGCAGCGCGGCCCCATGGCTCGCGGCTTCTACTCCGCAATCGACGGCTCGGCACAACCGTACGGCTTGAGCGTCCCCGAGAAGCTCGACCTTTCGAAGCCGGTTCCGCTCTACGTTTGGCTCCACGGACGCGGCGACACCTCGTGCGATCTGCAATTCATCAGCGGCTTTCTCGGCACGAACGCGCCCGGCCCGCTGCAACCGGAGAATGCGATCGTGCTCCATCCCTTCGGTCGCTACTGCAACGGCTATAAGAGCGCCGGCGAGATCGACGTGCTGGAAGCGATCGAAGACGTCAAGAAGCACTACCAGATCGACGCCGATCGAATCGTGCTCGCCGGCTTCTCCATGGGAGGGGCAGGGGCCTGGCACATGGGCGCGCACTATGCCGACCATTGGTGCGCCGTGCATGCCGGAGCGGGCTTCGTCGACGTGAAGCGCTACCAGAACATCACCGACGACAAGTTGCCGCCGTGGTATGTGCAAAAACTCTGGGGCCTGTACGACGTGCCCGACTATCGCCGCAACTTCTTGAACGTGCCGCTAATCGCCTACAGCGGCGAACAAGACAAGCAGAAGGCGGCCGCCGACGTCATGGAAGCGGAACTCGCCAAAGAAGGGCTCAAGCTCACGCACCTCATCGGCCCCGGCATGGGACACAAGTACCATCCGGAAGTGCTGCTCGACGTACAGAAACGGCTGGCGGCAATGGTCGAAAAGGGACGCGACAATGACCGTAAACAGATCACGCTGCAAACACGGACGTTGCGTTACGGGAAATTGGGCTGGGTCGAAGCTCTTGCGCTCGACAAGCATTGGGAAGAGAGCCGGATTGATGCCGTCACCGACGTGCCGCTCCGCACGAGTATTACGACGAAGAATATCACGGCAATGCGTCTGTCGGGACAATACGTCGGCAGTGAATTCTCGATTGACGGACAAAACTTCAAAATCGCCGTAGCTTCGGCCGATGAAGCGTCTCCGTTAATCCTTGTGAAAGAACACGGACAATGGTCCCCACGAAAAGAACTTCCGTGGCCAACCGGCAAACGCAAAACACCGGGACTCCAAGGCCCGATCGACGACGCGTTCGTCTCGCGATTCACGATCGTTATGCCGGATGATGAAGGATCAGCCGTCGATCGTTGGGCCCGTAATGAATCGCGACATTTCTGGTCGCGTTGGGACCTGCTCATGCGGGGCGAAGCGCGCACCCAAGCCGTTTCGAAGCTCGCCGAAAACGACGGCGCCGATCTCTCAAAGACCGACAACCTCGTGCTGTTCGGCACGCCCAAGTCGAATCCTCTCATCGCACAAGTGCTCGACAAGCTGCCGATCAAATGGACCGACAAGACGGTCGGCATGGGGGATCTCGAATTCGACGCGACGAAGGTCGTGCCGGTGTTGATCTATCCGAACCCGTTGAACCCGGCGAAGTACGTCGTGCTCAACTCGGGCCTCACGTTTCGCGAAGCGCACGACAAGACCAACTCGCAGCAGAACCCAAAGCTGCCGGATTGGGTGTTTGTCGACGTGACGCAGCCGCCGACGGACGAGTTGCCGGGCAAGGTGTTGGCGGCCGGCTTCTTCGACGAAGAGTGGCAGTACGTGAAGCAACCGCCCGCCGACGCGAAGTAATGCCGGCACCACGGCGATGTAAAACCGTCGGTCGCCGTTAAATCCGGCAAAGTTTCTCCAGTTTCTCGTTGCGGTTGGTCGATACACCCCGGGAATCGTCGCGCACCGAATGCGCGCGGAGGAACGGATGCCTCGACTCACGCATGTACTGCCGGCTCTCGCACTCGCCGCATTGGCGATCGTGCAGGGCTGCGCGCGGCACGAGTGCTGCCCGAAGTCGTCGTTCGCATCGCTCAACTACGTGGACCTGCCGCCGATCGAGCGCGGCACGATCACGGCCGAGGTCGCCGGCGACACGCCGCCGGAAGTTCCGCCGGCAGCGCATACGTATGTCGCCCTGAGCGCCGCGGAGTGTCAATGTTTGGCGGTCGAGCACTCGATGCTCGGCAACCTCCTCGACAAAGAGCGCGATGCCGTCTGCTGCCAAGATCTGAAGCACGGCGACCAAGCGGCCCGCTGCGTCGTCAACAAGGTGCTCGCCGCGGCGGCCCGTGAAGCAAGGAACAAAGACGGCGCGTCGGCGCTCAAGCTCTACTACGGACTGGCCGAAGTTGAAGCGGCTTTGGACGCCGTCGATGAAAGCGCTCCGCTCGTCAACGACGTACTGACGAAAGCCGACGAACTCAAGGCCGGCGAATTGAGCGTGCCGTTCGATCGCACGGAATTCGCGCGACAACGCTCCTCGCTCATTGCCAAACGGGCCGACCTCGAAGCCCGCCGCGCCAAGATGAACGCCCAACTGCGCGGGCTGTTGGGCATGCCGTCGACGCCGGTCGACGACTACTTCTGGCCGACGGAACCTCTGGCCCTAACGACGACCGCGCTCGACGCGGAGTTGGAAGTCGGTTACGGCCTGGTGACGCGACCGCATCTCGTGCTGCTGCGCGAACTACCGTGCTGCGGCGCCACGACGGGGCTCGACGCCGTGCGCGAGTTGCTCAGCGCCTCGGGCACCGGCCTCGGGATGAAGACGAAACTTGCCGCATTGAAGCTGCACGCGCTCTGCGACGGCCATAGCAAGTGCGAGCCTTGCGCTCGGCAGGGACAACTCGCCGAACTCGCGCAAAACCGCGAAAACTCGATTTCCAGCGAGATTCGCGCCGCCGTCGCCGGCATTCAGGCCCGGCGTCGCCAGGCGATCGAAGCGCAGCAACAAGTCGATTCGTGGACATTGCGCCTCGGCCAACTGGAAGAGCTGCGCGCGACCGGCGGCTCGACGTTCATCGACCTCAACCTAGGCCGGCTGCATCTGATCGAGGCGAAACAAGCGGTGGTCTCGGCCGTCGCCGAACTAAAACGCGCCGAAGCGGAGCTGCATGAGCTCGAAGGCGCAATCGTTTTCGAGTGCGGCAGATAGAGCCCGCCGCGCACTCTACCGCTGCCGTTCAAACAGCACCCTGCTGATTTCTTCCTTGAACGTGGCGCTAGCCGACTTCACGGCGAGGTATTCTTCCTTGTCGAGGGAGCAAAGCGTGAGATCGGTCTTCGCGCGGATCGTGGCCTTGCGGGGCTCGCCGGTTTCGAGCGCCATCTCGCCGAAAAACTTGCCTTCGTCGAGCGTCGCCGCGACCTTGCCCGGCCCGCCGTCTTCGAACACCACCTCGGCTTCGCCGCTGCGGATCAAGTAGAAGTTGTCGCCCGGATCGCCTTGCCGGAAGACGACGTCGCCCGGCTTGTACTCGACCAGTTCCATGTGGTCGGCGACCTTCGTCAGCGTGTCCGGAAGCAAACCGTTGAAGAGCGGCACGCGGCGGAGGAATTCGCAAATGGCTTGCGATTCGCTGACGACGACGTCGGAGATGATCCGCCCGTCGACCATGTTCACGATCCGATCGGCGACGTCCAAGATGCGGTTGTCGTGCGTCACGATCAGAATCGTCGTCCCTTCTTCCTTGGCGAACTTCTTGAGCAGGTTCACGACGTCGCGCCCCGATTGCTTGTCGAGCGCCGCGGTCGGCTCGTCGGCCAAAATGATTTGCGGCTTATGCACCAGAGCCCGAGCGATGGCGACGCGCTGGCGTTGACCGCCGGAGAGTTGTTGCGGCTTGTAGTGAATACGGTGGCCGAGCCCCACCGCACGAAGCATTTCTTCGGCGCGGCGGTCCATTTCCGCGCGGTTCGACTCCTTGAGTTCCAGCGCCATCCGCACGTTCTGCAGCGCCGTGAGCGACGAGAACAGATTGTGAGCCTGGAAAATAAAGCCGATGTTGCGGCGGACGTCGACGAGCTGCGCCGCGCTGAGGCCCCACAGCTCGCGGCCGCGAATCGAAATACTTCCCTGCTGCACGGTGCGCAGCGCGCCGATGAGCGTGAGCAGCGTTGTTTTGCCCGAGCCGGAGGGTCCCGTCATGATGACGATTTCGCCGCGCGCCAAATCGAGTTCGTTGTCGAACAGCACTTGCTTTTTGAGTTCTCCCTCACCGAACGTCTGGCACAAACCGCGAATGCAGATGGCGCAATTGTCTTCGAATCCGGCGCCGCGCAAGGCGGGGTTCTCGCGCGTGGCCAAAGAGGAATGGCGGCCGTCGACGGAGGTTCGCGGAGGCTGAGGCATGGCAGGCACCTAAAGGTTAGAACAATTCCGCCGGATCGGCGCGCAGGACTTTGGTCATCGTCAACAAGCCCGACACGATACACATGCCGACCGTCAACAGGGCGACGAGCGCCATCCGGTCGAAGCCCATCGTCATCAACAGACCGGTCGCCGCGGCCACGGCGCCGTAGAGCACCAAGCTGACGACGAGCCCCGGCACGAAGCCGAACAACGACAACAACAGCGACTCTTCCAACACGACGCCGACGAAATAGCGGGGCGGATAGCCCATGGCCTTGAGCGTGGCGAATTCGCGCAGGTGGTCGGAGACGTCGGAGAAGAGAATCTGATAACAAATGATCGTCCCGACGAGAAATCCCATCGCCGTGCCGAGCGCAAACACGTAGCCGATCGGCGTCGCCGTGTTCCAAAAGCTGAGTTCCACGTCGAGAAACTGCGGCTTCGTCAACACCACGACTTGCGGCGGCAAGAGCGAGTCAATTTCGTCGCGCGCTTGGTCGACGTCGACGCCGTCGCGCAAGCGGACGAGGCCGAAATCTAGGTCGTCGAGACTTTCGCCCATCAATGGGTTGTTGTAAAAGGCCGCGTTAAACGTGCGATCGCTGCAGAAAATGGTGCCGTCGTCGGCGAAGTCGGTGCCGAGCTTCACGCGGCCGACCACCGTGACGCGCCGGCCGTTGAGCTCGGCCGTGTCGCCGACCTGCAAATCGCCGTAGTCGGATTTCGATTCCTCGTCGAACAGCACGGTATCCGGCGCCGTGAGCAACGGGGCCAAGCGGCGCACGTCGTCGAGCATCAGCGGCGGCGATTGGGGATCGAAGGCGAGCACGCGAATCGGCGGACCGACGACTTCGCCCGCCGGCTGCCAACCGGAAAGAATGTTTTCGAAATAGAGCGGCGCCGTCTTGGCGACGAGCGACGACGACGCGGCGACTTGCAAATAGCGGCGCGGAAACTTCTGCCGCACCGACATCGTGTAGCGCTGCGGGTTGACGAGCACCAGATCGGCGTCGAACTGTCGCGGCAGGGCCAGCGTACTGTCGAACATGGCGCCGCGGAAGCCGAGCTGCATGAACATCAGCAACACGGCAAAGCCGATCCCGCAAACGGCCAAAGCCAGCCGCTTGCGATCATGCGTCAAGTTTTTCCAAGCCAGAGGCGTCGCCACGAATTTCACCGACTTCAATCAGTTGGCCACACTTTCACCACAGAGGCACAGGGACACAGAGTTCAAACCGTCATTGATTCCGCTTTGTCATTTTCTCTGCGTCTCTGCGCCTCTGTGGTTCCATTTCATGCTGCCTACACAAACAAATCGGCCGGGGCGGCCGTGCGGACTTTTCTTAGCGACGCCAGGCCTGCCGCGCAGCACATCAGCACGCTCACGACCAGCACGATGATCGGCAGCAGAATGCCCATGTTCATCGGAATATGAGCCTGAGCGCGCGTCACGGCATAGAGGGCGACGGCGATCAGCCAGCCCGGCACGAAGCCGACGGCGCCGATGATCGCCGCCTGCGTGAGAATCACGCTCGTCAGGTATCCGCCCGGATAGCCCATCGCCTTGAGCGTCGCATACTCGGGCATGCGTTTGGCGATATCGGCCGAGAGCACTTGATATACGATCGCCACGCCGACCAAGATCGCGACGACCACGCCGAGACCGAAGATCACGCCGACGCTCGTCTTCACCGTCCAGTAATACTCTTCGTCGAAGAGAAACTCGGCGCGCGTTTTGACGACCACGTCGTTCGGCAACAACTCGCGCAACCGCGCCGCCGCAAGCTCCGGATCGGCTCCGGCCGTCAGCTTGATCAGTCCCAGGCTGACCTGCTCCGTCGTGCGCCCCGGAAAGAAGCGCGCGAAGTTCGTATCGCTCGTCACCACGGTGCCGTCGGCCCCGAAGCCGCAGCCCATTTCAAAGAGCCCGACCACTTCGGCCGCGCGCGGACCGATCTGCGACTTCAGTCCGACGTAACGATCGCCGTACTCCGGCCGGCTGAGGGTATCCATCAACACGCGATCAGCCTGCATGACGAGCCGCATTTGCTCCGGCGCGACCACCTTGACGTAGTTGCGGCTCGGGTCGACGCCGATGACGAGAATCGACCGTTTCTTACCGATCTCCGGATTGCGATAGAGTTGCATCGCCACCATCACCGGCATCGCATCGACCACTTCGGGCACTTGCCGCGCCTCGCCGAGTCGGATCCGATCGAAGTAGCCGGTTTTCAGCATCTGGCGATACTTGATGCTGGTGACGACGACGTCGAAATCCAATTCGTCGTACACGATGCGCGCCGTTTTGAGCACGCTCGTGAAGAAGCCGAGCTGCATGAGCACGAGCACCACGGCGAACGAGGTGCCCGCCATGGCCGTCGCCGTGCGGCCTTTGTCGTGCAGCAGATTGAGCCAAGCGAGCGGCGTGCGCATGAGAGCGGCTCAGGGCTTCGGCGCGGCGTCGGACGTCCGAATCACGGCCGTCGTTTGCAGGCCGATAAAGTTTGCCGCGGCGGCCGAAGACGCTTCGTCCAAGCGAATGCGCACTTCCACGACGTGGGCATCCGTCGGCTGCATCGGGTCCAGGCTCATCATCCGATTCTTACCGACCGTGGCGCCGATGCGCTCCACCGTGCCGACGAGCTTACGGGGCAGGGGATCGGCCGAGAGCTCGCACGATTGATTCTGACGGAGCGCCGGGATTTGCGTTTCGTACACTTCGGCGACGGCGACCATCGCCCGCACGTCTCCCATACGAATAAGCGGCATCTGCGCGACCGTGTCGCCTTCGTCGGCCGGTGTTTCGAGGATCACGCCGTCGCACGGGGCGGTGAGCGACGCGAGGGCCAGCTTTTCCACGGCCGCGGCTCGCGCCTTTTTCAGCGACTCCAACGGCACGGCGGCATCAACGCGGGCTCGACCGGCCGTCGCTTGGTCGACCTTGGATTGCGCCTCGCGCCGCTTGAGTTCGATCCCTTGCTTGAGCTTCTTGATTTGATCCTGCGCCGCGAGCCATTCGTTGCGGGCCTGATTGCTCTGCAGCTTGAGCTGGTCGAGTTGCTGGGGCGAACTGAGCGCCGCGCTGAGTTTGGCGGTGCGTTCATAGCCGCGCGCCGCGGTTTGCGATTGTTCTTCCAGCGATTTGATACGCGTCTCTTGGGTCGTGAGTTCCAATTCGTCGAGCGCGATCAAATCGACGGCGAGTTGGGCCTCGCGCAATTGGGCGTCGGCAAAGGCTTGCTCGGCCTTCAGGCGATCGGTCGCTTCGGCAAGTTGCGTTTCCGTTCCTTCGAGTTCCAGTTGGCGGAGTTTGCGACTCTCGAACGTCAGCAGCAGGTCTCCCTTCTTCACGGCCTGACCCGGCCGCACCGCCAACCGTTCGATACGATCGCCCGGCACGCCGCCGAGTTCCAATACTCCGCCGGCCGGTTGCAGTTTGGCCAGCGCGACGACTGTGTCGAGCCGCACCGGGGAGGCGCCGCCGACAGTTGCCGAGCCGGACGTGCCGCCGGTAGCGGAAGCTACGGTGCCGTTAGAACCGGGCTTGCGCATGAGCCCGGGAAGCCAGCCGCCGTAGGCCAAGAAAGCAATTACGCCGGCCCCGACGAGCAAGGTCAGCACGGGAATCAAAGTTCGTTGCATCAGGGGCGTCCTCAAAGAAGTACGTTCCAGGATAATCGGCGACCGGCACGCCGACTACACGGAAGCATCCGTCCGAAGAGCCCATTTTACGGAAGATCACGAAAATGCGGACACGGCAGGGCGGGAAAGTCGAACCGGAGACGCACCGCGCGACCGAAGGAAGCAAAGGAAAGCCGGCGTCGGCCCGAGCCACCCGTGCGCCCACTTGAGTTCAGAGGCCATAAAACGGTTAGGCGACTACTGGCTATTCGCCCGTTACTCGTAGCCCTTGGCGGCGAAGAGTATGTCCGCGCAACGACGCCATGGATTGCCAGGCTTCTTATAAAACGAATTGCCATTCACAGAATCCCGTGCCCACCGAACTGCCGTATCGAAGAAGCGCTCGATCGTTGTGTTCTCCCACCCACCGGCGTCAGGGCCGTGCGGTGAGCTAGGTACCTTCTGCTCCATCGCTATCGACTTTTCGCGATCATCCCGCAGCGCCAGCAGGAACTGGAGGAAGGTCTCCTCGTCGTGAACCGACTCCAACGCCTGGAACAGCTCGTCACTTTCCTGTGTCATGTCGTCCCCGTATAGCGGCGAGGTCAGAGGTTGAACTCGAAACGATTCTATTCGCCGCTGCGGTCAGGTGGAGCGGCTTGTTCGGGGTCGCCCTGCAAAAGCCAACGAAGCGCGTCCGGAAGTTCTCTTTCCCAGCAAATAGGATCGTGCCCCCCGGGAAACTCGGAGTAATGTAAATCTGCGCAACAGTCTGTCAGTTTCTCAGACAAGCGGCGACACGATTCGAGCTGGTTGACCTTTTGAATCAGTCCTGAGGGAGGATGAGAGACGCCCGCTTCCAACTCCTGATTCCCAACGCTG
>CAZWDN010000070.1:0-18959 GCA_964633125.1 uncultured Pirellula sp. | reverse complement strand
CAGGTCTCGTAAATCAAGACCCAGAAACATTTTCGATCAAGTCGGGGCGACAGGATTTGAACCTGCGACCTCTACGTCCCGAACGTAGCGCTCTAGCCAGGCTGAGCTACGCCCCGATCTTTGCGAACCGGACATTTTAACTCCGGCCCCGGTCGGGTCAACGCCAACCGAACGCTCAAAACGTCGAATCTCGGGCAAAATCCCGCTTCGAAGGCACTCGCCCCGCCTCGTCACTTCCGTCTCCCTCTCCGCTCCCCCGATCTCGCACCTATTCCCGCTCCTTCAACGGCCGAATCCAAATGTTCCGGTACCGCACCGGGTTGCCGTGGTCCTGCAGCGCGAGCTTAAACTTCTTCGCCGTCGACGCGAGCTCTTCCGCGTGCTGCACGATCACGCCGTTGTGCAACACCGTGATCCGCGCAGGCCGTAGCTTCGGCTTCATCGACGCCGGCACGGGCGCAGTCGCATTCGGCTTCGCGGTCGCCGCCTTCGCCGCATCGGCCTTCGTCGGCACGAGCTTCTTCGCCCCGTCCGCAGGCACGTCGGCAAGTGCGGCAATCGGCTTGCTCTCCACCGGCCGCGCCAGCTCTAGAATAATGTCATACGCCTGCCACTGCCCCGGCCGTCGCGAGGCGTTCACCAGCGGCGGGTAGCTCGAGTAAATCGCCGCGGCCTGTCCGTCCGGATACGTGTCGTTTTCAAACGAGTCGAGCACCTGCACTTCGCACACGCCGTGCAGCATGATACCGCTGTTGCCGCGCCCTTGGCCGTTGCCGCTCACTTCCGCCGGCGTCGCAAACTCAATGTGTAACTGGCACGAGCCGAACTCCTCGCGCGTGACGATCGACCCGCGCGCGCCGGCCGACCGCGTCGGCACTTCCAGATAGCCGTCGCGCACCGGCCATGCCGCAGGCGTCGTCAGCGGCTGCTTCGTCACGGGATCGCGCCCTTCGCGAAGCCACGCCGCGAGGCTTTTGCCGTCGAACAACACGATCGCGTCCGACGGCGGTGCGCCGGCCTGCGCATCGGTGCTCGCCGTCGGCGGCGTCACCACCTTCGGCCGCGGCCGCTGCATATCGTGCGCGCGATATTTTCCTCCGGGCGTCCACGGCTGCTCGTACTTCTTCGTCGGCGGCGCAGGCTTCTTCGGGTCGACCTTCTTGGCGTCGTCCTGCTTCGCATCACCCTTCTTGTCCGCAGGCTTTTTCTCGCTCGACTTCACGTCGCGCGTTTTCTCGTCGCCCGATTTCGCAACGGCCGCCTTCGTAGCCGCCGGCTTCTCCTTCGTCGGATTCCCGTTTCCTGCGTCGGCCCCCTGCACCGGGCAACTGCCGTAGGCCCACGCGCCGGCCAGCATCACGACCGCGAACAACCTGCGACGACCGACCGGCGACGAGTTCCACAACAAAGCAAACGACGACATGGCAGCATCTCTCCAGGCAAGTAAACCGACGGGCGGCGACGATCGTTCTACAATACTCCCCTACGGCGGCCCGTGCATCGTGCAAGTCGATGCCCGTCCGCGGCTCTCCTCACGTTCGACGTAAGTCACCCACCAATTCGACGCCCCAACTTCGACTTACGTCGACGGACCGCACCGGCGCGTGCGTACATAACCGGAAGTTATGTACGCGGCCCCCCACCCCGTTTTTGGACATGTGCGTACATAAGTACGGATTATGTACGCAGGGCAAAACTCCGTCGTCGACGTAAGTCCGTCGGATGCAACTCGCAAGGAAACCGACTTACGTTCGCCGAGCCGGCGCCGCGCCCCGGCCGGCGCCCGTCGCGACGACCAACCCTGCACGTTAGAACCGTTTCGCGACGAACTCAAGCCGATTTTTGGCCGGCCGATTGTCTTCGGCATGCCCCGCGTGCTGTCACCTGACGCGGCTCAGCGGATAAACGACGGCGGCAGGATGGGCCAAGCAAAGCGAGACCCACGCGGAACGTCAACGCCGTCACCACCGCATGGGCCTCGCTCCGCTCGACGCATCCTACAGTTTTCGACAACCTCGCAGCCTTGTGCTTCGGCGACATGGAGTACGACATCGGACCATCCACGACGGTTTCCGCCGCGACCGCAAACTCCCAATACACCGCAGGTAGAAGCTCGATTGAGAAAGAGCCAAGCTCCTGGCCTCCGCAAAGAATGCAGTCAGCGATCACTCCACTGACAGTGCCGCGCTTCGAATTGCCACGCGACCCTCACCTGCCCTGCGGGCATCCTCTCCCAGTGGGCGAGGAGCCGCGGTATCGGCCCGCTACATCGGGCATGCCGTTATGAACTCAGTCACGGACGTTCCCGGCTCGCCTCGCACAAGCGGCGGGCGCGTCAGCGCTCCGGGTGTTGCGCTAAGTAGCGGTCGCGGTCGACTGTGAAATAGTTCATCTCGCGGCCGTAGCAATGGATTCGCCGCTGATACTCCAGGCCGATCTTTTCCAGCACATGGCACGATGCGACGTTCGGCGGCGCAACGACCGCCACGATGCGTGCGAGGCCGACCGTGCCGAAGCCGTAACGCATGCTCGCCGCGGCGGCTTCCGTGGCGTATCCCTTCCCCCAATGCTCACGCGCGAAACGGTAGCCGACTTCGATCTCCGGGCCTTCTTCGAGTTGCTTGAGTCCGCAATCGCCCAAGAGCGCGCCGGTCGCGCGGTCTTCGACGACCCACAGGCTAAAGCCGAACTTCTCTTGATGGTCGATTAGCTTCTGCGCCCGAGCGCGCGTCGCGTCGACCGTCGGGTCGGGCCCGCTCATGCTGTAGCGCATCACTTCCGGATCGCCGAACACGGCGAACATCGCCGGCGCGTCGTCGATTCGATACGGGCGCAGCCGGAGCCGAGCGGTGAGCAACTCCCACGGGGGCGACATGGTTCGGGCCTCGGCGGCAAGGGTAACGGGCGAATGCGGCACAAGCGGCGAACGTGCCGCGCCGCGTCAAAAAAGTAGCACGCCGCGCGGCGGCACGCTACTATACGCGCTCCCGCCCCCCCTGCCCCGCCCGGAGAAACCTCATGCGTCGCGCGCTCCTTGCCTCCGTCGCCCTGGCCCTTTTGTCGAGTACCGTCCTGCCGCTGCGGGCCGCGGAGAAGCCCGCCAAGTCGAAAACCTTGGCCGTGGCCGATGATGCCCGCTTCGCACCGCCGAAGGATCTCGACGGTTACTTCCCGTTCACGCCGCCGGCCACGAAAGAGGCCTGGGCCAAACGCTCGGAAGCGGTTCGCACGCAAACGCTCGTTTCACAAGGGCTCTGGCCGATGCCGACGCGCACGCCGCTCAACTCCGTCGTCCACGGCAAGGTCGAGCGCGATACGTTCACCGTCGAGCGAGTGTTCTTCGAAAGCTTCCCCGGTTTCTACGTGACCGGCAGCTTGTACCGGCCGATAGGTTTCGACGGCCCACGACCGACCATCCTTTGTCCGCACGGGCACTGGAAAGACGGCCGCTTCTACGACGCCGGCGACGCCGCGATGAAAGCGCAGCTCGACACCGGCGCGGAGAAGTACCCCGTCTCCGGTCGCTTCCCGCTGCAGGCCCGCTGCATTCAGCTGGCCCGGCTCGGCTGCATCGTGTTTCACTACGACATGCTCGGCTACGCCGACTCGCAACAGATTGCGTTCGACGTGGCCCATCGCTACGGTACGAAGCGGCCCGAGCTCGAAACGAAAGTGAATTGGGGGCTCTTCAGCCCGCAAGCGGAAAGCCGGCTCCAACATATCCTGGGCCTGCAAACCTGGAACTCGATCCGCGCGCTCGACTTCGTGGAGAGCCTGCCGGACGTCGACAAGCAGCGCATCGGCGTGACCGGCGCGAGCGGCGGCGGCACGCAGACGTTTCTCGTCGGCGCGTGCGATCCGCGACCGGCTGCGATCGTGCCGGCCGTGATGGTGTCGACCGCCATGCAAGGAGGCTGCACCTGCGAGAACGCTTGCGTCTTGCGCGTGGGGACCGGCAACATCGAATTAGCCGGACTGTTCGCGCCGAAGCCGCTGGGGATGATCGCGGCCAACGATTGGACGAAGGAAATCATGACTAAGGGGTATCCCGAGCTGCGACAGTTGTACAAGTTGCTCGGCGCGCCGGACAACGTCGCGGCGTTTCCCTACATTCAATTCCCGCACAACTACAACTACGTCAGCCGCGCGGCAATGTACGGGTTCTTCAACGAGCATTTGAAGCTGGGCGCCAAGACGCCGATCGTCGAAGGGGATTTCAAGCCGCTCACGCGCGAAGAGCTCACCGTGTGGACCGGCGAACACGCGCCACCCGCCGGCGGGCCCGACTTCGAACGCAAACTGCTCCGCCACATGACGGAAGATTCCGACAAGCAAATGGCGGCGCTCGCGCCGAAGGACATGCCGTCGCTGGTGAAGTACCATGAAACGGTCGGCGCCGGCGTCGATGCGATTCTCGGCCGCAGACTCGAAGACGTCGGCCCGATCGAACAAGAGAACGTCGAAAAGACCGACCGGGGCGACTACTGGTTCTTCCGCTGCCTGCTCACCGAGACGGCGCGGCGCGAGGTCGTGCCCGTGGTTTACTATTATCCCAAGCAGTGGAATAAGCAGGTCGTGGTGTGGGTCAGCGAACTCGGTTCGGCCGCGCTCACAGAATCGTCGGGCGATCCCTCGGCGCCGGTGAAATCGGCGCTGGCCAAGGGGTACGCCGTGGCGGGGCCCGACGTGCTGGGCGTCGGCGCGCACACGGTCGACGGCTTCCCGGCCGACGCCAACCGGCGCGTCAAGAATCCGCGGCTCTTCGCCGGCTTCACCTACGGCTACAACCACCCGCTGCTCGCCCAGCGCGTCCACGATATTCTGACGGTCGTGGCGCACGCGCGGCGTCATGAGGGTACGGAAGCCGTGCATCTCGGCGGCGGCGGACCGGCGGCTCCGTGGGTCGCCGCGGCCGGCGCGCAATGCGGCGAAGGGGTCGATCGCCTGATGGTCGACACGGCCGGCTTCCGCTTCGCCGGCCTGACCGATTATCTCGACGCCGACTTCGTGCCGGGCATCGTGAAATACGGCGACCTTCCGGCGCTGTTGGCCTTGCGCGCGCCGCAGCCGACTTGGCTGGCCGGCGAGAGCACGGTGCCGGAGATCATGAAAGCCGCCTACGCAGCCGCCGGCTCGCCGAAAGAACTCGCGACCCCGACCGACAAGGGAAAGCCGCAAGCCGGTCTGGAATGGCTGCTGCGTTAGACGATATCGAACGTCGAAACCTAAAGGTCGAAGCGGCGGCGCTGCCGGCATTCACGTGCCGGCGGCTCAAGCGACATTGCTTTCGCGGCGACGGGCCGGTATATCCTCGGCCCGTCGCCGCTATTTTATCCGTAGATTCACGACTTCGCCTCGCGCCAAGGATGGCTCTCATGGTTCGTCGCTGCTCCGCGCTCTTCGTTTTCGCAGCTCTCCTCGTCTCCGTCGCCGCGGCTCGCGCGCAAACGCTCGTGCCGACGAGGGATCCCGCGCCGCTCGTGGTAACGCCTGCCGCGACGGCTCCCGCCGCTTCGCCGCTCGACACCGCGACGCCCGTGGAAGGGGATCCGATCAGCGACACGTTGATCACGACGACGATCGCCTTCCTCAATCAATCGTACGTGGGCATCGGCGTGCTGGCCGACGCGGCCGGGAAGGACGCCTATACTGACGAAGAACTCGCCGAGATGATCGACCTGCATCACTCGCTCGCGGAACAAGTCGAAGCACAACTGCGGGTACTGGCGAAGTCGCCGGATCTCGATGCGGAAGACGTCGCCGCGGTGAACGAGCTTGCGAAGCTCGCACAACTCAATAAATGGCAATGCGAAGCGCTCGCCGGCGTTTACAGCGGCGACCAAACGAAGGAAAAGGTTTGGCAGCAATTGCGCGAAGCGGCTTACACCGAGCTGGCCAAGTATTCCGACGAGGAAGAAACGGAAACGCCGGCCGCCGCGACGACGACTCCGACGACGCCGGCCGCGCCGACCACCACGGCAGCTCCGGTCAAAACGCCGGCAACCACCGCCGGTGCGCCGACGACGACCAAGGCGAAGTAGGCGAGCGTCCTACAACTTTTCTTCCGGCGGCTTCGGCTCGTCTTCGCTCACGAGCACGAGCATGATGCCGATGATGAAGAGCGTCGCGCCGGCCAGGGCTCCTTGGAGCCCCTTCCCTTTGAACTTATGGCAGACGATGCCGCCGGCCGTGCCCCAGAAGAGCATCCAGAGCCCGATGAAAATCCAGTAGACGCGATGGTCTAGTGCGAAGGGTTCGTTCACGCTGCGCGGCTCGCTACTTCTTGTCGCCGGTCGGGGCGGGCGACGCTTCGAGTTGCCGCTTGATCTCGGCGGCCTGCCGTTCCAAGTCGGCCAACTTGCGACGCAGCTCGGCTTCGTCCGCCACGCTCTTCGGCATCGGCGCGGGAGCCGCCGGCTTCACGACCGGCGGGTTCGCCGGCGGCGGATTGTCGGTCGGAACGCCGATCGTCGGGCCGACCGCGGGCATCGGCGCGGGAATCACGAGCGGCTCCGCGACTTCCACCGACGCTTCCGCCGGCGGTGCCGTGAGCTTCACGCGCCGTTCGTAAAGCTGCCCGTAACGATAGTAGCTCAACCGCACCTCGGCCCCCGGGCCGCGCTCGCGCACGATCTCGGCCAAGTCGTTCGGGTCGTTAATGCGCTGCGCGTCGACGGCCACGATCACCGCGTCGACCGGAATGCCGACCGCCTTCGCCGGCGAATCGGGGCGCACTTCAATCACCAGCGCCCCGCGCGGCTCCGGCAGGTTCATCGCCAGTTGCAGTTCGGGAGTCACGCGCGCCGTGCGAATGCCGAGTAATCCGGTGCGCGCCGCCGTGGCGGCGGGGCCGTTGGGATTCGCAACCACCACGGACGGTGCGGCGCGAACTTCGTTGTTCGGCATCGCCGGCGGTTGCGGATCGAGCGGCTGTCTCGGAACGGCGAATGAAGGAGACGTCCCCGGCACGACAGGCTCCGGCGGCGCGGGCACCACGGCGGGCGTCGGCGCGCCGATGCGACCAAAGTTGGCGAAGCGGCGTTCTTCCGGCGGCGGACGCTTCGTCAACGTCACGTCGACGCGCAGCGCCTCGCCCGCGCGCAGCACGACAAACGTCACCTCTTCGCCGACGACGCGTCCCTTCATGACGCCGGCCATCGCGTCGAGGCCGGCAATCGCCACGCCGTCGATGCTCGTAATCAGGTCGCCGATCTTCAATCCGCCGAGCGCCGCGGGTCCGCCGGCGAGTACGTCGACCAACACGACGCCGCGACCTTGCGAACTTTGGTCGTCGGCGATGACGCCGAGATAGCCCGGCTCCGCTTCCACGCTCGGCAGTTCCGAAATCTTCGGCGGCTCCGGCTGCGCGAGCGGCGGCGCCTGCGTGGGCTGTTGTGTAAGACGCTGTTCCAAGCGCTGCAGGGCCGATTGGCCGAAGACTTCGCTGGGTGCGCCGCCCGTTGCGGCGATTACGCCCAAGGAACAAAGGGCCGCCCCGATTTTCGCCGCACCGAATAATACCGCGCCGCGCCCGTTCATGGCCGCTTGCTCCTCGTAGGATCACACCACCGCAATACCGTCGACCGAATGCCTTCCGATTATAAACTGCAGGGGAGACCGAGGGGAATAAATCGCCTATCCTAACCAACTATGAGTTCCTCGAATCCGCCTTCGAATCCGCCGGAAATCCTCTCGGCCACGACTCCCGAAGTCGAAATGCACGCCGCCTTGATGCTGGCGCTGCGCATGCTGCCGCCGCCGACGGCCGAGGCGCTGCGTTGGTCGGTCATTGCGGAAACGCGAAGAAAGCCGGCGGCCCTGGGAGTTTTGGCCGTGGAGCGCAACGAGCAACGGCAAATCGTCGGCGCGGCCTGGGGGCAACTCGGTTCGGGCAACGTGGCGCAGGTTTGGCCGACGCAACGGCTCGCCGAGCGCGCGGTTTCCGGCTGCGATCCGCTGCTGGCCGCGCTTTTGCGCGAGCTGCCGCGACGCGGCGCCACGTTCGCCCAAACGTTGCTACCGGACGCCGCCTGCCGCGACGCGCAGACGGTGCTGGGCGCAGGCTTCACGCACGCCGCCGACTTGGCGTATCTCGGCGCCGACGTCGACCCGCGACTGGCGAAGCATGAGGCGACCGGCTTGCATTTCGTCTCGGTCGAAGCGCACGAGCGCGCGGCGTTCGCGGAACTTGTCGAGCGAACCTACGAGGGCACGCTCGATTGTCCGGCGCTCAACGGTTTGCGCCCCGCGCTCGAGGTGCTCGACGAATACGCGGCGATCGGCACGAGCGGCATGTCGCTCTGGCAACGCGCGGTGCAGCGCAACGCCGACGTCGGCTGTTTGTTGTTGGCGGATCATCCGTCGCAGAATCAAGTTGAACTTGTGTACATGGCGCTCTTGCCCCAGGCGCGCGGGCGCGGTCTCGGCGGGCAACTGGTGCGCGAAAGTTTGCGGATCGCCGCAGTTCTCGGTCGTAAACGGATCGTGCTGGCCGTGGACGCCGCCAACCAACCGGCGGCGGCGCAGTATGAAGCCGCGGGATTCCGCGAGTGGGAGCGGCGCAGCGCTTTTGTTCAAGACCTGCGCGGCCCGCGCGCCGATGATGAGCAAGCGTGACAACTCGCGCCGCAGCAAGCCTTTGCAGAGTTAGCGGAGTTTCGCGCCGCCGGCGCCGCGCGGCAAGCCGACAAGTTTTCCACGCGCGAGAGGTTCGTGGGCAAAAGTTTTTTTCGTTCGATTTCGCGCGTCCTCGCCGCTTGATTTGGGTGAAATGCGGCGGCTATTTTTGCATGCCGAAGCCAAGGAAAATTCGGGCCGCGCGCGGCGCTTTGACAGCGGTGCCGGCGGGCGTACAATCCCTGCCTTGGGTGACAACCAACGGACGCGGAAAGAGACGCGGCGAAGGGGCTTCAGGCGGTCGCAATTCACGTGCGATTTCGCTCCTTCACCGGCTCGCCTCCGCTCGATCTCGCGGTTATCGACTCGAGCGCAAACTTGCCCCGCAGGAATCGTGTCGCACGCCGCTGGTCCGCACGCCAATGGTCGACCCGTTCCCCGCCGGCAAAGGTCGCGCCGGGTTGCGCGAGTTAGGAAGTTTCGGGGAGCAGTAAGGACTTGGACGGCGACGGCGATGCTGCGCGCTCCGCACGGAGACGCGGCTCGCAACGTCGGCGACGAACGAACCGCGGCGCGACGAAAAGAATCGCGCGCTGCGGCACACGGGTCGCCGACGTAGGTCGGGTCCATGGCAGGGATCGCACATCAGCACGAGGCGCACGCACCAATGCAGGAAGTGAAGTTTGACGATAAGGAAATCGTGACCGCCTTGCGGCGGGCTCTGGCCGACCGAGTCGGCGCCGAGCGCTACGATCTCTGGTTCGCTTCCTCGGCCCAGTTTCGGATCAGTCCGGAACGGGTCGTCGTCGCGGTCCCCAACTCGTTTCTTCAAGACTGGCTCCGCAATAACTTCCGCGGCCAGATCGAAGACGCGGCGCACGAAACGGTCGGCCCGAGCGTCTCCGTGGTCTTCGAGATCGACGCGCAGGCGTCGGCCCAAGCCGCCGCGCGCCGCACGCAGCGCGACGCCGCCCCGACGGTAACGCGCGGACCGGCGACATTGTCGGCCGCTCCGGAAGCGCCGGGCGCGACGAAGGCGCCGTTCACGTCGATCGCGCAAGCTTTTCTCGGCGGCGAAAGCACCCCGGCCGGCGCAGCGTCGGCGGGTTCGACCACGACGACGGCCGCGCCGCGCAAGCCGACGATGCCGCGCCGCCTGCACCGCTTCGACGAGTTCGTCGTCGGCTCGTCCAACCGTTTGGCGTACGCCTCGGCCTTGGGCTGCACGGAACGTCTCGGCGGCATCTCGCCGCTGGTGCTGCACGGCCCGACCGGCGTCGGCAAAACGCATCTCTTGGAAGCGATCGTCGACACGGCCCGTCGCGCTCATCCGGAAATCGAAACGGCGCTGATCTCCGCCGAACAGTTCACCACGGCGTTTCTCGAAGCGCTCAACGGCACCGGACTGCCGAGCTTTCGCCGCAAATTCCGCGGACTGCACCTGTTGGCGGTCGACGATATCCAGTTCCTCGCCGGCAAGAAGGCGACGCTCGTCGAATTGGTCCACACGCTCGACGCCCTGCAACGCGACGGCAAGCAGATCATTTTCACGGCCGACCGTTCGCCGGCCGAGTTGACGTTTCTCGGCCCGGAACTGCGCAATCGCCTGCTCGGCGGCTTGGTCGTCGGCCTCGAATCGCCCGACATGCAGACCCGCGTCGGCATCACGGGGCGGATGGCCGCACGGCTGGGGCTCGAGCTGCCCCACGACGTGCGCGAATTCGTCGCCGCGCGTTTCACGAATCACGCTCGCGAACTTTCGGGCGCTCTGAAGCGCTTACTGGCCGCCGGCCGCGCGTATGAGCGGCGCATCGATCTCGCGCTCGCGCAACAGACGCTCGCCGACCTGATGCACCAGCAACAAAAGTCGGTGCGCCTGGCCGACATCGACAAAGCGGTCCGCGACGTCTTCGGCTTGGAATCCGAAGCGCTGCAATCGCCGCGCAAAGGAAAAGAGGTCAGCCACCCGCGGATGCTCGCCATGTGGCTGGCCCGGAAGTACACGCGGGCGGCGCTCAGTGAGATCGGCCGCTTCTTCGGCGGCCGGAGCCATAGCACGGTGATCTCGGCGCAGAAGAAGGTCGACGTTTGGATGGCCCGCGGCGAACCGCTGCCGACCCCCGGCGGCGATTGTCGCTTCGAAGACGCGCTGCGCCGAGTGGAACAGGCTCTGACGGGGTAGCGATGATCTGTCGGGAACGTCCTCCGCGGCGCTCCCTAAGGGAGCGATTTCACTTCACCCGGCTCATAAAGCGTACGAATTCTTTGTCGAACGCTTCCAGGTCGTTGCCGAAGGCGGCGCGGAATTCGGCGACGCGATCTTCCGGCGCGTCGGTCACCAACGGCGGTTTCGCGGCCAGCACCTGCATGTATGCTTGAAACTGCTTCGGCTTCGCGTTGATCAGAAAGTAATTGAGCGCCCACGATTCCGCATAGCCTTCGAGCGTACGGAGGCGATCGTCGTTTTGCAGCAATTGCACCAGCGCGTCGCCCGGACGCCTCGATAGATACGCTCGGAAGGTCGCCAAACGCGGAGCGTTCACCTTGCCGATGGTGCGCCAGCCTTTGGAAGCGTCGAGGTCGGGCGATTCGAAATAGACGGCTAAGCCTTCGCTGAGCCACTTCGGAATGTCGGCATAGCGGCGATGCATGCCGCAATTGAAGACGATCTGATGAGTCGCTTCATGCACGATCGTCGCGACCGTGCCGAACGCTTCCGGGCGCGACAACGTCTGCGTGATCTGCTGTGCGTTGCCGCGTGTTTGCGTCGTGCCCGCCGTGCCGGTCAGGTCATACATCGTCATCCGGTTCGTCTTCAGGCTGTAATAGCCGATGATCGAATTGACGGCGTCTCCCAAGTCGCGCTGGGCGTAGCGTGCGTAACTGGTCCGATCGGCGAAGACCACGGCCACAAGCAGGCCCGGCGGATCCTGCGGGGCGAAGCCGCGGTTGCTCCAGTAGTTGCCGAAACCGAGATACAACCGCTCGAAGAGCCCGCCGCACCATTGGGCGTAGGCGCGCGAAGTGTTGTAACAAATCAGATAGTGCTTGGTTTGCAGCGTCTCGAAGCCGGGCGGAAGTTCCTTGAGCAGGACGTCGGCCAACTCGGTCGGGTGATAGTAGGCAAACGGCTCCGCGTCGGCGTCGACCGACACTTGCTCTTGCGGGGTAACGGCCCACAGGACGCCGTCGCGCGTTTCGAAGAGCAGTCCGCCGTCGTCGGCTTTGACGACGATTCGTCCCGTGAGCGTTTGCTCGACGTTGTCGCGGCGCATAACGACGCGATCCATCGCCTCGCTCAGGTTGACGAGGCCGAGACAGCACAGCGCGACGGGAAGCAGCGAGCGAATCAAAGGAGGGGTGCCCATTATTACGTGCGGCGAGGATTCGGCGAGCGGCCGCACAGAATACCGGCTTTGGCCCGCAACGCAGCGCCGATATTTTCAGTCTAGCACTCCACGCCGGCAACGGCAGCAAGGAATTCTCCCTCGCGGCGCGCGGCAACCGTCGGCGACTCCCCTTTCCTCGCCGCAAGGGCATTGCTATAGTTCCGCCCCACATCGCTCCCGATTCGTGACGGCCCGCGCCCGCAGACGCTCCCGCGTTGCGCCGCGACCGCCCGACGTTTCGGTCATTTCTCCCACACCTCGTGCACCAGGCCGATGAACCCTATGTTCGTCTTTCCCTCTCGTCGCTACGTCGCCCTGAGCTTGGGATTGCTTGCGCTGCTAACGAGCAACGGCTGTTCCTATGCCCGGGCGCGGCCCAAATGGGTGCAGTCGATTACGTTTTGGGAAGCGAAAGAAATCGACGAAAAGTATCTGAAAAAAACTCCGGCGGAAGAAATCGAAGAACTGCGGGAATTGGCCGAGAAAATTCCGTCGCAAACCCCCGAAGAGCAGAACCGGACGGCGGCGGATTTGGCGCAGCGCTATCGCAACGAGTCGGATCCGCTGGTTCGCATCGAACTGCTGCTGGCCGTCTCACGCTGCGGCGCACCCGCAGCGGGCGAAACCTTGCGGGCGGGACTCGCCGATTCCGATCGCGACGTACGCATCGCCGCCTGCCAAGGCTGGGGCAACCACGGCGGACCGTCGGCCGTCGCACAAATGAGCGAAGCCATTCGTAAAGACTCCAGCGTCGACGTTCGGCTCGCGGCCGGGCGCGCGTTAGGACAACTCGGCGGCGACGATGCCGTGGCCGCGCTACGCCCCGCGCTCGACGACCCGGACCCCGCGCTGCAGTATCGGGCCATGCAATCGCTGCGCGAGATCACAGGCAAGGACTTCGGCGATAATGTCGTAAGCTGGCGCGAATACGTCCGCGGCGAGGGAGCGCCGGCCGAAATTTCGCTGGTCGAGCGCATGAAGCTCCAGGCGTTCTAGCCTCGACGAATCGCCGCGTGCGAGCCCCGCACAGGGACGAGTTTCCCCACGTTTGATGCGGCGGCCAGTTTTTCTTTGCGCGAAGCTCTCCATTCTTTGCGATTTTTTGCCTTTAGCATTGCCGGCAGCGCGAAAGCTGGGCGATCTAGCTCAGGACTGACGCTTATTCCTGGACTGCACGGAATTCCGTCCGGGGAAGCCGATACCTCTCCTACCGAAACGCTTTGTGCGCGATGAGCCTCGTTTAGGCGGAAGGCGACGCCCCCTGCGGGCACGCACGAGCTTCGGCACCAACGACACTCGCAACGCTCGCCCGATCCAACGGCATAACTCCAGCCTGGGACCGGGAACGGCTCACGGTGTCGATCCGCGGGCGCGCTGAACTATGCTCCTGAGATTTGCAAAGGCAGGGTCATGAAGATAAGTCGGTTTCGTTCGCTTTGGGCGTGGTTGGCAGTCGCGGCATACGGCTGGCAGGCCCTGACTTCGGAAGCCGGCGACCTTGCCCGGGCCCGCGCTCGGCTGGAAGGTTCGTCGACTGCAACGTCGTCGACCGCTGCGCCGATCGGGGCGCCGTCGACCGCCGAAGCGCCGCTCTACGAAGTGGCGGCTCGCCCGCGCTTCGGACACGGATCGGCCAACGGTTCGTACGGCGGCACGCGCTATTCGACCGCTCCCGCTCGGAGCGCTACGACGACCGCGCCGGCTCGCAATACGCCGACGCTCGCACCGCCCCGTCCGACGCCTTCGGCCGTCGCCCAACCGTTTGTCGTCGCCCCTTCGACTTCGAAGCCGGCAACCATGCCGACGCCGGCCGCGGCGAAGCCCGCCCCGATCAGCGGCCCTGTTCAAAGCGAAGTCGCTCCAAGCGAAGCCGTGAAGCCGACCGAGACGAAGCCGAGCACGACGCTCGAGGAACCGCGTCGCGTGTATCACAATACGTTGCGGGCGGAGCCGATCCTCGAAGACGAGGCGGCAGCGGCGCAACCGCTAGGTCCGACGCCCGCGGACACGCCGAGCGCGCCTGAAAAGTCCCCGACGCCGAGCATCGCTGACGCGCCAAAATCGGCGCCGGCGCTCGCGACGCCGAAGCCGAGCTCGACCGCGGCGTCTGCTCCCGCGACGTCGACGCCGACGCCCGCGGTGAAAGCTCCGGCGGCTGCCGCGAATCCTTCGACCGCCGCCGCGCCGAAGTCGGCCCGCGCCACCGACGCCGCGCCGATTCGCACGGCCGACCCTTCACAGCCGGGCCGGTTGCCGCCGCTGGCCGACGAATTGGAACCCGGGCAATCGGGCCAAGAGCAACGGATGACGATCGGCCGCGCGCCGGCCGACGACAAAACGAAGGAGATGTTCGAGTCGAAGACGGAAGTGCCGCTGACGCCGGAAATGCAGTTGCTCAAGAAACGCGTGCAAACGGCGCTAGCGACCTATTACCAAAACTGGACGCTCAACACGCAAGAGCACAGCCCCTGGGAAGTGATGCACGCGATCGTCGCCTACGGCGTCGATACCCGGCTCATCACCAACGGCGGCCGTGAGACGACCACGGCGATCGGGCACCTTTGCTATAGCGGCGTTTGCCGCAACCAGCCGATTCTCACGATTCGCAACGGCGAGCTGTACGCCCTGCGCGGCCCCGGCGTGCAAGGCCACTCGGGCCAATTCCTGGCGATCCTCGCGCAATCGTACCTGCAACGCGACTATCCGCTCTACGTCGGCGGCGAGCGTTTCACGCTCGAAGATCTGATCCAAGCGGAAATGCGCGATTGCGAGGCGGGCACCGAGCTCACCTTCAAGCTCATCAGCTTGATGCACTATCTCCCCAGCGACGCCAAATGGACCAACTTCCAAGGGCAGCCTTGGTCGCTCGATCGCCTGGTTCGCGAAGAGATCGTGCAACCGGTACGAGGCGCGGCCTGCGGCGGCACGCACCGCCTGATGGGCCTGAGCTACGCCGTGCGGAAGCGCGAACAGCGGGGCGAGCCGATCACCGGCATCTACCTGGAAGCGAAGAAGTACATCGATCAGTACCACAAGTATACGTTTAGCCTGCAAAACCCCGACGGCTCGTTCAGCACCGCCTGGTTCGTGCGCCGCGAGGCTCGCAACGACATCGACCGTCGCATGCAAACGACCGGTCACATCTTGGAATGGCTCGCCTTCTCTCTCACCGACGAACAGCTCCGCGACCCGCGCGTGGTCAAAGCCGTGAAGTACGTCACCGATATCTTGCTGCATGAGCACTACACGCAATGGGAAGTCGGCCACCTGGGGCACGGCCTGCATGCTCTGCAGATCTACAACGAACGGGTCTTCGGCGGCGAGGTCCGCTCGTTCGAAGGGCTCGTCCAGCGCAAGCCGGCGGCGACCGCCAAAGCCCCCTCGGCTCAGAACCGCTAAGGACTCCCGAGCGGCGCGATTTCCAAAGGCCGTGGCCGCACTCGTGCGGCCACGCCGGAACCCGATGATCGCGCGGCGGCGGCTAACGCATAACTCTCGCATCAACGAGATTTTTCCGGCCGACGACCGAATCTAAGGGTTGCCCGAATCGGGGAAAACTCTTAGTATTCGAGGCGTCTTCTCCGCGGCCCGACATTCGTCTCGCGAGCCGCTCCCCTGATCTGATTCCCGCAAGCCGTTCGGGTTGCGGGGCGCGAGTGCCGATGGTCCGTTCCAACGTCGAAATCATGACGATGTTTGGCGAAGTCGTCCGACTGGCACAGTCGGTCGATGCGGAAGCGGTCTTGCTGCTGCTGGAAAACCACGGCGACTGGGACGACATCAAGAAGGCCGCCGGCAACGAGAAAGTGATCATCGCCTCGGAATCGCCTCAGGCCGTGGCCGAGGCCGCCGAGGCGGGCCTGATCGGCGTAATGGTCGAGATGTCGGAGATGCCGGTCTACGACAAAATCTCGCAGGCCCTGCTCCGGGCCATCAGCGAAGAACGCGTGAGGCCGGGCTCGCGCGTGGCGGCGCTTTACAGCGGTTTCGAGGCGGGATCGCTGGATTCGATGAGCGTCATCGATCTCGACGACCATCTCGGCCGGCTCACCGTGCGCGACTTGCAGCAACTCGGCACGCGCGTGCCGCTCGACACGCTGCAGACGGTCGTGAACCTGGCGCTGGAGATCGGCCGCGAAGGACGCGAGGGGAAGCCGGTCGGCACGTTCTTCATCGTCGGCGATTCGGTTCGCGTGCGCAAGATGTGCCATCCCACGGGCTTCGACCCCGTAAAAGGCTATAGCCGCAAAGAACGCAACTTGAAAAGTTCGCGCGTCCGCGAAGGGATCAAAGAGATCGCCCAAATGGACGGTGCGATCATCGTCGCCGGCGACGGTACCGTGGAAGCCGCCGCGCAATACGTCGACGCCTCGGCCGCCGACATCATGCTCTCCAAGGGCTTAGGCGCACGACACTGGGCGGCCGCCGCCATCAGCCGCGCGACCAAAGCCGTGGCCGTCGCCGTCAGCGAGTCGAGCGGCACGGTCCGCATCTTTCAAAACGGCGAAGTCGTGCTGCGCATCGAGCCGTTCCGTCGGCCGATGAAGTGGAAAGATTACGAGCACGAGCCGCCCGGCGGCGAGTAGTCGCTAGCTCGCCCGCTCGCCGGCTACTCCGCCGGACGATTCATCGTCAGCGATACTTCAAAGCGCGAATACGCGCTCGTCGTACGCACGATCGGCGCCGTCTTGATCTTCAACTCGCTGAGCGCCTGACCGTCTTGCTCGACCTGATACAGGTACACGCTCGGGTCGTCCGTGAGCCGGCGCTCAAAGTGATGCCGCGAGATCAAGAATTGCACCAACCGCTTCGCATCCCCGGTCGTGCCGTGAAACACCATCTTCTGCAAACGCTGTTGCGGGTCGAAGTAATACGTCACCGCGCCGGCCAGATCGGTTTGCCCCGTGCCGGTGATCAGGGTTACGCGATAGCCTTGCGAATCGAGCGCGGCGAGATGCGTCGTCACGCGCGGCCAGTTGCCGAGGATCCAAGCCGGGGTAATCTCCCAACGGAAGGCCTGCTCCAAATCGACGAACTTCTCCTGCGACACGGACGAAGCCGGCTTCGTGCCGGAAGTCGCCGGAGGCGCGGCGGCGATCGTCGCCCCGGCCGCAGGCATTCCCTGCGCGGCTTGCGGCGCCGGTTTGGCTTCTTCGCCGCTCACCAACTTCAGCGGCGATGTAATCGCCTCCCGCACGGCCGACTGCCCGGAGAGAACATAGGGCAGCACCGCGCCACCGACGAGAAAAACCAAGAACCAATTCCGGTTGGGCATAATCCGATCGCCGCACGAGGAAACATTGGCTACCGCGCGAGTCGAACCGGTTCGCGACCAATGTGAACCGTGCGCAACATCGCACTTCTAAATATCGGCGTTTTCGGCGGTCGACGCCGGGACGAGCATCCGCGCGCCGCAAGAGTTCGCCCGGCGGTACGTTTCCTAAAGCCGCGTCATTCGGTAGAACTAGCGCCCCCGATGTCTCCATTGCTGCGAAGCCCCTATGACCGTCGCCGACGTTGCAGATTACCGCTGGTTGGTCGGTGAGGAAGCCGCGCAGGTGCTCGCGGCACACGCCGACGTCGCCGATCCGCTCGCGCTGGTCGCGCGATTGCGCAAGTCGCTCCCCGCCGCGCGGGCCGCGCTCGCCGCCGAGCAGATCGGCTTGCGACGTCGGGCCGTCGCCAAGTTTCCCGATGCCGCGCGAATGTTCTTCACCCCCGTCGGGCTGGAACAAGCCACCGACTTTGCGACGGCCCGTTACAAAGCGCAGCGCTTCCCGATCGGCGGCCGCTACGTCGACCTCTGCTGCGGCATCGGCGGTGATTTGATAGCGCTCGGCGCGCGCGGCGACACGGTCGGCTACGATCGTGATCCGCCGACGGCCTTATTCGCCGAAGCCAATGCGCGCGTCGCCGCAAACATCGGCGCGGCGAATCATCGCGTTTCGGTCGTTGCGGAAGCGGCCGCCGCCGCGCAAGTCGCAGCGGCGAGCGCCTGGCACATCGACCCGGATCGCCGGCCGCAAGGACGGCGCACCACGCAACTTGAGTTGCATGAGCCGAGCTTGGAAGTTTTGGAACAGATGCTCGCCGCCAACGGCGACGCGGCGATCAAACTGGCCCCCGGTTCCGCGCCGCCGGAAGCGTGGCAGGCCCGTGCCGAGTGTGAATGGATCAGCCGCGCCGGAGAATGCAAACAACTCGTGCTCTGGTTCGGCGCGCTTACGACGGACGTCGGCACGCGCCGCGCGACGCTGCTCGCGGCCGACGGCACGCCGCACAGCATCACCGGCGCGCCCGACGACCTCGCGCACCCCGACGCCTACGAACAAGTCGCCGCGGATTTCGGCCGCTATTTGTTCGAACCCGACGCCGCCGTATTGGCCGCGCATTTGACAGAATCCGCGGCCCGTCGGTTTTCGATTGCCCCCCTCCACGTCGGGAGCGCCTATCTCACCGGCGATCAGCCGCTCGTCGATCCGCTCCTCGCGACATTCGAGATTATCGAGGCCTTGCCGCTCGATGTACGCAAACTGCGCGCATGGTTCGCCGCGCGCAATGTCGGACGTTTGGAAATCAAGAAACGGGGCGTCGACGTCGAACCGGAGAAACTGCGCCGCGAATTGAAGCTCTCCGGCGACGACTCCGGCTGCTTGATCTTGGTCCGCCGCGGTGATAGGGTCACGGCTCTAGCCGCTCGCCGACTTACCTCGCCCGCCTGATCCCCTCCTCGCATTAGGTTCTCGCCATGTTGCTGTTCGATGCCCATCTCGACTTGAGTATGAACGCCCTGGAATGGAATCGCGACCTCACGCAATCGGTCGCCGCGATTCGTCGTCGCGAGGCGGGGCATACCGACAAGATCGATCGAGCCCGCGGCACCGTGGCGTTGCCGGATATGCGGCGCGGGAAGATCGGCCTCTGCGTGGCCACGCAGATCGGCCGCTACGTCGG
>CAZWDN010000069.1:0-18997 GCA_964633125.1 uncultured Pirellula sp. | reverse complement strand
AGGGAGGATCCCGCATGAGCCGCCCCGCCTGCTCGGCTTGCCGTACGTTGCGCTTCACCGCTTGCTTTGTGTTCTCGTTCGCGTGGTGCTGCGCGCAAGTCGAGGCCAATGCTCCTTCGCAAACATCGCCGTCGTTGCCGCCGGCCGGGGAGAACCTCGGTGCGGTAACTTCACTAACGCTTTCGGCCGCGGGCGCCACAGGCAGCCCCGCTCCGTTGCGTGGGCAAGACGCACAATCGCAGATCATCGTTACGGCAGGTTACGCCGGCGGCCAAGAACGCGACGTCACGCGCGTCGTCAAGTTTACGACGGCTCCCGCGGGAATCGTCTCCGTCGACGGCACGGGCCTGGTGGTACCGCTAGCCGACGGGAAAGCGACCATCACGGCGACCGAAGCGGGCGGCAAAACGGCGACGATCTCGATGACGGTCGAGCAGTTTCAGAACGCCCCGCCGGTGAACTTCCCGAACCAGATCACGCCGATGTTCACGAAGTTCGGCTGCAACGGCGGCGGCTGCCACGGCAAGTCCGGCGGCCAAAACGGTTTCAAACTGTCGCTGCTCGGCTTCGAGCCGTCGGAAGATTTCGAACACTTGGTGAAAGAAGGTCGCGGCCGCCGACTCTCGCCCGCCGCGCCGGACACGAGTTTGCTGCTGACGAAGGCCGTCAACGCCGTGCCGCACGGCGGCGGGGCGCGCATGGAGCCCGAGTCGCTGGAGTATCGCTTGTTGCGCCGTTGGATCGTGCAAGGCATGCCGTACGGCAGCACGAAGGATCCGGTCGTCACGCGAATCGAAGTCACGCCGCAACGCCGCACGCTCGCTCCGGGAGGCGAGCAGCAACTAGTCGTCACCGCGTTCTATAGCGACGGTTCGACCGCCGACGTCACGCGCATGGCGCAGTTCGACTCGAACGCGGCCGACATGGCCGACGTCAGCCGCACGGGCCTCGTCAAGACCACGGACCTTGCCGGCGACGCCGCGATCATGACGCGATTCCAAGGACTCGTCGGCGTATTTCGTTCGACCGTACCGCTCGGACAGAAGGTCGACAAGCTGCCGCCTGCGGTGAATTTCATCGACGCCCTCGTGTTCGACAAACTACAACGGCTCGGCATGCCGCCGTCGGCCGTATGCGACGACTCGACGTACATTCGCCGCGTCACGCTCGACATTACCGGTCGTCTGCCGACGCTGGAAGAAACCCGCGCCTTCCTGGCCGACAAAGACGCGTCAAAACGGGATCGCCTCGTCGATCGCTTGGTCGACGGCGGCGACTACGCCGACTACTTCGCGAATAAATGGAGCGCCATTCTCCGCAATCGCCGTAAGCAGCCGACGTACATGCACGGCACCTACGGCTTCCACGCCTGGATTCGCGAGAGCTTGTACGAAAACAAGCCGTACGACCAATTCGTCCGCGAAGTGCTCGGCGCTTCCGGCGAAATGAGCGACAACCCGCCGGTGGCCTGGTACCGCGAGGTTCGCGAAATCGATCAACAGGTCGAAGATACGGCCCAACTTTTCCTCGGGCTACGCATTCAGTGTGCCCGCTGCCATCATCATCCGTTTGAAGCTTGGAGCCAGCGCGACTATTACGGCTTCGCGGCCTTCTTTGCGCAGGTCGGTCGCAAGCCCGGCGCGGCGACGGACGAAGAACGCGTGTTCCACAAGCGCGGCAATGCGGCGGCGACCAACCCGAAGACCGGGGAAAGCCTGAAGCCGACGCCGCTCGGAGGCGCAGCCTTGTCGCTCGCGCCGGAGCGCGATCCGCGTCAAGCGATGGCCGACTGGATGGCGGAGCCGACCAACCGTTTCTTCGCTCCGGCCTTGGTCAATCGCTATTGGAAGCACTTCTTCGGCCGCGGCGTCGTCGACCCCGAAGACGACATGCGCGTGACGAACCCCGCCTCCAATCCGGAGTTGTTGGACGCGTTGTCGCAGCATTTCATTAAGGCGAAATTCGACCTCAAGGACCTCGTGCGCACGATTTGCAAGAGCCGCACGTACCAACTGAGCGCCGAGCCGAACGCGTTCAACGGCAAAGACAAGCAGAACTTCTCGCGTTACTATCCGAAGCGCCTCAACGCCGAGGTGCTGCTCGACGCGCTCGACGTCGTCGCGGCCAGCAACACCAGCTTCGCCGGGCTGCCGGCCGGCACGCGGGCCGTGCAGATTCCCGACAACGGCGTAAACAGCTACTTCCTCACCGTCTTCGGCAAGCCGGAAGGCGCCAGCGCCTGCGAATGCGAACGCTCCACCGACGCGAGCCTCGCCCAGAGCTTGCACTTGCTCAACTCGCAGGAAATCCAAGGCAAGCTTTCGTCCGGCACGTCGCGTGCCGCAACGCTTGCCAAAGACGCCGCCCAACCGCTGCCGGAAAAGATCCGCAACCTGTACCTCACCGCCTTCTCGCGCGAGCCTTCGGCCGAAGAACTCGCAACGGCCGAGGCCTACGTGAAACGCGCCGAAGAAAAGAATCGACAACAAGCGTTCGAAGACATCCTTTGGGCGCTGCTAAATACGAAAGAGTTCTTGTTCAATCACTAGCAGAGAGCAGCCGGCTGCTAGGCGCTAGCGGCCGGTGCGACACGGTAATGAAAAGCTTCGGGCGATCTTGCCTGGAGTTCCCGCCTCGATCTATCCCGCCGGTTGAAAATATTATGCTGCGACTTCGCGTACTTTTGGCGCTCGCGCTCGGCCTCGGTTCGGCCGCTTCGGCCCGAGCGCAACTTCCGGTCGTCACGCTTTCCGCCTTCAGTCCGAGCGGCGGCCAAGTCGGCTCAAGCCTGGAGTTGACGCTCACCGGCCTCACCGACGGCGACGGCGTCGATCGCTTGCTCTTTTCGCATCCCGGCATCAAAGCCGTACAGGTTCAGCAACCCTCGGCCGCGCTCGCCGGTCGCAACCTGCCCGTGGCCAACAAGTTCACCGTGACCATCGGTTCCGACGTCCCCCCCGGCGTTTACGACGTCCGCGCCGTCGGCACGTTTGGAGTTTCGAACCCTCGGGCCTTCGCGGTCGACCAATGGAAGCAAGCGGCCAAGCCGGCCGGCAATCAATCGGCCGATAAAGCCGCCGTAATTGAGTTCGGCACCGTCGTCGACGGCACGACGGCCGCCAATACATCCGACTGGTTTCGATTCGCGGCGAAGAAGGGGCAACGCGTTTTGATCGACGTCGCCGCGCAACGACTCGACAGCAAACTCGACGCGACGCTCGTCGTCTACGACGCCCGACTGCGAGAACTGGCCGGAAGTCGCGACGTGAATCGTCGTGACCCGCTCGTCGACCTCGTGATTCCCGCCGACGGCGACTACCTTGTGAAGCTCTACGACTTCACCTACGGCGGCGGCGCCGACTACGGCTATCGCATGGTCGTACACGACGGGCCTTATATCGATTTCGTCTTTCCCCCTTCGGTGAAGGCCGGCACGAAAAACAAGCTTGCGGTATTCGGCCGCAATCTGCCGGGAGGCAAACCGGCCGCGGGCGTCGAGGTGCAAGGCCGACCGCTGGAGCGGATCGACATCGAACTCGACGTTCCCGGCGAAGAAGCGACCGACCTTCGGGCCACGCCGACCTTCGCCGCGGCTTCGGAAATGTTCATCGACGGCCGCGAATATCGCCTCAAGAGTTCCGCGGGCCGCACTAACGGCGTGCTGCTTGGCTACGCGACGGAAGCGCTCGTTGCCGAACAGGAGCCTAACGACGGCGGCGATCAAAATCAGGCCGTGACGGTGCCATGCGAAATCGTCGGGCAGTTCCTCACTCGCGGCGATCTCGACGCTTTCGCATTCGACGCCAAGAAGGGGGACGTCCTGTCGATCGACGTCGTCTCCCAGCGAATGGGCTTCAAGGCCGATCCGGTGGTGCTCGTGCAACAAGGCACCGCTTCCGCGGACGGCAAGCTGGCTTGGGGTGATTTGAAGGAACTCGATGACGAAGCGAAGAACGTCGGCGGTCTCATGCTCGACGCGGCTACCAACGACCCCGGCTACACGTTCACGGCGCCGGGCGACGGAAAATATCGCATCGTCGTCCGCGATCTCTACGGCGACACCCGCGGCGACCCGCGGTTAATCTATCGCCTGATCGTGCGCAAGCCGCGGCCGGATTATCGACTGGCGGTTTGCCTCAACACGCAAGCCGGCGTCAAGAACGCTAACGACGGCCGCGAATATAGGCCGGGCGGCCTGTTGTTGCGCGGCGGCGAAGTCGCGATGTTTTCCGTCATGGCCTCGCGACGCGACGGCTTTGCCGGCCCGATCCACGTGCGCTGCGAAGGGTTGCCCGCCGGCGTAACGTCGGCGGATACCGTTATTCCCGCCGGTCAGGATTCCGCCCCGCTGGCGATCGCCGCGGCGGAAGGCGCGGCGAAGTGGTGCGGACCGATCCGCGTCACCGGTCGCGCACAGATCGACGGCAAAGAGGTTGCTCACCTGGCGCGCACGCCGGCGATCACCGCGCCGGGCGCTCAGAAGAAGTCGGCCGAAGCCCGCTTGGCGCAAGACTTGATGTTGTGCGTGAGTGCGACGGAACAAGCGCCGACCACGGTGCTCGTCGGCGAGGGAAAGTCGATCGATGCGGCGAAAGGCGCGAAGGTCGAGATTCCGGTCCGCGTGACGCGGCGCGGCGATTTCAAAGAACCGCTCACGTTGAACGCCGTCGGCCTGCCGGCAAACGTCAAAGCGGCCAACCTCGTCATCGCCGCCGACGCGAAGGAGGGAAAGCTGGTCGTCGAAACCGCGGCCAACGCGCCGCTCGGCGAGTTTAGCCTTTACCTGAACGCGCAGACTAAGATCAATTACGTCCGCGACAAGTCGGGCGCCGACGAAGCTTTGAAGACTAAGCAAGAAATGGAAAAGAACGTCGCCGCCCTGACCACGGCGGTCGCCGAGGCCAAAAAGGCCGCCGCCGCAGCGGCGAAAGAAGCCAAGGCCGAGGCCGAGAATAAGGCCGCGGAAGCGGACGCCAAGCAGAAGGCGGCCACGGCCGAATTAAAGGCCGCCGCGGCCGCCGCGGACGCGAAGCAGAAAGCCGCCGCCGCGAAGGCCATCAACAACTATCCGCTGACGTCGACGCACTTCGTACTGCAAATCATCGACGCTCCCAAGCCGGAAGCAAAACCGGCGCCGGAGAAAACCGCCGCCGCCAAGTCGCCGGCCGCCGCGAAGCCCGAAGCCAAGAAGTAAGAACCTCCCCGCAAATCCTCAGCCGTTCCCTCGCCGGAGTTGGTCGCATGCCGTATTTCGCTACCTATCGTCGCTCACGCTTCGTCGCCTGCCTGAGCATTTGCGCACTTTTCTCGGCCAGCGACTTTGCCGGCGCCGCCGAACCGACGCCGGTCGCCGTGGTGAAACACGACGGACCGGTCGACTTCCAAAAGGAAGTATTGCCGATTCTGAAAAAGAATTGCACGGCGTGCCATAACGCTTCCAAGAAGGAAGGGAGCTTGGTGCTGGAAGGCCCGGCTTCGATTCTGAAAGGGGGCGACTCCGGTCCGGCCGCTGAAAAAGGCAAGGGAGCGGAAAGCTTGCTCGTGACGCGGGCGGCGGCGGCCGACGACGAACAAATGCCGCCGGCCGACAACAAGGTCGGCGCGAAGCGGCTGACCTCCCAAGAACTCGGCCTGCTTAAGCTCTGGGTCGATCAGGGCGCAACGGGCGGCGCCGCGGCGGCCGCCGCAATCGAATGGCAACCGCTCCCGGCCGGCGTCCAGCCGATCTTCACCGTGGCGCTCTCGCCCGACGGCCAATACGCGGCCTGCGGTCGAGCCAATCAAATCTTCATCTACCATTTGCCGACCGGCCGCATGCTCGGCCGGCTTACCGATCCGTCGCTCTTAAAGTCGGGCCTCTACACGAAGCCGGGCGTCGCCGATCTCGATCTCATTCAATCGCTCGCCTTTAGTCCCGACGGCCGCACCCTCGCCTCCGGCGGCTTCCGCACCATCAAGCTTTGGCAACGAGCCGACGCCGCGCCGCAACCGTTCTTCGGCGGCAAACTCGCCGCGGCTCCCCAAACGCTCGTCGTCTCCTCCGACGGCCGAATTGCCGCCGCCGCGCTCGGCAACGACGTGCAGCTTTGGAATAACGCCGAGAACAAGGCCGGTCCGAAGCTCGCCGGCCACAAGGGCGCAGTCCGCGCCGCGGCTTTTACGGCCGACGGCGCGCGCATCGTCACGGCCTCGGCCGACAAGTCGGTCCGCGTCTGGAACACGGCCGACGGCAAGCAACTCGCGCAAGCCGACGCTCCGGTGGAACTCACCGCCGCGGCGATCGTCGGCGACGGCTCACAAATCGCCGTCGGCGGCGCCGACAACAAGCTGCGTCTCTTCGGCTTCAAGGCCGGCGACGCCAAACTCGCCGCCGTCCGCGAATGGGCCGCGCCGGGCAAACGCGTGACGGCGCTGGCCGTCGTTCCGAACGCACCGACGCAAGTGGCCTCGGGCGATGAAGCCGGCAACGTCGTCGTCTGGAACACGGCCGACGGCAAGCAGGTGCGGGCCATGCAACGCACCGGCGGCGAGCTTACCGCGTTGGCCGTGCGCGCCGACGGGCAACGCATCGCGGGCGTCGGTCCGGACAAGGCCTTGCGAATCTGGAATGTTGCGGACGGAAAGCAACTGGCCGAACAAAAGGGAGACGTTCGCAAAGCGCGAGAAGTCGCGGCGATCGAACGTTCGCTCGGCCTTGCTAAGGGAGAAGTGACGTTTGAAAAGGCCGCCGTCGCCGAGGCGGAGAAGGTCGCGAAGGCCGAAGCCGAGGGCGTGAAGAAGGCGGAAGAAGCCAAGACCGCCGCCGACAAAGCATTAAAAGAAAAGTCGGAAGCCGCCGCTAAGGCCGTGGCCGACAAGCAAAAGGCCGACGCGGAAGTCGCGACCGTGACTGCCGCCAAGACCAAAGCCGACGAAGCGAAGGCGGCCGCGGATAAGGCCGTGACCGACGCCGTCGCCGCGGAAGCGGCCCCCGCCAAGGCGCTTGCCGACGCCAAGGCCGCCGCGGCCAAAGACGCCAAGAACAAAGCCTTGGCCGACGCTAAAACCGCCGCCGAGAAAGCCGCGGCGGATGCGGTAGCGAAAACGAAAAAGCTCCGCGAGGCCGCGACGGCCGCGAATCAAGCCGCGATCGCCGCCGGACAGAAGGTCGCCCCGGCGACGGCCAACGCGCAGAAGCTCGCGAAGCCGACGGAAGACGCCGAGAAAGCCAAGAAAGAGGCTGAGAGCGCGGCCCAGTCGGCGGTGCGCGCCATCGCTTCGGCGCAGGCGGCCGCCAAGAAGTCGGCCGACGCCGTGCCGGTCGCACAAGCCCGCTTGAAAGCGGCCGAAACGGCGCAGAAGGACCTCGAAGGCCGGCTGGCCGCGGCCCAAAAGCAAGCGACCGACTCGCAAGCCGTGCTCCGCGCCGTCGCCTTCTCGGCCGACGGTTTGACCGTCGCCGTCGGCGGCGACGACAAACTTGTGCAAACCTACTCGGGCGAGAACGGCGCGCCGATCGAGACGTTCGCCGGCCAAACGGGCGCCGTCACGGCGGTCGCGTTCGCGGGCGGTCGACTGGTTGCGGTCTCCGCCGACGGCGCGGTCTCCGCACGACCGCTCGACGTCGAATGGACGCTCGTCCGCACGATCGGAAACCCTGCGAGTCAAACGCTCGTCGATCGGGTAACGTCGCTCGATTTCAGCCCCGACGGCAAGCTCCTCGTTTCCGGCGGCGGCGAACCTTCGCGTAGCGGCGAACTAAAACTCTGGAACCCGGCCGACGGCGCGCTCGTTCGCGAAGTGCCCGACGCGCATAGCGACGTCGTGCTCGGCGTTCGCTTCTCGCCCGACGGCAAACTCATCGCGTCGTGCGGCGCCGACAAATTCCTGAAAACGTTCCAAACCGCCGACGGCAAGTTCGTCCGCGGCTATGAAGGGCACACGCATCACGTGCTCGCCGCCGCGTGGTCGGCCGATGGACGTATGCTCGCCAGCGCCGGCGCCGACTCGGTGATGAAACTGTGGGACGTCGCCACGGGCGAGCAGAAGCGCACCGTCACCGGCTTCACCAAGGAAGTCACGTCGCTGGCTTTCGCCGGCACGGGGACCGGACTCGTTGCGACGTCAGGCGACAAGTCGGTGCGGCTCGTCAATGGCGACAACGGCAGCACCTCGAAAACCTATCCGGGAGCTACCGACTTCGTGTACGGCTGCGCCGTGAGCCTCGACGGCAAGACCATCGTTGCGGGCGGACACGACGGCGTATTGCGGGTGTGGAACGCCGACACGGCCGCCGAAACGCGGAACTTCCCGGCTCCCGCCGACACCACGAACCCGCAAGCGAGCAAATAAGCGAGCACGGCTTGCGAAAATCGCCGAGAAAGGCCGACTTTAAGGCGAAACCCCTGCTCGCCTTCGGGGTTTGATCTCTTAATCACTGCGACTCGCGGTTGCCGGCGGAACAGACCCCTGCCGGCGGCTGCGACGTACGCTACGAACAGAGCATCCCGACCCGAATCATTCGAACAGAGGAACCGATTATGTCGCTAGGTTGTTTTCGCACGCTTGCCGCTTTCGCCGTTACGCTGGGCCTAGCCACGCACGCTTTCGCCGCGCCGGGCGACGGCGAAAAGAAGCCGGGGGGGCCGGGCGGCCCCGGTCGTGAAGCCATGATCAAGAAGTTCGATAAGAACGGCGACGGCAAGCTCGACCAAGATGAAATGAAGGCGGCCCGCGAAGCAATGGGCGATCGCAAGCCGGGCGCCGGCGCACCGGGCGGCAAGCCCGGCGAAGGGGGACGGCCGAGCCCCGAGCAAATGAAGGAACTCATGAAGAAGTTCGACAAGAACGGCGACGGCAAGCTCGACGACGGTGAAAAGGCCGCCGCTCGCGAATCGTTCATGAAGATGCGCGGCGGAGCGGGCGCTCCGGGCGGCAAGCCGGGCGAAGGGGGCCCGAACCGTGAAGCCATGATCAAGAAGTTCGACAAAAATGGCGACGGCAAACTCGACGACGGCGAGAAGGCCGCCGCGAAAGAAGCCTTTGAAAAGATGCGAGACGCCGGCGGCAAGCCGGGCGAAGGTAAGAAGCCGGGCGGCAAGAAGCCGGAGTAGCACTATTCCGCTCCTCGCGAGTAGACTTAAAACGCAGTCGCACGCCGTCGGATCAAGCGATCCGACGGCGTGTTCTTTTCGACCTAAGGGCGGTCGCATTACGCCGGAGTTCGCGATGTCGAGCAAAGCTGTGCCGCTTCCCGACGACATCGAGTGCCCGCGGCGCGACGACCTGCTCATCCAGCGCGGCGAAGGCTTTACGGAATGGCGCACTCCCGGGGACGCCAATTGGTATCGCTGTCGGGTCACGCACGGCATGGTGTATTTCCAAAGTAGCCACTACCATCCGGCTTACGACGAGGAGCCGTGGACCTGGGAAGAGTCGATCTCGCCGGCGGTGTTTCTGGGCGGACGCGAACAGGAACGTGCTTGCCGCGAACTGGGACGCCCGGCGCTCGACGACGTCATCGCCGAAGTCCGGAGCCTGAACCCGGGAATCGAGCCTCTCACCGCGGCACAACTGTCGAAGGCGGAGCGACGCGGCGCGCGCCGTGCACTTCGTGAACCAAGTTGGGCGGGGTTCTTGTCCGGGATCGCCGTCGCGGGAGTCGTCGGATTTCTCCTATTTCGCTGCACGACCCGCATCGGTGAGTGGTTCGAAAGGCGAGCCTCCGGCGCGCCGCAAGCCGTCGTCGCGATCGTTCGCAACCCGCATGTGTCGCGCGTCGCGCACACGCTACCGAAGGGACGTGATCTCCGTTCGGAAGAAGTGTGGATCACGCTGGAATATGAATCGGCGGGAGCTACACGCCTCCGACCATTACGAGTCAAATCGTTTCCGGAGTTTCAAACAGCGGAAGCGGAGCGCTGGTTGCGGGATCACTATCGCGACGGCGACCGCACGGAAGCCTGGATACTGCCGCTACGCCCCGACGAGCCGGCCCTCGCGACGGGCGATCTTATGCCGGGCGTGGCATGGCTCATCTTAGATCTCGTCCTCGCCGGCTTCGGGTTGCTGATCATGGCGTTCGCCGGGCAATTGATCTTGCGCACAAGACCGTAGCGATCAAACCGGCCGAATTGCCCGTTGTTGCCGCCTACCGCTGCTCGATCACTTCCCTCAAGGCCTCGACCGTCGCTCCGCTGGGGGCTTCCACGCCCAACAACTTCGCCATCGTCGGGCCGAGGTGCGCCGGGGAGACCGCCCGTTCGTATGTGCCCGGTCGAACGCCGGCGCCGAGCCACAAGAGCGGGACATGCGTGTCGTAGGTCCAAGGGCTGCCGTGCGTCGCCGTCGTGGCTCCGGCGATGTAGTACGGCTTCATGCAAAACAGTACGTCGCCGCTGCGACGCTGGTTGAACGACAGCCGCATTCGCACGAAGAGTTCCGTCTCGTTGCCGCCGGCGGTGAGTTCGGCCCGCGTGAAGGCGGCGTAGATCGCCTCGTCTTTCAGGAGCGCATCCCGCACCAAGCCCTGCGCTTCGACAAACCGCGCACCGGCTAGTTCCGGCAAATCGGCGTCGAGGTACGCCATGTTGCTGTCGAGATGCCGAATGTATTTCTTCTTCTCGTCGGCCGGCGAGCCGAAATGTTTGACGAGAGTTTCCTCCATCGACTTCCTGAGCGCGTCGAAATGCTCCGACGGCACTCGCCGCGCCGGCAACCGCATCGCCAGGGCATGTTCCGGCACCGGCGCCACGCCGTGGTCGGACGAGAGCGCCAGCGTCCAACGCCCGGCGCCGACCTTCTCATCGAGAAACTTCGTGAACGCGCCGAGCATCCGATCGGTCCGGTACGTCATGTCCTGTACTTCCAGGCTGTACGGCCCGAATGCGTGCCCGATGTAGTCGTTGCTCGAGAGGTTGATGCAGAGCAAGTCCGTGTCGTCGTCTTGGCCGAGTTGTTCTTCTTCCGCCACGAGACGAGCGACTTCCAACGTCATTTCGCTGCCGTAAGGCGTCGTCGGCATCGCCTTCCAATAGTCCTTGGCGTCGGCCTTCGGCAAGGTGCGCGGGAACGAACGCCCGATGCCCGCAACGTTCGTCTCAAACGGGGCATTGTCCGGGTAATAGTGGTCGTAGAGCTTCTCGTCGAGCAGCAGGTTCCAATCCTTGCCCGCAAAGGCCTTCGCCCGCCCTGTTTCGTTGTAGGCTCGCAAATAGTCGGGAAGTGCCGGGCGGTAATACGTGGTGGTGACCCAACTGTTGGAATTGGCGTCGAACCAGTACGCGGCGTCGGCCATGTGTCCGGCCATCAAGATCGAAGCGCGGTCCTTCAAAGCCACGCCCAGCACCTTGCTCCGGCCGTTCGACGCGAGCTTCATTTCGTCGCCGAGCGTCCCGATTTCCAGGTTCTTCGGCGACATCGACTTGTCGCCGTTGGCCCCGACGAGCCGTACCGAAGGATCGGAAACGCAGTACATCGTCTTGCCGGTCGTCCGGTCGAACCAGTCGTTGTCGATGATGCCGGTGGCGCCGGGCGAAGCGCCCGAGCAGAGCACGCTATGGCCGGGTCCGGTGATCGTGAACGCGTGCGAATGGTGACACTCGACGAACGACGCACCGCGCGCGCTCACGGCGTTGAAGAAACCGTCGGCGGCGAAACCTTTGCGCATGCGCGTGAGGTACTCGGCCGGAAATTGGTCGATGCTCACGACGACGACCAACCGCGGCTTCGTCACCTCGGCGGCCGACGCAATGACCGCGGTTGAAATGAGCGAAAGTGCGTAGGCGACCAATCGCATGGTAAACGGCACGAAGCGCGCCGACGCAGAAAAACCAACAAGCGACATGAGGCGGGTCTCCGACAAGGTGGGAATAGCATACTTTAGGCACGCGCCGTCGGCCCCGCAACCTGCCGAGCAGTCCCGAGAGTTTTCTTCCGACTTGCAAGCGCGCGGGCAACCGTTATGCTCCGGTCTTACCCGCGCTTCGCACGCCGCATGCCCCCGCACTCGCGTCGCCTTATGAATCACGCCCCCACGAGTTCGCCCGCACCGCGTTGGTATCAAGGCGTCTCGCGTTATCAGTGGCTGGTGCTCATCATCGCCTCGGCGGGCTGGATCTTCGACGTCTACGAAGGGCAGGTCTACAACACCACGCGCGACGACATGCTCAATGAGTTGGTCGTCGCCGATTCACCCGAAGCGAAAGCGAAGCTTAAGACCCAACTCGGCGACGTCTTTCTCGGTATTTTTCTCGCCGGCGGCATGGTCGGCGGACTACTCTTCGGCATGCTCGGCGACCGCTGGGGTCGCAAGCCGACGATGATCGTCACCATCTTGATGTACTCGCTCTTTTCCGGTCTGACCTATTTCGCACAAGACTTGTGGCAGGTCGGCATCCTGCGGTTCCTCGTGTCGATGGGAATCGGCGGCGAATGGGCCGTGGCGGCGGCGATGGTCTCGGAAGTCTTTCCCGTGCATGCCCGCGCGCAGGCTTCGAGTATCTTTCACGGCAGCAGCACGCTCGGCACTTGGCTTGCCGGCATCGTGGCGCTGCTCGTCGGTTCGCAATGGCGGTATGCGTATCTCGTCGGCGTGCTTCCGGCGCTGCTCATCCTTTGGGTGCGCGCGAGCATTCATGAGCCCGAACAAGTCGTGAAGGCCGAAGTCGGGCCGGCCGGCGGCTTGCGCAAGGGGAGCCTCGGCGACCTGTTCGGCGACGTACGCTGGCGCGGCCGTGCGATCGCCGGCATCTTGCTCGCGGCGGTCGGTCTGGCGACTTTTTGGGCCGTCACGGTCGCCGGCCAAGACCTCGTCCGGGTCGTCGCCATGCGCGAAGGAACGCCCGAGGCGGCGGCTCGCTCCGAAGCTAAGTTCGCCTACAGCATCGTACAGGCCACGGGGGGCGGCATCGGGCTGATCGCCTTCGGTCCCCTTTGCCAATGGCTCGGCCGCCGTCGCGCGTTCATCTTCGCGCATCTCGCCGGGCTCGCGATCGTACCGGTCACCTGTTTCGTCCCGCAAACATACAACCAGTTGCTCTTTTTCTTGCCGTTCTATGGCGCGTTCACGTTCGGCATGCACGCCGGATACGCCGTGTACTTTCCCGAGTTGTTCCCCGTGCAATTGCGCGCTTTGGGCGCCAGCGTCTGTTTCAACGGCGGACGAATCATCTCGGCCGTCATGCTGCCGCTGGCGGGATTTGTGAAAGGAATCCAAGGACTCTCGCTCCCCGCCGCGCTCACGATTCTCTCCACCACCTACCTGCTTGGGCTCATCGTCATCATGTTCCTTCCGGAAACGAAGAATCAACCGCTGCCGGAAGCATGAGGCCGTTCGCCGCACATCGCCCCCTACGACTATGCACCATCTCTCCAATCTCACGACCGACCGCCCGACGTTTGTCACGCACCTTGAGTGCGGCCTGAAAGGCGATCGCTACGATGCCGACCGACTACACGGGCTATCGCAAGCCGGGCGGCCGCTGCTGGTGAAGTACGACCTTGCGGCCGCGGCCCGCGCCCTCTCGAAAGACGATCTGAAGCAACGCCCGGCCGATTTCTGGCGTTATCGTGAATTCCTGCCGGTGCGTAAGACGGAGAACATCGTCAGCCTCGGTGAAGTGCTCACGCCGCTCATTGCGTGCAACCGACTCAAAACCGGCGGCGGCGAAGTCTTCATCAAGGACGAAGGTCGCCTGCCGACCGGATCGTTCAAAGCCCGCGGGCTCTGCGTGGCCGTGAGCATGGCCAAGGAATTGGGCGTGACGCGCGTCGCCATTCCCACCAACGGCAACGCCGGCGCGGCCCTGGCCGCCTACGGGAAGCGCGCCGGCATGGAAGTGTTCGTCTTCTGCCCCGCCGACACGCCCGAGGTCAACGTCCGCGAAATCGCCGCGCAAGGGGCCAAGGTCTGGCGCGTGAACGGCCTCATCAACGATTGCGGCCGCATCGTCGGGCAGGGCAAAGAAGCGATGAACTGGTTCGACTTCTCCACGCTCAAGGAGCCGTACCGCATCGAAGGCAAGAAAACGATGGGCTTGGAACTGGCCGAGCAGTTCGATTGGTCCGTGCCCGACGTAATTCTCTACCCGACCGGCGGCGGTACCGGACTAATCGGTATGTGGAAGGCGTTCGCCGAGTTGCAGGCGATCGGCTGGCTCACCGGCAAGCTTCCGCGCATGGTAGCCGTGCAAGCAACCGGATGCGCGCCGATCGTTCGCGCGTATGACCAAGGAGCCGAGTTCGCCGAGCTATTCCCCAACGCACACACCGTCGCCTCGGGCATCCGTGTACCGGTGGCGGTCGGCGACTTTCTCATGCTCCGCGCCGTGCGTGAGAGCAACGGCTTTGCCGTGGCCGTCGATGACGATGCCATCCTTGCCGCACGTACGGAAGTCGCCGAGCGGGAAGGGTTTCTCTTGTGCCCGGAAGGCGCCGCGACCTATGCCGCTTACAAACAGGAAATTGCTTCGGGCCGAATCAAACCGAGCGAATCGTGCGTTTTGTTCAACTGTGCAAGCGGCTTGAAATATGAACTGCCGCGTGCCGACGCCAAGCTCGACTGCACGAAGCCGGTGAATTACGCGGAGCTATTGCGATGAGCGAAATCGTCGTCAGCGAAAACGTCTCCGGCCACGGCATGGACCGGCTCCGCCACGAGCGCGACGTCTTCTACAGCCCGCACCTGTGGCATTCCCCCGATGAACTCAAGGCGGCGCTAGCCCATGCGCAGGCCCTGGTCGTTCGCAACCAAACCAAGGTTACCGCCGACGTCCTTGCCGCGGCGCCGCAACTGAAAATCATCGCCCGAGCCGGCGTCGGCGTCGACAACATTGACGTCGCCGCGGCTTCCGCGGCGGGCGTTGTCGTCAGCTACACGCCCGCCGCCAACGCGGTAAGCGTCGCCGAGTTGGCGATGGGCCTGATGCTCGCGCTTGCCCGACACATTCCGTCGGCGCATGTCCATGCGACGCACGGCGGCTGGGATCGCGTCCGATTTATGGGCACGGAACTCGCCGGTCGCACGCTCGGTATCGTCGGATTCGGACGCATCGGTCAACTCGTGGCCGAGCGCGCCCGCGCGTTCGGCATGCAAATCGTCACGGCCGATGCGTTTCTCCGTCCCGACTCCCCCGCCCTGCTCCGTCACGATGCCTGCCTGCTGACGCTCGACGATCTACTCGCGGCGGCGGACATCGTCACGCTCCACGTACCGCTCACCGCCGACACGAACAACCTCATCGGCGCGGCGCAACTTGCTCGCATGAAGCCCACCGCGTTGCTCATCAACACCTCGCGCGGCGAGGTCGTCGACGAACCCGCCCTGCTCGCGGCGCTCGAAGCGGCGCAAATCGCCGGAGCCGCGCTCGACGTGCGTCGCAAGGAACCGCCGGAACCAAGCATATTCGACACGCTGCCGAACGTCATTTTGCTGCCGCACCTCGGGGCTTTCACACACGAAGCCCAAGAACGCGTCATTGACGCCGTTTGCCGCGATGTGAAGCTCGTGCTCGCAGGCCGACCGGCGGTAGAATACTTCAACTTCCCCGCCCCCACACGCTGATCGATTCCCTGTAAGGAACGCCCTGCGTGGCGTTCCATCGCTTCCTCCGACCACACACAATCGGAACGGCACAGAGGCCGTTCCCTACATACTCATCAAGGATTTCTTACCATGTCCGTCGAAACCAAACTTGCCAATCTCGGTCTATCGCTCCCCACGCCTCCCAAGCCGGTGGCGGCCTACATTCCCTGCATCCGCACCGGCAATCTGGTCGTCGTCAGCGGCCAACTGCCGATGGCGGCCGGCAAGCTGCTGGCGACCGGCCCCGTGCCGTCGGTCGTCGACCTGGAACAGGCCCAAGAGTGTGCGCGGCAGTGCGTGCTCAACGGCCTGGCGATTCTCAAGGCCGAACTCGACGGCGATTGGTCCGGCCTGGTGAAGGTCGTTCGCGTCGGCGTCTTCGTGCAAAGCGACGCCGGCTTTGCCGAGCAGCCGCAAGTTGCCAACGGCGCGAGCCAACTACTGGTCGACGTCCTCGGCGACGCCGGCCGCCACGCGCGGGCCGCCGTCGGCGTGAACGCCCTACCGCTCAATGCGCCGGTGGAAGTGGAATTCACCTTCGAAGTCACCGAACTCGCGTAATCGCTCCCCGCCGCACACCCCTCCCTCCTTAAGAGAACCACGCCATGACCGACGTTCATACCTTCGGCGCCGCCGGCGACGGACGAACCGACGACACCGCCGCGATTGAACACGCCCTGCAAGACGGCGAGGGAACGCTCGACTTTGCTCGCGGCGACTACCTGATCTCGCGGACGATCGTCGTCGATCTCGACAAAACCGGCTTCACCAGCTTCGAAGGGCACGGCACTGCGCGCCTCGTCATGACGGGCCCCGGCCCGGCCCTGCGCTTCGTCGGCAGCCATGTCAAAGGCACGGCCGACCCTGAATCGTTCGAGCCCAAGGTCTGGCGCAATCAGCGCATGCCGATGATCGACGGGCTCGAATTCACCGGCACGCACGCCGAGGCCGACGCCGTACAGGTCGACGGCACGATGCAGTTCACGATCACGCGCTCGCTGATTCGCAATTGCCGCCACGGCATTCATCTGGTGAACCGCAATCGCAATGTGCTCATCAGCGATTGCCACATTTACGACAATCGCGGCATCGGCATTTTTTACGACAACCTGTCGCTGCATCAATCCAACATCGTCGGTTCGCACATCAGCTACTGCCAAGGAGGCGGTATCGTCTTCCGCGGCGGCGACGTCCGCAACGTCCACGTCGGCACCTGCGATATCGAATCCAACCACGACCCCAAAGGCCCGGCGACGGCGAACATCCTCATCGATTGTTCCGGCAGCACCAACGGCACGGCCGAAGTCTCGATCGCCGGCTGTACGATCCAACACAACTCTAAGAGCCCCGACTCGGCAAACATCCGCATCCTCGGGCGCGGCGACGCCGGCAAGAACGGCCGCGAACAGTGGGGGCACGTCGCGATCACCGGCAACGTCTTCTCCGACGTCATGTGCAACGTCCATCTCGCCGGCTGCCGCGACGTGACGCTCACCGGCAACACGTTCTGGATGGGCTACGAACACAACTTGCTCGTCGAGGATTGCACGGCCGTCGTGCTGGCCGGCAACGTCCTGGGCCGCAACCCGGCGTACGCCTACGGCAACTCGGGAACGACGAAGAACGCCGTGGTGTTCCGCAGCAGCCGCGACTGCACGATTTCCAGCCTGCACCTCCAAGGGGTCCACACGGCCGAGGCGGCGATGATCGTCGAAGATTGCGACCGCTTTAACATCAACAGTTGTACGATTCTCGACAACGACAAAATCGGCTTGCTGCTCCGCAACGTCAAACGCTCGCGCGTGAGCGATTGCCTCATTCGCGACGACCGCGAAGGAGCGACAAGCGTGGCCCTCAAGGTGATCGGCGGCAGCGACAACACGATCGAAAACAACACGCTCGATCGCTCGGCATGAACAGCCCCAGGCCGGAACTCTACCAAGACGACGCGTTAGACCGCCGCCGAACGGGCGTGCTTCCCATTTGGCAGATCGTCGCCGGTATTACGTTGCGGCTCGCGGCCGCGGTCACGGGCCTGTTCGCGGCCGTCTCAGGTTGGTTCGGCATCCGCTGGCTGACGATCGCCCATCTGTACGAGACCGGAATCGTGTTGCTGCTGACGTCCGCAACGCTGCTGGCCATGGCGCTGGGAATGTTTTGGCTGTCCCGCAGGCTCTATCCGCCCCAACGGTAGTGGCAACCCGACCATCGCACACTAGCCCCGACGCGCAGGCCAGGGGCCGGCAGTTTGAGGCGCACATTCTTTGCGTTTCCGTCCGTCCTTCGCTAGCTTGAACTTAGTGCTCGGTCATCGGTTGTTCCGGCCCTCGGGCCGCTCAGGGAGACTGAAATGCGTGCCGTCGTTTGGTCCGTCATCAGCATCGTCGCGGTCTTCGCGGCGCAGGCCGCGGCGCAGGAGCATCCCGGCGGCACGCCGCGTTTCGATCCGCACCATCCGCTGCACGTCACGCCGACCAATGTCGGGCCGACCGCCACTACGTTACAGTTGCCGACCTTCAGCTTCTTCACGATTTCAACCACGGTGAGCGTGCCTGATTCCGGCGGCGCGTATCTCGGCGGCGTCGGTGGCGGACGATCCGGCTCGCGCAGCAACGGCCCCGGCTTGGGGAATCGCGCGGGAGGGTCGGGCCTCGACGCCGGCGGCGTGTACGTCGCGGCGCAAATCCACGACCTCGGCGCCATGGATCGCGCGCTGCTCGCTGAAGCCGCCGCCGAGCGCGAGGCGAAGGTTCGCAACGCCGCGGCATGGGCCTGGGCCGACCGATTGGAGCGCGCCCGCGAAAGCTCGGCGGGCCGACCGGCGATGAGCGTCGCCGAAGCGAGACAACTTCGGATGAAGTAGTCAAAACGGAGCGAACGTTAGGCTGACGTCCCGCTGTAGGGAACGCCCTCCGTGGCGTTCCGTAATGCAGCGCTGAATGATAATTCCCCCTCACCCCCGGCCCCTCTCCCGCAAGGGGCGAGGGGAGAGAAACTCGGAACGCCACGGAGCGCATTCCCCACATTGGCCGGCCAAATCCTTCCTGGAAGTCGGTCGCGCGATTTGCTAACGTCGCGGTTGGAACTCTTTTGTCGAATCGCATCGCTGACATGTTGCCGCGCCGAAGTCGTTCCGCCGTCGACGTAAGTCTCGATTCGCGCAGCGGCCGATTCTTCGACTTACGTCGATTTTGCGCCACGAGGCTGCGTACATAATTCGGGGTTATGTACGCACAACCCCAAAACCCACAAGGGGTGCGTACATAGCCGAAGTTATGTACGCACCGCGCGTCGACAAGCCGCGACGCAACTCCCTCACACGGAAACCGATGACGCCTCCACTTACGTCGATTTCCGGTCGTCTGTTTCACCGCGCCGATCGGTCGGTTACGATGTCGGCTCCCGCCCCGCTTCCGACTCCCGCCTGGAAGAAAC
>CAZWDN010000068.1:0-19003 GCA_964633125.1 uncultured Pirellula sp. | reverse complement strand
TCGGGCCGGCCCATCGCGTTGCTGCTGGAGATTTCGTTGAAGGCGCGGATCATGCCGAACACAGTGCCGAGCAAGCCGAGTAGCGGGCTGATCGTGGCGACGCCGTTGAAGACGCGGAGGTAGCGACGGAGCGAGTTGACCGTGCGTTCCCCTTCGTCGAGCACGGCTTGTTCGACTTCGACGGCCGGGCGGCCCCATTTGCGGACCGCCGCGCCGAAGACGGTCGCCACGGGGCTGCCGTTTTCTTCGCAGAGCCGCAGAGCCCGATCGCGGTCGAGTTGGCCTTCGCGCAGTTGGTGGAGGAACCGCTTCACGAACGGGCCCGGCGCCACGCGGCCACGGCGTAAGGTGAGCAATCGTTCGAACATGAAGATGCTCGTGAGCACCGAGCAGAAGCCGATCGGCAGCATCAGCACGCCGCCGGCCCAAATAATTTGCCAGAGGTTCTTGGAGGGGATCTCCGGCATCTGTTCGCCGGCCGCCGCGGCTCCGGCTTCGGCGGCCGGGGCGGCGCTTTGGGCCATGGCCATGCTCGTGGCGATGAGGCCGAGCGAGAGCGTGACGACGCCGGCAAAGAGCGAGCGGCGCAGGCGTTCGCGACGTCGACTTTGCTCGACGCGACGAACGGCGGGAGGAGCTTTCTCGGATGCCATACGCTTATTTCCTTTGAACCGCGGCGGGCGCGGTGTCGGCTTGTTTCACGACCGCATCGCGGCGCAGGCGCGCGTCGGCCACATAGGGCGAGGTCGCATGGCGGGCGATCAGTTCTTCATAGCAGCCGCGCGCTTCGGCGAAGCGGCCGAGGTGTTCCTGGCACTTGCCGGCTTGCAACAACGCCGCGGCTTGCCAAGCGGGTTGCCGGTGTTCGGCGTCGCAGCGTTGGTATGCGCCGAGCGCGGCTTCGTAATTGCGCTGATGGAAGTAGGTTTCCGCCGTGAGGAATTGCGCCATCGCGGCCGTTTCCGTGTCGCGCGCTTGAGCGTCGGCCAGCACCCGCGCGTACGCGGCGCGGGCTTCTTGGAGTTCGGCCCGCGCGGTGTGGGCGCGGGCGGCGAGGAATTCGAGTTCGTAATCGGCTTGTTGGTTCCGACGGGCGAGTTCCACGGCTGCCAAGGCATCGGCCCAGCGGCCGGCTTCGCACAACGCTTCGACGCGGCGAAGCCGGGCGGTGGCGAACCAAGTTTGCTGCGCGGCGTCGGGCGTTTGCAGGAGCGCCGCGAAGGCGTCGGCGGCGTCGTCGAAGCGGCCGGCTTGGAAGGCGATTTCGGCCGACCAGAAGCCGGTTTGCCGCGTCAGCTCGTGCGTGGGGAACTTTGTCTTGAGTTCGCGGAGAGCCGCTTCCGCCGCCGGGGCTTGTTGCAAGGTCAACGCGGTGCGCGCTTGCAGGAGCAACACGTGCGGGAGCAGGTCGTCGCCGGCACGGGCCGCGGCGTCTTGCAACCGCTCGGAGGCTTCCGTCGCGCGATCGCCGGCGAGATCGTGTTCGGCCAGACGATAGAGAGCGTCGGCGCGCAAGGCGCTTTGCGGACATTGCTCGGCCAACGCGGTGAATTTCGCGAAGGCATCCGCCTCGCGACCGAGTTGTTGCAGGATCCAGGCCTGTTCGTAGAGCGGCACGTCGCGCCGCGGGTGGTCCGGGAAGGTTTCCACAAGTTTTTGGTAGGTCGCGGCGGCTTCTTCGAGCTTCGAGAGCCGCTCGAGCAACCGGGCGGAAAGCAGCAGCGCTTCGAAGAGCCGCGGATCGTCGGACGCGCATTGAGCGAGGAAGCGTTGCGCGGCGGCGTGCGCATCGGCGTCGCGTCCCAAGCGTTCGAGCGCTTCGCAGGCGAGCCAGGCGACGTCGACGAACTCCGCGCACGGCTCGGGAAGTTCATAGAGGGAGCGGATCACGCTCCAGGCCGCGCGGAACTCGCCGTCGCGCAGCAGGGCCTGAGCATGGCCGAGCACGGCTTGGGGAAACGCTTCATCGTCGGGGAATTCGGCCGTGGAGCGACCGAAGTAGCCGACCGCGGCGGGGAAGTCCCCTTCGGCGGCGGCGATGTTGCCGAGGTAGAGCAGAACGCGCGGCAGCGTCGGTGCGTCGGGATAGTCGGCGAGAAACTGCGCGAGCTCGCGGCGGGCGTCGTCGCGCCGGCCGGCCAAGTAGCAACATTCGCCGGCCCGGAAGCGGGCGGCGGGTAAGAGAGCCTTATCTGGATCGGCGGCGAGAAACTCCAGCCAGGCCTCGGCCGCGGCGGCATGTTCGCCCGTATGCACCAGCGACTCCGCCAGATAGAAACGCGTCGAGCCGGCCAAAGCGTGCTTGGGGTCGGCGGCGAGCAGGCGGCGGTAATCCGCAACCGCTTCGGCCCAACGCTCGGCGCGAAAGTGTTCGGCCCCGGTCCGGTAGAGCGCGGCGATCTCCGCCGGAGCGCTTGTTGCCGTGTCCTGCGACGGAGCCGCCGCCTCCGACCGCGGTTCGACGGCGAAGAGCTTGCCGTCTGCGCAGCAAATCGCCGCGACGAGAATCGCGGCGAGCTGAGGACTTCGTTTGTTTGCAGTCATGGCAAACGTCCGGCCGCAGCCCTTGGCGCGTCTCGGGCGGAGACGTCGCCAACGGCCTGCGGCTTTGAGTTTAGTGAGCGTGGGGAGCGGCTCCCGGCACGTCGCAATCGGTTCCCACCATGTGGAGGTGGTTATGGTCGATGTAGATGACTTCCCGTGAATCTTCATCGGTCGTCGTGTACGGGATCGGCCAGCCGACTCGCGTGACTTCCTGATAGTAGATCGTGCACTTGTAGTGAGCGTGGTGCAGTTGGGCCGGGCCGATCATCGGGTAGACGCGCGGCGGATCGATGTAGTCGGCGATCGGCTCGATGATCATGCGGACGTTATTGCGTTGACGTTCCCACAACATCGGCACGCCCCCTTCGACGCTGCTGGCCTTTTCGAGGCCCCGCATCACTTCGTCGGGCGTCGGCGGATCGAGGGCCTTCGGCACGCCGCCGGAGGTCACCGGGCCGAGGATCGGTACGCGTTCATAGCGTTCCTTGTTCCAGTAAGCGTCTTCCATCCGGTCTTGGTGATAAGGCGAGACCGGCACGGGCCACGGCAACACCAGCGACGGCATCGTGGCGGTATTCAGCGGAAACATGCAGCCCGTCGAGCCTGCGATGCCCAGCGCAGCCAAGCAGATGGCGAAGAGGGACGAAGTCTTCTTCATCGTCAAAATTCCCTTTTGCAAGTTCGAGGGCTCGGCGAGAGCGAGGGGTTAAGTGTGGCGCCGAGTTCGTAATACGAGCCGAGCGTCGGAAGCTTTCGCCGTTCCGAAGGTATTTATCGTGTGAATCTGTGACGAACTTGCGGGTTTTTGCGCGCATTCGGATAAATCGGCGCTCGACGCTTGCCGGCGTGTACGCCGCCGGCCCTGATGGCGGCGGCCGCCGTCCGCCTACGAAAAAACCCTTGCGACGCGCGAGCATCGCAAGGGTTTGAGCAGGTTTCACAGCCGAGCCGTCGGGCGGGAGTCGACTACGCCCGACGATGCTTAGCGACGGAAGTGCCGGCAAGTGTCGTTGAAGTCGACAAACCACCAGCCGTCTTTCCATTCCATCGTCACCTTCCGCCAGCCGAGCGGAACTTGCGGGTACGGGTAGAACGGACCGATGTACGGCCAAGCCGAGGCCGAGTATTGCGTCGGGTAGCTGACGGCGCCGTAGTTCGGATGAGCCGCATAGCTCGGCCAAGCGTAGCACGGCATGTTCGGTTGATCGTAGGCGACGCGTTGACCGCCCCCTTGGGTCGAGGCACCAACCGGAATCGGAGCGCCGGTGTGGTAGCCGGACGAGCTCATGACCTGGCCGGAGCTATGACCGCCGGCGTTGGCGGCATGGTTGTGGCTGATGCCGGCGTTGTAGGAAACGGGGCGACCGGCCGGAGCGACCTTCTGCATCGCGGGCGGTGCGGCGGGCGCCGGAGCTTCGACGTTGTTACCGCCGAAGGCCAGGTCGTCGCGGCTCGCCGTACGACGGGCCGAACCGTTCGTATGGGCGGTCGGTTCGACGGCGAAGTCCTTCTTCGCGGTCGCTTTCACTTCCAGGTTGTTCACCACGGCCGTGACGCCCGGGAGCTTTTCCGCCATTTGCACGGCGGTCTGCGATTGTTGATCGTTGGCGACGCGCCCCATCAGGGTCGCCGTGCCGTTTTCATACTTCACACCGATGCTGTAATCCTTCAACCGTCCGCTCTGGCGGATGGCGTCGGCGATACCTTGCGCGGTTTCCTGATCGGAACCCAGCGCCCAGGTCGGCATCAGAGCGGCGATGGCAAGCATCACCGAACCGAAAAAGAACCGTCGCGTCATCGAAATCCCCCTTCCATGGACTAAGACGTATTTCGCTCGCTCGTGTCGACCTGCGTACGGCTTCACCCTGAGGGCGAGGCGTTACGCTCCGGGCGGGGCCGGAGAAGGTCGACGGCGCAGCATCCTTGCTGTTGGCCTGCTCGGCGGCGGCGAATACCCGACGGAGAACGTCCGGCGATCGCTACCACCTACGTATAGGTTTCGGCCGGTTGTGAGAACGAAGGTAGGCTTTTTTTCGATTTTGACGGATTTGACCGCCGGCAATGCAATCGCCGAAACGTCGTGCGCCGCGGCCGGATTGATGCCTAACGCTTCGCCGCGTTACGACAGTCGATCACGGCCAGCACCGTAATCACTGCCAGCACGATGCCCGAACTCATGCCGGAGCCGGGCACCGTAATGAGCGAAACTACGGTAACGATGCTCAAGAGGAGCATGCTCAAAATGAAGAGGCCGCGCAAGGAATGGGCCATCGACGTACGTTCTCCCACGCGCATCATCCAAACCCCCGCCACGGCGAGGATCTGTAAGATGACGAGGCAAACTCTCACGGCGTTGGGAGAAAAGATCGGCATCGATCGGTAGATAAGACGTTGCGCAGCGGCTTGCGCCGAGAGATGGCGGCGAACTTATACAGGTATTCGGCCGCGGTAGGCAGGCCGATTCGTGAATCCTTTTCGTCCACCAGGTCGCCGCCGCGGCGCCCCGCCGCAAGGCGTGTGAAAAATGCCGGCACGCGACAAGGTGCGTCGCGTGCCGGCATCGGCATTCGTCAGGTTTCGTCGCTTGGCGGGCGTTACTTCCGCACCAGCGTGCCGACTTCGCGATCGACTTCCGTGATGTGCAGTCCGCGGTGGACCACCTTGCCGTCTTTGTCGATGAGCATGATCGTCGGCACGATCAGGATGCCCATCTGCGAAGCGAGGCGTCCTTGCATGCCGCCGTCTTCGTGCAGGTTGACCCACGGCAGGCGATTTTGCTTCAGGTAGGCCGTCAGGGTTTCCGCCTTGTCGTCGAGGCTGATGCCGACGACCACGACGTTTTCCCGAGCGTATTTCGCTTGGATGTCTTTGAGCGCGGCCAGATCCGTGAGCGCCACCGGGCTATTCGTGGCCCAGTAGTGCAGCAGCACCGTCTTGCCGCGATAGGCCGAGAGGTCGAACTTCTCGCCGGTGATCGTCTTGCTCACCAGCGGCAGCACCTTGCCGACGCAATCAATCCGCGTCACGGCTCCCTTGGCGGTCGTGGCGGCCGGCGCAGTTGCAAACTGCGTGACGATTTGCGTGTAAAGTTCCTTCGCCTCTTGTTCCTTGCCGGAGAATTCGGCGTCGATCGCCAATTGCAGCAACGCTTCCGGCGTTTCGCTCGAGGTCGGGAAGTCTTTCACGAAGGTCCGCAGGCTCTCGAGCCACGCGGTTTGCATCTTGATCTGGTCGGTGCCTGGAGCGCTCTGGGCGATCATGTAATCAGTCGTCATGCCGCGGAAGCGAGCGTAGGCGACGAGGTCTTTATCGGCGCCTTCGGCGGCGAGCTTCTTTTCGAAGTCCTTCAGCCGCGTAATCGCTTCCGGGTAGGCCCGTGATTCGGCCGCCTCGCTGCACGAATCGATGAACTGCCGCGTCCATTGCAGCTTGTCGCCGGCTTCGAGCTTGCCGAGTTTGCTCTCGATCAGATCGATGCGTTCTTTCTTCAACGCCGCGACGGCCGTAGGCGTGGTCGCCTCGGCGATCTTGGCGTCGATCTTGCCGACTTCCGTGGCCAGTTCCGAACCGCCGGGACCGTCAGGGCCCGGACCGCCGCCGGTGCCGCCGCCGATGGCGGGCAGCGTCCGAGCCTTGTCGGTGAAGTAGCCGCCGGCCACCTGGTTTTCATCGCCGCTCAGCAGTTCCGGCATGTCGATCAAGCGCCAGTTGTCGCCGATCTTAATCATCGTGCCGATCTGAAATTGCCCGTTTTTGCCGTCGTTTTCAAACATCGTGACGATGTTTTCGTAGACGGTGATGTCTTTCGTCGAGCCGCCCGTGCCCGCCGGAATCGTATAGGGACGCGTGCCGCTGAAATTGAGCCAGCGGGCGCCGCCGCGCGCCACCGTTTCCACATCGGCCAGCTTGCCGCTAAAGCGCTTCGGCGCCGTGGCGACCTTTTCGCCCAAGTCTTTCAACTGCGATTCGCCGAGGCCGAGCGACTTGAGTTCGTCGGGCGTTGCGAGCAATCGGCGGAAGCGGGCTTCGTCTTTCTGCGAGATCGCGGCGATTGCTTCCGCGCTGAGTTCCTCGGCCGACATCATCTTCCACGTGTCGACTTTGCCGTCTTCGTTCGTGTCGAGAGCCCAGCGGGTGCCGCCGGTGTTGAGCCAGCGAAATTGGTCGGCCTTGCCGTTGGCGTTCGAGTCGACGTCGCGATAGACTTCGAGCCCTTCGCTGAAGTAACTCCATTGGTCGACCGTGTTGTCACCGTTGGTGTCGGTGAAGCGGCGAATGGTTTGACCGGCCGGATCGAAGACCACCCAGCCCGACACGGCCCCTTCCTTTTCCACCTTGATCGTGCACTTGGCGATGTCTTCCTTCGCGGGGCGATCGAATTCGACGTCTTTCTGCACCGGCATCAATTGCAGAGCCTGTTCGGCCGTCGGCGATTGCGCCAGAGCGTCGCCCGATAACATCGCTTGCAGCGCGGCGGCCGCACAACCGAGAATGAGTTTCTTGCCGAACGGACGCAAACGCAAAGCGGGGGACATGGAGCGACTCCTCGAAGCAATGGGACTTCGCAAATCCGCCTCACGCGCGGGAGCGATTGCTCGCGGCACGGGGCGGGAAAGTGTCTCAAACCGACGGATAAACCAAGCAGAACCGCGGCATTACGGGGAAACTTCGCGAACCGCCCGAGCGCGCGAGCGCCGTGCAGGTTCCGACGGATAGAATATTTCGGTCGTGCCGGTTACGGAACATGAGCAAACCGGTGAAGACGTGCCGATTGTAGGTTGCAGATTGTAGTTCGAAGTCGCGAAAGGTTCAGCGCGAGCCGCACGGCAAGCAATGCCGGCTGCTTGCCGTGCAGGAGGTGCCGGCGAAATGAGCGATCGGGAAGCCATGGCAAGCAACGACGATTCGCTGGGGGAGCATCATTCGGCGTGGGCCGGCATGCGCAAGCTGTCGCCGCGCCGCAAGACGACGGCCGCGCGCGACGTGCCGGGGCTCGTCGCCGAGCAACTCGCCCATTTCGGCATCGAGCCGGCGAGCGACTACGGCGCGGCGCTGGCCGCCGTAGCCCGGCGGATGTACGAATGCGAGGCCGACGTCGAACGGCTCTGGCGCGTGACGATGGAGACCATCGGCGAACTCGATCCGAGCGATCGGATCGCCTACTTCAACGCGAAAAAGTTCCTCTCGTTCCAACTGGCCAAGCTGCTCGACACGCTGCAGAACCCGACGCGCCGCAGCTATCAGCAACTCGAGTACGGCTCGGCGACGACGGCGGCCAAAGGCCCCTACCCCGTCTTCGACAACGTCACCGCCCTGTTCAGCGCCACGCCGGTCATTGCCCGTACGGCCACGTACATCTACGCCTGCGCCGAATGGATCGAAGACGCCTTCCAAGGCAAAGAGGTGCTGCTGGAAATCTATTCGCGGCTGCTCAATCCGACGTCGATTGCGTTGGCGAATCACATCGTCGATCTCGAAGCCGGTCCTTATACGGATCAATACTTCGCTTGGAATTTTAACTCCGGCATGGCGGCCATCGACGGCGTGCTGGCCCACGTACTCGGCCGCGACGACGTGCTCATCACCAGCCGGCATATTTACGGCGGCGCGCATCAACTCATTCACGATTGGTACGCCAAGAGCTCGAACCTCGACATCGGCGTCGTGAGCTTCGACGGTTACGGCGTCGACGAATTTCTCGCCGGGTACGACCGTGCCAAGTCGCAATATGCGGACCGATTTGCCGCCGGCCGCAAGGCGTACGTCTACCTGGAAAGCCCCTGCAATCCGCACGGCTACGTGCTCGACGTGCCGGGCATCTGCCGCGCGGCGCACGAGCGCGGGCTACGCGTTTTGCTCGACGCCACGGTCGGGACGCCGTTTCTCTTTCGCCCGCTGCAGCGCGCCGAGCCGACCGAACGGCCCGACTTCGTGATCCACAGCTACACGAAAGACCTCTCCGGCACCGGGTCGGTGATCGCCGGCGTCGTCATCGGGCGCAACGAAGACATGTTTTTGCCGAAGGGGGAATCCGCCGGAGGCGTAGCGTGGAACGAAACCTTGTTTTGGAACGTCTACTATGTAAAAGGGGCGTTTCTCAACGCCGACGCGGCGTTTGAAGTGCTGCAAGGCGTGCATACGCTGGAATTGCGAATGCTCGCCAAGTGCATCAATACGGAAATTCTCGCGCGCTTCCTCGCCGCGCATCCCTCGCTCCGCGTACATTGCAACGCCGTCGAAACGAACGAAAATGCGGCGCTCTGCCGCGAACAATTGTACCTCGGATTGCCCGCGCCGCTCTTCACCATCGACATGGAAGGAGTGCCGCGCGAGGCGTTCCAACGATTCTTCGATAATCTTTCGCCGACCTTCGGGCACATGATCAGCCTGGGGCAGACGAACACCATCGTCAGTTGCCCGGCGTTGACGACGCACTCGGAGTTGGGGGCGACGCAACTCGCCGAGGCCGGCATTTCGCCGACCACGATCCGCTTCGCCGTCGGCCATGAAGACCCGCGAGATTTGATTTCACACTTCGTCAACGCGGCCCGATTTGCCGTTGATCCCGCCGTGCCGGGCTTCAGCGAGCAGTTTCTCTCGACGGAGCAAACCACGGCTCTGATTCGCGATTGCTACCTTTCGGCGCATACCCGCTATCTCGATAGCCGAGATCGAGGCGCGGTTTAGAATAGCCGTTGCCATGGAAGAACGCCGTTTTCCCAGCCCGATGCCGCAACCAACGGACGACGCGTATCCCGTCGAACCGCCCGTCGCGCATTGGTCCGACGTGAAGCAAGCCCGCCCAAATCCGGAGGCGGCCGACGAGTATGCGTTGGGAGAAGAGGTGTCGCATGCTCCGTATCGCATCGACGCCGACACCTGGCAGGAGATCGTCGCCGCGCACGACGCCGAGGGGCCGGGGGCCGAGCCTTATTCCATGGCGCCGCAAGCCGGGCAACCGCCGACGCGCGGGGCTCGTTTGCTCGCCCAGCACGCCGAGCGGTTGTCGCAAGAGCAACGGGCGGCCGATCAAATCATCGGTCGCTTGGCCGACCCGCAACGTTTCACGCTCCGGCGACTGCTCTTCATCTTCACGTTGGCGTCGGTCGTGTTCGCCGTCGGGGCGCAACTGCCGCGCGCCGTGTTTGCGGGAACAGCCGGCGCCGCGGCGCTGTTCATGGCCTTGGTCTCGCGCTGGTTCATCGGCGAGAGCGCCCCGGCAAAGCTCGCCTGGTGGACGCTGATGGCGATTTATCTACTGGCGTCGCTGTTTGCGGCGCTGAGTTTGTAGGGAACGCCGTGGAGGGCGTTCCCTACAATTTCTCCAGCATCTTGGCGAGCAATTCCATCGGCAGGCCGACGACGTTTGACGGGCTTCCTTCGACGATGTGCAGCCAGTCGTAGCCGTCTTGATAGCCGAACGCGCCGGCCTTGCCTTCCCACTGGCCCGACGCGAGATATTCGTCGAGCTGATCGGGCGCGAGCACGTCCATGCGCAAAGTCGTGCGGTCGACCTCGACCAGCGGTTCACCCCCGGGAACGTCCCACACGCAGAGGCCGCTATAGACTCGATGCTCGCGGCCGGAGAGCATCGTAAGCATGGCTCGGGCATGTTGCTCATCGCGCGGTTTGCCGAGGAGTTGGCCGTGGCATTCCGCCATGGTGTCGCAAGCGACGATCAGCGCCGGGCCGGTCCGCGTGGAAACGTCGAGCGCCTTTTGATAGGCGAGCCGTGCGACCAGCTCCGGCGGCGATTCGCCGCTGCAAACGCCGCATTCGGCCGCTTCCGAAGGAACGAGTACGTCGAAATGGTAGCCATGCTCGGCGAGCAATTGCTTGCGCCGCGGCGAACCGGAGGCCAGCGTCAACTTTCGAGCAAACACGGACATAACCACTCACGCTTACGGGAATGACGAATCGACGACGCCGGTACTGCGACGGCGAATGGGAAGTATACTAGACGGCTTACGCTCGTCCTATGAGTAGGGATGAGTCGCGGCACGCTACCCTTTTCGGCCTTGGTCACGATGAATCCCGCAGTGCTCTACGAAGACAACCACCTGCTCGTGCTGAATAAGCCGACCGGCATGGTTTCGCAAGGCGCGCTGCCCGACGAGCCGAGCGCCGTCGAATGGGCCAAGCGTTATCTGAAACAGAAGTATGCGAAGCCGGGTAATGTGTTCGTGGGGGTCGTAAGCCGGCTCGATCGCGACGTATCCGGCGTACTCGTCTTGGCGCGCACCTCGAAAGGGGCGGCGCGGCTCAACGAGCAGTTTCGCGAGCGGTCGGTCGAGAAGATCTACTGGAGCGCCGTCGCTTGGCAACCGTCGACGCCGCCGCCTCCCGACGAAGGACATTGCGTTGATTGGCTCGCCGAAGACGCCGACGCCGGGCGGATGACGACGGTCGACGTCGAGGCGTTGCCGCCGCGCGCGAAAGAGAAGGCACAACAGGCGTCGCTCCGGTTTCGTTGCTTAGAGCGTGCGGCGTCCGGATCTCTCTTGGAGGTAGCGTTGGAGACGGGACGGAAGCATCAGATTCGCGTGCAACTTTCGGCCCGCGGCTGGCCGATCGTCGGCGATCGTCGGTACGGCAGCCGACGGGCCATTGCCGAGGGGATTGCTTTGCACGCGCGGAGCATTCGCTTTCGTCACCCGACGCGCGACGAAATGCTCACGATCGAAGCCCCCGCCCCCGCCGCATGGCGGGAACTAGGGTACGAATCGGTGCGTCGAAGCTAGTGAAACCGCGATTCCGCGGGATTCGACGTCCGGCATAACCTTGGCGCGGGTGCGCAATCGACGTTATTTTGGAAGTTTATGCAGAAGTCGCAGTTGCAACGTTCGGCCGTCGCCTCCGGCCTGATCACGCAAGAAGAGCTTGATCAGACGTTGGCGGACTTGCGCGCCGAGTTCAAGAGCAACGCGATCTCCGACGAACAGTTGGGAACCAAGCTCGTCGCCGGCGGCAAGCTAAACGCTTGGCAGGTCGAGCAACTGCGCAACGGCCGCACCAAGTTCAATCTCGGCCCCTATCACGTGATCGATTCGATCGGCCAAGGGGGCATGGGCCAGGTGTTCAAGGCCGAGCATACGATCATGGGACGCATCGTCGCCGTGAAGGTGTTGCCGCGCAGCAAATCGACGCCGGAAGCGATTGCGAATTTTCGCCGCGAGATCCGCACGCAAGCGCAGCTTGACCATGAAAACTTGGTGCGCGCGTTTGATGCCGGCCAAGACGGCAACGTCCACTTCCTCGTCACGGAGTATGTGCCGGGCACCGACTTGCGGCGACTGATCCGTGCCGGCGGCCATCTCTCGATGCAACAGGCCGCCTCGATCATTAGTCAGTCCGCGCGCGGCCTCGAACACGCGCATAGCCGCGGCTTGATTCATCGCGACGTCAAGCCGGCGAACCTGCTCGTGACGCCCGACGGCCGCACGAAGGTTTCCGACCTCGGCTTGGCCGGCTACTTCAACGACCCCGAACAGCTCGACCAATACGGCGGTAAAGTGGTCGGCACGGCCGACTACCTCGCGCCGGAGTTGATTCTGCGTCCGGACCAACTGGACAAGCGGAGCGACATCTACTCGCTCGGCTGCACGCTCTACTACGCCGTCACCGGCAAGGTGCCCTTCCCCGGCGGCACGCTGCGCGACAAAGCTCGGGCACATTGCCAACTGGCGCCGCTCGATCCGCGCCGCTTGATACCGGAGCTTAGCGACGAATTTGTGGAAGTGGTCGCCGACATGATGGCGAAGCGGCCCGAGGATCGGATCGGCTCGGCGGCCGAGGTGATCGAGCGGCTGGAGCCCTGGGGAGGCGAAAGGATTCCCTCGACGTTGGTCGCGGAGCCGTTCGTGCCGTCGCTGCCGCTGCCGATGCGTAAGCCCGCGCCTTCGCCGCTGGGCGACACCGAGCCGTATTTTCTCGTGCAGCCGCTGGAAGAGCATGTGCAAGACGCGAGCACCAGTCAGATGTCGCTCGGCACGTATCCCAACGCCGGCGGCAGTGAAACTTGGCCGTCGTTTCCTGGCCGATCGAATTCCTTCCCGCGCCATACCGTGCATCATTCGGCCGACCATTCGCGCATGTTGATGCTGGTCGGCGCCGTGATCGTCGTGATGCTGTTGTCGGCAGTGGCGATCAGCATGATCTACACGATGCTCACGGGCTAGCGCGAGCCCCGCATGGACTGTGGAGCGGGCGGCATGCTACTTGCCCTCGTCGATGCGCCTCTGTAGATCGAGTTGCGTCGTCGTATCGTCGAGAGCGCGCACGGTGAGCAGCGTTTCCGTGAACAGTTGGTCGAGCAACTTCGCGGCCGCCGGATCGCCGTCGACCGACGCGCGACGGCGAATTTCCAACGATTCGATGCGCTGACTCGGCGACCCGACGCGATCGACTTGCGCGAGCAGCGTGCGCGCGGCGGGAATGTCGCCGCGCTCCAGATGTACGCCGGCGGCGGCCATCAACGCACGGCGACGGATGTAGAGATCGAGAAACTCCGTCTGCCAGTCGGTCAACCAATCTTCGGCCTCGCGCAGGCGTCCGTCGGCCGCAACGGGAACCGTGACGTCGGAATCGAGCCCCGGCAAGAGCGGCACTCGGGCCAACGGCAAGAAGCGGCTGGCGACGATCAGCGACAACGCCCGACCATGGGTCGACTCGATTCGCAGTCGGCCCGCCGCATCGGTCCGTCCGAGCGAGTTGGCGCTCTTCGCGTCGCCGAGGGAAAACACTTCGCAATCGGCCAGGGGAACGCCGCCTGCGCGCGACTGCACGGTGAGCAACGTGTCGCCGCTCGGACGGCCGGCTCCGATAACCCAAGCTTCGTTACGTCCCCGCTGCCGCACGCCGAGGGGATTGATGAGCCCGGTTTGTACGCGGCAGGTCAAACGCGGAGCAAGGCCATCGACCAAGACGGCGTCTTCGATCTCAAGCAGCGTCCAAGGAATGGACTTCGTGTCGGAATAACTGCCGTCGCGTCGCCGGGCTCGCAATATCGGCAAGTACACGTCGCCGAGCCGGGCGACTTGAGGCCAAGACGACTCGGGCAAAAGCCCGGCGGCTCGCAGCTCAATCGTGCTCTTCCCCGCGGCCGCGTCGATGACGCGACCGACCGGCCGGAAAGCGGCGGAGATCACGTCTTCCACGGCGTCGTCGAGGAGTCGGCGATCCGTTGCGGTGCGTTCCACGGCGGGGCCGAAAGATTTTAACACGGCGTCGAGTTCACGTCCGAGCACGCGGTAGGTGGAGCCGTCGTGCGATAAGACGACGATCAGCACCTTGTCCGGCGCGTCGTTCGCCGACACTTGCCAATCTTCGACGGAGAGCGCATCGAGCCGGGTTTCCAAGGCGTGCAGTTTCTCCGTCGCTCCGCGGCGACCGACCGTCGCTTGCCAAGCCGAGCCGTAGGTTTGCCGAATACGGCGTTCGACGGTCGCCGCGACTTCGGCAACAAGGGAAGGTGTGATTTCGGGACGATCGGCGGCCACGAGCGCGATCTCGATACGGTAGGGCTTCCACGCCCAAGCGACGTCGCTCGCCGCTCTTGCCTCGCGCAAAGGAGTTCCCGCGATCAGCACGACGATCATCGTCGCCGTGAACATCAGCAACCGGCCGGCGCGATGTGAAACGGGCGAGCGCATCATGGCAACGGCTCGTTGACGCCGGCCGTCGTGCGCCATTGGGCGACGAACTGATAGAGCGTTAAAGGAGGAGTTGCGCTCATGGTCACGCGCGTGCGCCGCGCGGCGTATTCGTTCAACTGCCAGAGCGGCAGAACGAGCGTCTGCTCATGCACGACGCGCTGAACGTCAAATAGCGCCGAGCGGGCCTCGGCAAACGTCGCGGCGTCGGCCAACCGTCGAAGCGGACCTGCGAGGGTGCGTTCGGCCGTCGGAATGATGCCGCCGGTGCCGAAGAGCCGTTCGGCGTCGATGAGCGGTTCCGGCGCCGTGACGACCGTATAGATGAAGTCGGCTTCTTCGTCGGGTTGCGCGCCCGAAGTCAATGCTCGCAGCTCGACGGCCACGCCGATGCGCGACCATTGCAGTCGAATTTGTTCGCAAGCCCGCGCGGCGACGGCGGTCGGTGGATGCGCCAAAATGAGCGGCCGCGAGCGCAGCGCCGCGGCGGCATCGGGCGGCATGGCGAGCCGAGCCAGAATGAACGCGGCTTGGGGATCGTAGGCTCGCGGGGTAATCGCCGGATCATTCGCGTAGCCCAACGGATCTTCAGGAGACCTGCCGGAACTGAAAACGCCGCGCGCCGCCCGCGAGCCGTCGGCTGCGTCGGCGATATGCAGGTGGTTTCTCAGAATCGCCTCGCGGTCGAGAGCGTAAAGCAACGCGCGACGAAACTCTTGTTTGGCCGGCAACGGATGGTCGGAGCGAATGCACAGGCAATGTACCGACAGCGGGACATAACGTACGAGTCGCACGTCGCGAGTTTCACGCAGCCCCGCGAGATGCCATGGAGCGATGCGGTCCACGACGTCGACCTCGCCGAATCGCAGCGCCGCCACTGCGGCGTCTTCGTCGGCGAAACGTCGTTCGGCGATTTCCACGGGCTGCGTCGCCGTCGCGACGGCTTCCGGTTTCCCTGCGGAAGCGCGGACGAAGCGAGAGTGTCCCGCCTCGGTCGACGCGTCCGACCGAGGCGCATAGTTCGAATGGGTCGGCTCGGCGATAATGCCCGCCGCGACGGCGTCTTCCAAAACCGCCGCCGCCAGCGCTTCCGTTCGCGGATGCCGTTGGGCGAATTCCAAATCGATGTGGTCGTCGTCGCGCACCGCGATGCGAACTTGTCGCTCAAGCCAGGCCGGACGGAAAGTCGCCGACGACGGATCTCCGGCGGCCAGCAGCGCCGCGGCCGTGCGATAGGCGGAACCGGCGGGAACCTGTAATTCGTGCAACGCATCGTCGCGCGGGTTCGTCGTCCAGCGGGCCCAGCCGCTGCGGTATTCGAGCGATGCGCCGTCGACCGTCGCGGCCAGTTCCAAGGCCGGCGGCGTAAGAAGTCCGGCGATGCGGCGTTCCGACCAATCGTCGCCGAACGGCGAACTTCGACCGCGAGATGCTGCGGAACCTGTGGTGGCGGCCGAGGACCCGACGCCGACAATCACGCGCGGATATTTGGCCACGGCCTCGGCCAACAGCGTTTGGGCCGGTTGGGAATCGGGGGCGAGCGCGAGCGCCGTATGGAGCAGCGTTTGCGCCCGTCCCCAATCTTGCTCGGCCGCGCACTTGCGCGCCTGTTCCAAGTGCGAGGCGGCCGTTTCGACCAACTGCTTCTGTAAACGAACCGTTACGGGATTTCCGGGAAAGAAGGTCGTCAATTGTTCCACGGCGCGCCGCGCCGCCGTCGGATTGTTTCGCAACAATCGCTCCGTAACGGCGCCCTCGATCGCCGGGGGTAGAATCTCGACGAGGCGCGGATGCCTCGGCTTCAATTCGTTTAATCGCCAAGACAACGCCAGAGCGCTTTCCCACCGCTTCCGCGCAAGTTCTTGTTGCGCTTCAAGGATAACCGACTCTTGTTCGGCCTCGGCCAAGCCGATTAACGTCGGATAGCGCTGTCGCAAGAACGTAAAGACTTCGAACGCGTCGTCGAATCGACCGCTTTTCGCCAGCGCGGCCGCCTCCTGGAGAACGCGATTCTCAAAAAACCGGATCTCGACGATGTCTCGGTGAACGAGGAAGTATTCCGAATGCGGATCGGAACGCAAGCGAACACGAAGCAACGCGTTCGGATCGCCGGCTGCGAGAGCCTTGCGTTGGGAAGCGTCTAACGGCAATATCTCTTCTTCACGCGGCGGCCGTTCCTTCAACACGACGACGTCGAGCGGTTCACGATTCATGAGCAGCGACGGCCGCGCGATTCCTAACTCCTCCGGCGTGGCAAACGGATTGTCGGCCGCCTGCGGCGCTGCCGCCGAAGCAGCGGCTTTCTCGGCGGGAGTGGCGAACGGATTGTCGGCGGCGGGCGGCGGCGCTTGGCCCGCCGCGGCTACGCGAAGCAGGCACCAGAGGACAATCGCCGTCGGCGCGCTCGCAATTTGCGCCGCCGAAAATCGGCGGTCGTCCGGCATTGTTCGCGGCGGTCGCATGCGGGGCATCACGGGTGCGCCAACTCCACAAGTTCGCCCGAGGCCGTGGTGACGAGTAGCGTGTCGCCGCTGACGACCGGGCCGTGCGTAACGGCCAAGCCGGTTTCGATGCGCTTCGCTTCGCGTCCGTCGGCGGCGTTGAGGCGTGCGATACCGCCGCGGTCGTCGGCGATAAAAACGGCATCACCCGCGACAACCGGCGGCAACGTTCCGGCCGGCAAACGCCGTTCCCACACAAGTTGTCCGCGCTCGTCGAAGGCTCGACAGTTCAATCCTTCCGGCTCGCTCGTAGCGACAAACACCAAGTTGCCGGACGCTACCGGCCCGTTCCATAGGCAAGCTTCGGGTAAGTCCCACGTCGGGCCCGCCGCGAGATCGGGAAGCTTGAAGGTTTGCAGCGTGTGTGCCGAATCGACGGCGTAGACCATCGTCCCGACGACGGCGAGGTTGCCGACGAGGGCGCGCGAGAGCGAAAGCTGCCCGGCGGCCTCGAAGTGCGGCGTCGGCGATTGTTGCAATCGCAGATGGTAAAGATGCGTACGCCGATCGGAAACGACGATCGAATTTCCGGCGACCTCGGCTCGGGTCCATTCGGTCTTCGTGCCGGCGATCAGCGGCGGCTGAAAGGGAGCAATCTCCGCGGCCTTCTCGGTGAGCGGCAGCCAACGCAAGGGGCCGAGCGAAGTCGGCACCAAGGCTCCGCCCTGAAACACGGACGGTTCGCCGGCGGGAGGTTGGTCGTCGGAGGAAAGCGATACCGCGCTCGGGTCCGTACCTTTTCGAAACAAGAGCAACGCGGACTTTTCGTTCGTCGAACCTAAGGCACCGGGCGATCCGGCTTGAGCCGGAACGGTGTTGACGACGGGCAAGGCGATCGTGTCGGCGTCGGTCGTCAGCGGCGGTCCGAGTAAACGCGAAACGCCGCGCACGAGTCGGCTCGGAAGTGTGCCGGAGACGACGCCGTCGTCGTCGGCGGCGGACGATGCGATTTCAAATTGTGCAAGATCGATACCGTCGGCGGCGAACAGGATGCGTCGGCCGTCGTTGGTCACAAGAGGAGCGGTCGCCGCCGGAACGCCGAACCGAGCCGTCCATGGTTCTTGGCCGTCGGCTTTTACGACCGCGGCCACGTTCGCGCCGCGGCGGTCGCCGTCGCGATAGGTGTAGATCACGTGATCCGCCGTCACGAGCGGCGCTTGCAGCGCGTGGCTGCGCGGAACGTAGGCGCGCACCTGCGATAGTTTTCCCAGCGTGGTCTGCAACTCCAATCGTTCCAACTGATTCCCGGCGACCCAAAGTTGCGTTCCTTGGAAGCTGAGATAGCGCAATTGCTTGTCGCCGGCCGTCCGATATTCGGCGACGGGTTTTACGACCAGATCCGCTTCCCGCGCCGAGAAGTCGAAAACTTTAAGGGTGCCGGCCAGGTCGACCGTCGCCACGTAGCGCTGCGACGTCACGGGACTCAGCGGGACGTAAGTCGCAAAGTCGTGACGGCCGATCGCCTTGGGCTTGAGCCCTTCGCGGTCGATTTCATAGACGAGCATCCGGCCGGCATCGCCGCGGCGTTCGAAGAGCAATAGGTAGGAGCCGACGCCGAACGGGGCCGTCGTCGCGTCGCCGCTTTCGCCGAGGACGGCGCTTTCCAGCACGCGTAGATCGGCGGTCGCCAGCGTGTAGACGACGCCGTCGTCGGCGACTTGATAGAGGACGCGTCCGCGCGGATCGAGGGCCGCCGCTTGCTGCAAAGGCTGCGGGAATTCCACGTAGCCGGTCGACGTGCCGGTGGTGAGATCGAAAACGTGGAGCCTACCGGAAGCGAGCGTGAGATAGAGTCGCTGGTCGTGAACGGCGGCCCAACTGCGCGGGTTCGCCTCCGAACCGTTCTGCGGAACGGCGAATCGCCGGCGTAATGCGCCGGTCGCCGTATCGACGATGAGAAACTCTCGGCGAATGGAATCGTGCAGCAGAGTGTCGGCCGTCGCCGCCGCGCCGATGCGTTGCGGAGGGAGAATCGAATCAAAGCCGACGGTGCGACGCCAAAGAAGCTTGCCGTCGGCGCCGTCGAAGGCGTACGCTGTGCCGCCGACGATCGTTGTGAGCACCGCGCCGCGCAACGCTTCAACGGCCGAACCTTCCGTCGTCGTGAGCGGCGCGAACCGGAGCGCAGGGCCGTCGGGTTCGCCGGTTTCCGCTTTGGTCGCCGCGGCGACGAAGCGCGCCCCCTGCGCAGCGGACTGCGCGACTTCGAGCAGCGCCGCGCGAAGCGCAGGCGCGGCGGCCGCCGCGCCGTCGCCGGCGACGAAGGCCGCGTGGGCTTGAAAAGCCGCGGCGACGTCCCGTTTTGCG
>CAZWDN010000067.1:0-19377 GCA_964633125.1 uncultured Pirellula sp. | reverse complement strand
TGAAACACGCGGCCGCCGCCGCCCGCATAGGGAAAAAGAAAGAGTCTCGCTTTCGGGGCGGCACAAGTTGCCCTGCCCCACCATAGTTCGGAGGTTTCGGTAAAGTTTGCGGGCAACGTTTCACCTAATTCAACTGCCGAAGTTCGCGAGTCGATTCTTCTGTCACAAAGCCCGACCTGAAGCTGATTTACCGCGCATAATATTTTATGGGTATTGCGCGCGGAACGCCCACCTTGCTCGTGCGTTGAGCAGAGCAGCCGCGCCCGGGCATCCAAGTTTACGGCGCGCGTCCTCGCGGCGCACCGCTTGCACTGTGTGGTTGGTAGTTGGAACCCTGATTATAAGAGTCTTGCCGCTGCGAGCATATGTCGTGGCTGCGGATTCGCTCACAGTAGGCACCCAGCTCCATGACAAACGCGACGACCGTTTCGGAATATCCCCTGGCTATCCGCGAAGTTCGCAACTTGATCAAGGATCTGATTGAGCCGAACCCGCGGATCTATTGGACCGATTTTCTCGTCACCATCGCCTGCGGGCAGGCGGGACTTTGGTTCTTCACCGGTCCTCAATACCCCTGGCCCCTACGCGCCTTGGGATACGTCGCCGCGGTAGTGCTGTTCTATCGTGCTACGGTATTTACGCACGAGCTCACGCACTTTCGCGAGGGGACGTTTCGGGCATTTCGCGTCGTGTGGAATGCGCTCTGCGGCATTCCCTTTCTGATGCCTTCGTATTTGTACGAAGATCACCGCTTTCATCACGTCAACCATCACTACGGCACGCTGGACGATTCCGAATACTTGCCGCTGGGGCGAGGAACCAAGCTCGACATAGCCAAGTACTTCCTGCAGGCGCTCTTCGTGCCGTTATTTGGAATCGCGCGGTTCATCGTTCTCACCCCGTTCACGTGGTTTAGCCCGACGATTCGCGATTGGGCGTGGGCTCGCTCAAGCGCCGTGACGGCGATCAATTGGAACTACCGCAGGCCGCTCCCGACTGATCCCGCGGAATGGCGCGCTGCGCGCATTCTGGAAACTTGCTGTTTCTTGTACGGCGCGACCCTCTTCTCGCTCATCGGCGTCGGCATCGTGCCGTGGCAACTCCTGCCGCAGCTCTACGCGGTGTTCGTTTCCATAAGCGTGATCAACTACATGCGTACGCTCGGCGCGCACCGCTATCTGAGCGATGGCGAGCCGATGGACTATCGGGATCAAATCCTGGACTCGTATACGATTCCCGGTCAGCCGCTGCTTACGGAAGTATGGGCGCCGCTGGGGATGCGTTACCATGCGCTGCATCATCTGGTGCCGTCGTTGCCTTATCACAATCTCGGCAAGGCGCACCGTCGTTTGGTCGCCGGGTTGCCGGAAGGCTCTGCGTACCATGCCACGATACGCCCGGGCTTGCGCGATGCCATTCGTGAAGTGGTGCGGCACGCACGCACCTCGCAAACCGCAGGTAACGAAGGCTTGAACGTCGCGTCGGCGTCGTGAGGAATTGGCGAGGACCGTGTTAAATTTTCGTGACACGTCGTCGGCCGTGATTGATAATGTTGAGCGTCGGGGGCGACGCTCAAAGCCTGTGTGAGGCGTGAATGTTCGCTCGGAGCCCGACGAGGCTTCTGAGGCGGATGCACCATGAGAATTGTTTTTGGACTTTCTGCGGGCCGTTGCGTGCGACATAGGGCCGCACGCCGCGGATTCTCGATCAAAGACGCCGTCGTCGTGCTGGTCATCATCGGCGTCGTGCTCGGCGTCGGGTTCCCGGCGATGATGTACATGCGCGAGCGCATGCGCAACATGACGTGCCAAGGTAACTTGCGCAAGATTGGAGCGGCGATCGATCGTTATCGATCCAATGATCCTTCGAGCGCATATCCTAACGGCTCCGGCTATCATGCCGCGGATAAGTCGGCCGGAGTATCGTGGTGGATTGACATCCTGCCGCATGCCGAAGGGGCCGATCATCTGCCGAAGTGGACGAATGTCCGGAACCGCGCGGATTTTGCGGACTCGTTCGGCAACCCGAATATCGTTTGGGCCGACGGCTATCAGGTGAGCCTGTTCTTCTGCCCCGGAAGCCCGTTGCCGCAATTCAACGATCCGCTTCGTCACCTTTCCGAGGCCACGCGCAGGTTGCTCACGGATCGCGCGCCGCAGGGAATCGCCGTGCCGATGTACGCGGCCGTGGCCGGAAGCGCTCCGGACTTGCGCGACGGCAATATCACGCAGCCGACCGACAAGCCGGCCGGCCGCAACACGCAAGACGGCAAGTGGGGCATCCTCTCCGGCTCCGGCGTCTTTCCGCCGAACGCGCGTATTCAGAGCGCCGCGGTGTTTGATCAAAAATCGAAAACGATCATCGTCGTCGAACAGTCGGGATATGCCGTTGATAAGACGCTTGATCCGCCCGATCTCTATGACCTGCGCAGCGCTTGGCCGAAGGGGGCGTTCATGGGAACGTACGGCGACTATCGTGAGCCTCGCGCTTCGCATCCCGGCGTCAACGGCGACGGCTCCGAGCGATGCTGGAACATCACGACCATTCGCTATCCGCTAAACACGCACGACATCAAGAAGAAGGGCATTGTGGTCGACCCGCCGGCTCCGCGCCCGGCGAAGGAGGGCGACCCGCCGCCGCCGTTGCCGCCGTATCCGCCGCAAGGCTACGGGCCCGGGCACAATCAGCCGGCAAACTCCGCGCATCCCGGCGGGGCCTATGTTCTCATGGCCGACGGCTCGGCTCAGTTTCTCAACGAACAGATCGACTTGATGTTGCTGTTACGCATGGCGACGCGGGATGACAAAGTCGATGTGGCCGACTAATCGCGCCTTTCGAATGATCACGGGTGGGATTGCAGGCAATGTTCTGCGTCCTTGACCCTCTTCCTGCCGCATTTAGAATGGAGGGTTTGACGCCCTTCAAACTGTTGTCGCCGGGGAAGTTATGTCGGATGACTCACATTGCCGGGGCCCTTCGTGCGATGGTGACGACGGCCTGGACGCCGCCGTGCCGACGACGGCCTCCGGGGCTCCCGTCGATCTCAAACGGATCGAGCGTGCCGTTCGCGAAATTTTGGCGGCGGTAGGCGAAGACCCCGACCGCGAAGGCCTGCTGGAAACACCGGCCCGAGTCTCGCGGATGTATGCCGAGATGTTTCGCGGGCTCCACGAGGACCCTCGTTTGCACCTGCAAAAGGTGTTTACCGAGAAGTACGACGAAGTCGTACTAGTGAAGGACATCAGCTTCAACAGTATGTGCGAACATCACTTGCTGCCGTTTTTAGGGAAGGCGCACATCGGCTACATCCCCGGCGGCAAGGTACTCGGCTTGAGCAAATTGGCGCGGGTCGTCGAGGTGGTATCGAAACGCCCGCAAGTGCAAGAGCGGATGACGGAAACGATCGCCGACCTGATGGTTCAGGAGTTGAATCCCAAGGGCGTGGCCGTGGTGATCGAAGCGACGCATTCCTGCATGACCATGCGGGGCATCCGCAAGCCGGGAAGCATGTGCGTGACTTCGGCGATGCGGGGGATCTTCCGCTCGCATTTGTCGAGCCGTTCCGAGATCATGACGTTGATTTACAACGGGAAGCCGTAGAGCGCGCGTGCTACTTCTCGTTCAATTTCTCTACCGACTTTCGTTCGGCATGGCCGCGGCCATGGCCGTTACCTCGCCGCGTCAGGTGACGAGCGGCTACTTCCGGAACAACCTCTACGTGTTGCTCGGGATGAATCTGCTCGTTGCCCTCGTGGCGTTCAGCGGCGCGGTCGAAGCCTCGCTCTTGCCGACTTGGCCGGCGACGGCCGCCGTCGTACTGAGCTACGTCGGCGCAGCGTGCTGGCTCTACGAGAAGCCGCGGGCAGGCATTGCAACGTTGGTGCTGCTGGGAGCGTTGGACCTCGTCGGTGCGCTATACGCGACGCCGTCGACATTCGGTGAAGCCGCGAAGCCCGTGTTTTGGCTGCTGCTTGGGCAAGCCGATACCATTGCGGCCGGGGCACTGCTGGGAGTCACCATGGCGGCGATGCTCTTAGGGCATTGGTATCTCAACGCCCCCGGCATGCGGATGCAGCCCCTCATACGGTTGACTCTGCTGCTGGGCGCAGCGGTGGCGGTGCGCATCGTGGTATCCGGCGTGGGCCTGTGGGGCCAATGGTCGGAGGGGACTCCGCTTGAGGCGGCCCAGCAAATAATGCTTGCCATGCGCTGGTTGGCAGGCATGGGCGGCACGGCCGTGCTCGTCGTCATGACCTACAGCACGCTGAAGATTCCCAATACCCAAGCGGCCACGGGAATGCTCTATGTCGCCGTAATTACGACATTTCTCGGAGAACTCGTCGGCCAATTGCTGACGTCGGGTCGGCTCTACCCCCTATGAAACCTCTGCATCGCGCACGACAATAAACGATGTCGGCTCGCGTCTCACACTCGCCATAAGTCTATGAACGTCGCCTTTGCTTGTCCTCGCTGCCAGCATTCCGTTCGGGTCGAAGTGCCCGAAGGCGCCGCGGCGGTCGTTTGCCCGGAATGCCGCGGCGAGATGGTTGTGCCGCCGGGAGCATACCACGACGGCCGGTTGGAGCAGTGTCTGGTCTGCCCGAGCACGGAGTTGTTTATCCGCAAGGATTTCTCGCAGCGGGTCGGCGTGTCGATCGTCGTACTCGGGTTCGTCGTGAGTTGCGTTACGTGGTACTTCTACCTGCCTTATTGGACGTTCGGCGTGTTGTTCGCAACGGCGCTGATCGACGTAGCGCTCTATTTCGCCGTGCCCAACTGTCTGAACTGCTATCGCTGCGACGCCCAATATCGCGGGCTCGGCGGTCTTGATAATCACGAGCAATTCAACTTAGAGACACACGAACGATATCGCCAGCAAGAGATCCGGTTGCGCGAAGCCGCTGCCGCAGCGCAGCGGCAGTCTCGCCAAGCCGCGCAGCCGTAGCATGGAGCGTGAAGAGATTGCGTGGTGCCTGCTCCCGGTCACGAGCATCGGGGCTTAATGAGACATACCGTCGCAAACCCTGAACCCTGAACCCTGAACCTCGCACGTTCTCTTGATGGATCCACAGCGTCAACGCATTCAGGAAGATCTGCGCGGACTCATCGCCGGCGATGTTCGTTGCGACGACGTCTTCCTGCAACTCTATGCGTCGGACGCCAGTCTGTTTCAGGTGCTCCCGCTGGGCGTAGTACGACCGAAGTCGACCGACGACGTCGTCGCCTTCCTGCGTTATTGCGACGAAAACGCGCTTCCGCTCCATCCGCGCGGAGCCGGCTCGGGCTTGGCCGGCGAATCGCTCGGTCGGGGGCTGGTGCTCGACTTTTCCGCGCACATGCGGCAAATTCTTTCGATCGGCGACGACACGGTGCGCTTGCAGCCGGGAGTCGTGCATGAACGGCTGAATGCCGCCTTGCGTAAGCGCGGCTTGCTGTTCGGTCCCGATCCGGCGAATAGCGCCGTCACGACGATGGGCAGCGTCGTCGCAATCGACGGCTCCGGTCGGCATTGGTTGAAGTACGGCTCCGCCCGCCGGCAGATTCGCAGTTTGCGCATCGTCTTGGCCGACGGTACCAGGCTCGACGTCGGACGTGAGCCGCTCGTCGACGGCGTGAGCCGCGATCCTGACGAACGAAAGCGCGATCTGATCAATCGCCTCGTCGTTCTGCTTCGCAAGAACGCCCAACTGATCGAACGGTCTCGGCCGAAATCGCGCCTAAATCGTAGCGGCTATGCCGTCTTCGACGCGTTACGTGACGATACGCTCGATCTCGCCGGCCTGATCTCGGGCAGCGAAGGCACCTTGGCGGTGATCACGGAGATGACGCTTGCCGTGCAACCGCTACCGCGTCACACGGGCCTCGCGATGCTCATGTTTGAACGGATGGATAATGCCGCTCGAGCCGTGCATGACGTCGTCGAATTGGAGCCGATTGCCTGCGACTTGATGGATCGTCGGCACTTGAGCCTGGCGCGCGAGGTCGATCCCCGCTACGAAACGCTGATTCCGGCGCAAACCGAAGCGATTCTTCTCGTCGAGGTCGAGGGAGACGATCCGACGGCGGTGCGCGAGAAATTGCGTCGCATTGTCGACCAAATTAAGAATCGCAAGGCGTTGGCATTTGAGGCGCGCCAGGCGCTAAGTCCGGAGAATATCGCGATCTTCGGGCAGTTGCCGCGCGAGGTTACGCCGCTGTTGCACGGTATGAAGGGCTCCACCCGCCCGCTGCCGTTTGTAGAAGACTTCGCCGTGCCGCCGGAAGCGCTTTCCATGGTGCTCATCGAAGTTCAGAACGTTTTGAAGCGGCATCATGTGACGGCATCGCTTTTCGGGCACGTGGGTCATGGGCAGTTGCACGTGCGCCCCTTTCTCGATTTGGCCGATCCTGCGCACGTGGCGCTCATGGATCGACTGGCGTCGGAGTTGTACGACGTCGTCTTAGCAGTCGGCGGCACCATTAGCGGAGAGCACGGCGACGGTCTGTCGCGCACGCCGTTCATGCGCCGCCAATACGGCGATCTCTGCGACGTCTTTCGAGAGGTGAAGCAGATCTTCGATCCTCGCGGAATCATGAATCCCGGCAAGATCGTGGGTGATTCTCTGCCGACGCTGACTCATGACCTTCGCCCGCTCACGGCGGAAGCGGCGCCGATCGACTCCGAAGAACAGGCCGCGCCGGACGCCGAACGCGAGTTGATTAAGTTGCAGTTGACTTGGTCGCCCGAAGATATTCTGCAAACCGCGAATAGTTGCAACGGTTGCGGCGTCTGTCGCGCGCAAAGCGCCGACGTGCGCATGTGCCCGATCTTTCGCTTTGCTCCGGCGGAAGAAGCTTCGCCGCGCGCGAAGGCGAATCTCATGCGCTCTTTGCTCACCGGCCGACTGGATCCGGAAAGCGTCAAGACCGACGAGTTCAAGGCGGTCGCCGATCTGTGCGTCAATTGTCAGCAGTGTCGGCTTGAGTGTCCGGCCGGCGTCGATATTCCGCGGCTGATGCTCGAGGCCAAGGCCGCTTACGTGTCGAGCAACGGGCTCAAAATGGCCGAGTGGCTCGTCACGCGTTACGACATTCTCGGGGCCGCCGGTTCGCTCAGCGCGCCGCTCGCGAATTGGCTGATCGGCAATCGACAGTTTCGCTGGTTGCTCGAGAAATTGATCGGCATCGCCCATGCGCGGAAGTTGCCGCGGTTCACCTCGCGCGTGTTCATGCGGCGCGCGAAGACGCGACAGTTGATGAAGCCGTCGCGCAACGCCGGGCGCAAGGTGCTGTTTTTCGTCGACAGCTACGCCAACTATCACGATCCGCAACTCGCAGAGTCGCTCGTGGCGGTCTTCGAGCACAACGGCGTCTCGGTGTTCATTCCGCCGAATCAAGGGCAGTCGGGCATCGCCATGATCTCGCTCGGCGCGGCCGAACTAGCGCGAAAGACGGCCAAGCAAAACATCTCGTTGCTGGCCGAGGCGGTTCGCCAGGGATACACCATCGTCACGGCCGAGCCGAGCGCGGCGCTCTGCTTGAAGATCGAATACCCCCAGTTGATCGACGATGAGGAATCGAAGCTGGTCGCCGACAATACGATGGAGGCGTGCCAATACCTTTGGAGCATGCATACGGCCGGCAAATTGCAGCTCGATTTTAAGCCCGTGAATGCCGTGGTCGGCTACCATCAGCCTTGCCACATGAAGGCGCTGGAAACCGGTTCGCCCGGCGCGCAGTTGCTTCGACTCGTGCCGGGGCTGAACGTGGTATCGGTTGAAAAAGGTTGTTCCGGCATGGCCGGTTCGTTCGGCTTGAAAAAGGAGAATTTCCGCAACAGCATTCGCGCCGGTTGGGACCTGATCTCCACCGTGCGCGAGGCCGACTGGACGGCGGGCACGACGGAATGCAGCGCCTGCAAGATGCAGATGGAGCAGGGGACCAGCAAGCCGACGATTCATCCCCTCAAGCTCTTGGCGCTTTCGTACCGATTGATGCCGGAACTCGATCAACTGCTGGCGCAACGCAGTCGGGAGCTCACCGTCACATGAAAGTGCGCGTGAAGTTGTTCGCCGTCGCCAAGCAGGCCGCCGGCGCCGAGTCGATCGAGCTAGAAGTTCCGCCCAATGCCGTCGTGGCCGACGTTCGCAATGCATTGCTAGCGGCGGTTCCGGCCTTGGCGCCTGCGGCTCGGCATCTTTTGTTCGCCGTCGATGCGGAGTATGCCCGCGATCTCATGCCGATCGACGACGCCAAAGAAATTGCTTGCATTCCGCCGGTCAGCGGCGGGTAGCCTTCGCGTTCTCCGGGCATTTCGCACGAAGCTTGAGATTGAGCGGTCGGCTCTGCTGAGCCCGGTGGGCCGTTTCGCGGCGCCAGTTTTATTGTTCTCGATCCCAGCCGCGGCCGATTTATCTTGGTAGTCGTCCCCTACAACGGGTGTTCTCGGTTATTTCGATAGGCGTTGCGAAGGCCATGATTTCGATAATCATTCCCACCAAAAATGAAGAAGCGTACTTAGCGAAGACGCTAAAGTCGCTCCAGCGAGTGCCCGACTGCGAGGTCGTCGTTTCCGACGGCAATAGCTCCGATGCGACGATTGCAATCGCGCGACAATATGCCGATCACGTCGTGGTCTATCGGGGCGACGCGCGTCAAACGATTGCCGGCGGTAGAAACCTCGGGGCGCGGCACGCCCGGGGAGAGTTTCTGGTGTTTATGGACGCCGACGTCGGCGTGCCGGACCCTGAGCGGTTTTTTCACGGCCTTATGGAATTGTTTCGGCAAGACGATCGCCTCATGGGGCTCACCGTCGCGTTGAAGGTACAGCCTGACTTAGCAAATTGGATGGACAAACTCGTCTTCGGCACGGCCCGTTACGTGTTTGTTTGCTTCAATAATCTTCTGGGCATCGGCGCCTGCCAAGGAGAGTTTCAAATGATTCGCGCCGAGGCGTTCTGGAAGCTTGGCGGCTATCGCGAAGATCTGGTCTCGGCGGAAGATCACGACATGTTTTATCGCCTTTCGCTGCTGGGAAAGACGCGAATGCGGCCCGATCTTCATGTCTTGCATACCGGGCGGAGAGCTCACAAGATCGGCTGGCCTCGACTCCTTTGGGAATGGGCGGTCGCCTGCTTCGGCTATGTGTTCATGAACCGTTCCATTCGCAAGGAGTGGGACGTCGTTCGGTAGCGGGCCGTCGTACCGTCTCGTTCGACTTGCTGCGCGCGAGTTTAGCGGACATGGTTGCGGTCGGCACCCTGGAATTTGCATCCGCACTCTTGGTTTTTTGCCGCTGAATCTACGGCTATACTGCGCTCGAGTTTATCACGACTTGGGAGGCGCAGGCCATGCGTTCAGTAATGCGCTTGTCGATCATCATCATGATCACGGGGGCCGTGCCGTTTGATTCGGTAGCCGCCGAGAAAACTCTGCTTTCTCAGAACGCGCCGCCGGCGGCGAGTTCGTCGCTCCCGAACCCGACGATTGCTCCTTCAGTCGCAGAGATTCGGCAGAGCGTCGTCAAGAGCCTGCCGTTCCTGGAACGCGAGGGACTGGCCTGGATGCGCGGCAAGGCGTGTGTTACCTGTCACCAGATTCCTGCCATGGTCTGGAGCCTTGGCGAAGCGCGCCGGCACGGTTATGGCGTTGATGCTGCGAAGCTGGCGCTTTGGAATACCTGGTCGCTCGACAACGGCTGGAAACGCGGCGTGTATTACAAGCTCACGGAAGACTCGATACAGAAACTACAAGAGTCCGGTTTACCGATTGTTGATGCTGAGAAACTCAAGCCGCTGGTCGGTAAGAATCATGTGTTCGCGGCCGAGTTTACCACGGCGCTGTCGCAAGCTCTCGGTGAGCCGGCGTTTTCGAAGTGCCAAGCGGCCGCCGTCGCGGCTGCCGCCAAAGCAGGGCAGGGAGGCGGGGGAGGAGCGAGCAATAGTCAATACACGGCTTTGCTATTGGCCGGCAGTGCCGACACCGCGACCGATCCTGCGGCGGTGCGGCGCGAATTAGTCGCCGGCTTGGTGAAATCGCAGAAGTCGGACGGTTCGTGGGAAGCGGCGGGACAGTTCCTTGGCCAGCAACGTCCGAAGCCGGAAACGCTGGAAGTCGTCGCGCGTTGGACGTTGTTGGCGTTGGCGGCGGTGCCCGAATCAAGCGCCGAGAAAACGGCCGCCGAAGCGCTCGGTCGCCGATTTGTAATAGGCTCGAAAGAGACCAACAACACGGAAACGCTCATGCTTCGTGCCATGCTTGCCGCAAACGACGGCAATGCGGAACTCAGTCGCGCATTGCGGAAGCGATTGATTGCCGCCCAGCACGACGACGGCGGTTGGGGCTGGCTGCTCGATCGGCCGACCAGCGATGCTTTTACGACTGGAATGGTGCTGTACGGCTTGGCGTATCTGGGCGATGTCGGCAAAGAGCCGGCTGTTGCTCGAGCACAACGTTACTTGTTTCAGCAACAACGCAATGACGGCAGTTGGTCGCTCGTCGGCAAGACCATTAGCGCCAACACCCGCGAGGATACGAAACAAAGCGACGCCATCTACACCTATTGGACGACCGGTTGGGCCGTGCTCGGGCTTCTGAAGACCATGCCTGAGTAGTGCCGGCCGCCCGCTGCCACGCGGTCGCTGCGCCTGATACAATACGGGCATGAGCCGGTTGACCCGAGAACCTATCGATACGGACGAACTGCTGCGCCGCGTCACGGTGCCTGCCGCGGGGGCCGTCGTCTTATTTCTCGGCACCGTGCGCGAATTGACCCACGGTCGCCAAACACTGGCCCTCGACTACGAGGGTTATCCGGAAATGGCGGAGCGAAAACTGGCGGAACTCGAAGCCGAGGCCCGGCGTCGTTGGTCGCTGTGCGAAGTCGCGTTGGTGCATCGCCTGGGGCGATTGGCGCTTGCCGAAGCCAGCGTTGCCGTGGCGGTGAGTTCGCCGCATCGAGCCGCTGCGTTCGAGGCCGGACGCTGGCTGATCGACACGCTCAAGGAAACCGTACCGATCTGGAAGCAAGAACACTGGGCCGATGGTAGCCGGGAATGGGTGCATCCGGGATTGAATACGGAATGCAGGTTGCCCAATTCCGACCAACCGGACTTCCGTACCGCTGCACACGGAGGCACGTCGTGATTTCACAACTTCCGCTCCGCGATACGTTCGGCCGCTTGCACACCGATCTGCGGATAAGCGTGACGGATCGTTGCAACATTCGCTGCTTTTATTGCATGCCGAATGAAAACATCGTGTTCAAGCCGCGCGAGGAATTGCTGACGTTCGAGGAGATCGAGCGGTTCGTGCGCGTTGTGGCGCGAATGGGCGTTTCGAAGCTCCGGCTGACCGGAGGTGAGCCGCTGGTGCGCCGCGATCTCGACCGGTTGATTGCTCGACTTGCTCAAATTCCGGATATTGAGGATATCGCGCTGACGACCAACGGCATTTTACTAGCTGAGCAAGCAGCGGCGCTGCGAACGGCCGGTCTCAAGCGCCTGAACATCAGCTTGGATTCTCTCGATGCCGAGGTGTTTCGGCAAATCTCGCGGCGCGACGGCCTGGACCAAGTGCTGGCGGGCATCGCCGCGGCTCAGCAGGCGGGGTTCGAAAAAATCAAGCTCAACGCCGTCGCCATCCGCGGGCTGACCGAATCGCAGATCGTGCCGCTCGGGCGATTCGCCCGCGAGCGTGGTTTAGAACTGCGATTCATCGAGTTCATGCCGCTGGACGCGGAGCAACATTGGACGAACGAACAAGTGCTGTCGGGCGCCGCGATCCTGCGACGCCTGGAAGAGGCATTCGGAAAGCTGGAGCCACTCGCTCCGGCGCATCCGGGGCAACCGGCCTGCGACTACCGCTTTGTCGACGGCGGCGGTGTGGTCGGCTTTATTAACCCGGTTTCGCAACCCTTTTGTGAATCGTGCAACCGCCTTCGATTGACGGCCGACGGTCAGGTGCGCAATTGCTTGTTTTCGCAAGAGGAGTGGGATGCTCGCGCCTTGTTGCGCGGTGCCGCCGACGATGATGCCTTGGAGCAACTCGTACGCCGGTGCGTGACCGCGAAGCGCGCGGCACACGGTATTAACGGCGCCGAGTTTCACCGGCCCGAGCGGGCGATGTTTCAAATCGGCGGTTGATGAAATACCGGCGTTCGGCGGCCGTTGTGCCGCCGTCGGCTCGTTCGGCAGCCGCACACAAAGTCTTGGTAACGGAATCCATCTTTGCCTTCTCGCATCTATCTTGATAACGCCGCTACGAGTTGGCCGAAGCCTGCGGAGGTTTACGACGCCGTCGATCGTTGGCAACGCGAAAACGGCGCGCCCGCCGGACGCGGCCATTACGATTCGGCGGCGGAAACGGATCGACTCGTGCTCGATGCACGCCGAGCCGTCGCGCAATTGCTCGGCGCCGGCGACCCTAACCACGTCGTGTTCACGCTGAACGGCACCGACGCTTTGCATCTCGCGATTCAAGGGTTGATTCGTCCCGGCGATCATGTCGTCACCACGGTCGTGGAGCACAATTCCGTGCTGCGTCCGTTGCGGCAATTGGCGGATGGACGAGGCGTGGCCGTGGCTCATGTCGGTTGCAATGCGGAGGGAGTCGTGTCGGCGGCGGATGTCCTTGGGGCGCTCAATTCCAAAACGAAGTTCGTCGTAGTAGCTCACGCGTCGAATGTTACCGGCGCCTTGCAGCCGATCGCCGAGATCGGGGCGGAACTTCGCCGCCGCGGCGTCACGTTCGTCGTCGATGCGGCGCAGACGCTGGGCGAACTGCAGTTTTCCGTCGAGGAGTTGTGCTGTGATCTTTTGGCGGCGCCGGGCCATAAGGGTTTGCTCGGGCCGTTGGGAACGGGCGTGCTTTACGTTCGCCCCGGCGTCGAGAATCGGCTGATGAGCATTCGTACCGGCGGCACGGGCAGTCAGAGCAATTCGACGTTGCAGCCGAAAACCATGCCCGACAAGTTCGAGGCGGGCAACCTCAATGTGCCGGGCATCGTCGGCCTTGGCGCCGGCGCACGGTGGTTACTCGCACGCAGCGTGGCCTCGGTCCGTGAACAAGGCCTGCGGCAAATGGAGCGGCTTACCGCAGGCCTTGCGGAGCTTTCCGGTGTGCGCCTTTTCGGTCCTCGCGAAGTTTCAAAGCGCGTAGGGGTGGTGAGCCTCGCGATCGACGGCTATGATCCCCAAGAAGCGGCGGCAGTGCTGGCAGGCGGCTTCGGAATTGAATCGCGTGCCGGACTGCATTGTGCTCCGCTGATGCACAAGTCGCTCGGTACCGACACTTCAGGCGGTACGCTGCGACTAAGCGTCGGGCCATTTACCACCGACGCGCATATCGACGCCGCTCTGGACGCGTTGCGAAGCTTAGCTACGACTCATTGACGAGAAGGATCCACACCATGGCCGGCGCTCCTTGGTTTAAAGACGGGCTGCGGTTCGAATGCACGCAATGCGGCGATTGCTGTACGGGTGCCCCGGGCTTCGTGTGGGTCAACCAAGAAGAGATCGAGGCGATCGCCAAGAAGATCAACGTCGACCTCGAAGAGTTCGAAAAGAAGTACGTGCGTAAGATCGGAATTCGTAAGAGCTTAGTGGAGTTCCCCAACGGCGATTGCGTCTTCTTTGATACGGAAAAACGGAACTGCACGGTTTACGAAGCGCGGCCGCGTCAATGCAAGACTTGGCCCTGGTGGGATTCGAACACTCGCACGCGCGAAACTTGGGAAGAGACCAAAGAGGCGTGCCCCGGGTGTGGTAAGGGTAAGCTCTATACGGAAGAGCATATTCTGAGTCAGATGTCCGTCATCCGTATCTAAGTCCATTCACATCAGTGCTTTCAGCACTTGCCGGTATCCGCGCTGCGGCCGATGGGTTGTTCGGCCTGTAGCTTTCTTGCGGATTGAGTGGAGTTTGCGGGTTCGTCTAGTCGATGAATACCGCGCGCCGACCTTCTCTTCGTGAGGAGTGTGGTGAAAGTCTTGGCTGTTAAACCGGCTAAGTCGGTCGCAACGCTCTATCTCGCAATGAGTTACGGCTGCCCGTGGTGCCTCGGTGCCGCGGAAATCGATCGTAAGTTCTTTGACAATTGATGCTTAGCTCCTATCGAAACGCCGCAGTGGCAATGGCCGTTGCGGTTCGGTCTCGCGCCCTAACTAGGCGCTGCCGAAGTGCCTGAAACGTCGAATCGCCTTGACACTAGTTCTTACGGCATCTACACTTGGAGCGTGACTTGGGAATTCCGGCGACGCCCTGCGAAGGACCACTTTCGTCGCCGAAACAGCGGAGAGTCATGACGTGACCAAGAAAGAAATAGTGAAGACGATTTCGGACGCCTGCCAGCTCACACAGCTGCAGACGAAAGAGATCGTTCAACGGACGTTCGACGCGATTGTCGAGACGCTTGTGGAAGAAAAGCGGATCGAGTTGCGGAACTTCGGTGTGTTTGAAGTGAAGAAGCGGGCGGCCCGCAAGGCACGCAATCCGCGCACCGGCGATAAGGTTTACGTACCTGAGAAGTACGTCGTAACCTTCAAGCCCGGCAAGGAGATGGAAGAAAAGGTTCGTGAGCTCGAACGGCAAGCCGCCGAACGTGCCGCGGCCGCCATGGCAGGTGGACAAGCCCCTACGGAAGGGAATCCGCCGCCGATGGAAAACGCTTCGTAACCTCTTGCCGGGACTGCTAGTTAGCAGTTGCAAGTCGTAGTATCCCGGCAAGCAATGCTTGCCCGAATCGGCGACACTTCTTTTTGGCAGGCCGGCGTCAGTCGGCCGTGCTTCGAATGCTCTGGCGGCAGGTGACGTAAGTCGCTACTTTACCGCCCCTTCCGAAGTCGAATCGTTCGACCGTTCCGGCCCTTTCCCTGCGTTTCGCCGGCAGCCAAGCATCAACATCCGCATCGTTCGCTGCGGGTGCCGCATGCCAAACGGCGCCGGAGATGTCGCAACGACATCGAGAGCGTCTGGGTCACGGAGGATTTGGAGTTTATGCGTAAGTTACTACTCACTGTGCTCGCCGGAATGAGCCTTGCCGCTTCCACCGGTTGCCTCACGCCCATTTACTCGGGCGATCCGACGCGCCGCACGCAGCAGCTCATGAACACATCCGAAAACCTCCGGATGTTCCTTGAAGATTGGGAACGGATTTGGTTGCTCGATCAACCGAGCCACCTTTCCCCTAATCGCACGCACGGCGGCATTATCTAAGCTGCTCGGCGTACGAATCTAAAACCAGATCGCCTTTTCAGGGCGCGGCAGCGATGCCGCGCCCTTTTTTTGTTGCGGCATTGTCCGATTCCCGATTGTGTCGTCGGTTGCTCACCGAAGGCCTGAGAGATACATTGCTCGCTAGGCGAAAATCGTTTGCTACGTTCGCCTTACGCGAGCCGTCGGGCCGTCGCACCGTTTCCGAAGTCCGCACTCCTTGAGAACGCCGTGGAAGCCGTCGCCGTTGATCTAGAAGTTCGCCTCGGCCGTCTCCGCTTGCCGAATCCGATCCTCACCGCGTCCGGCACGTTCGGCTATGCCCGTGAGATGGCCGGCTTCGTCCAATTGGCGTCGCTCGGCGGTATCGTTCCGAAGACCATTACCAAGCTGCCGCGCCCCGGCAACAAGCCGTGGCGCACGGTCGAGACGACCGGCGGCATGCTCAACTCGATCGGCCTTGATAACGACGGCATCGACGCCTTCATTACCGGGCATTTGCCCTATTTGGCCACGGTCGGTTGCCCGATCGTCGTGAGTATCGCGGGCTGCGACGAAGGGGAATTCGCCGAACTCGCCGCCAAGTTGAGCGGCAGGCCGGAAGTATCGGCGATCGAGCTGAACGTGTCTTGCCCGAACGTGAGCGGCGGCGTCGATCTCGGCACGAACCCCGCCCGTTGCGAACAGGTCGTGGCGATGGCTCGCAAGGCTTGTGATCGCCCGATCATCGCGAAGCTCACGCCGAACGTGACGAGCGTCGCCGACATCGCCAAGGCCGCCGAGGCCGGCGGCGCCGACGCGATCTCGCTCATCAACACGTGCCTCGGCATGGCGATCGACTGGCGCCGCAAGCGCCCGTTGTTGGGCAACGTCGTCGGTGGGTTGAGCGGTCCGGCGATCAAGCCCATCGCGCTGCGCTGCGTCTATCAGGCCGCGCGGGCCGTGAAGACGCCGCTCATCGGCATCGGCGGCATCGCCACGCTCGACGACGTTATGGAGTTCGCCGTCGCCGGCGCTTCGGCCGTGCAACTGGGCACCGTCAATTTCTACGACCCGACGGTCGCGGGCCGCATTCTAGAATCGCTACCGGGCGCCGTGCGTCAACTCGGCGCCGAGCGCTGGTGCGACGTCATCAATACGCTCGACGCGCCGAAACCGCAAGGCAAGTAGCCGTTTTCCCCTCCGTCTTTCCCTCTTCCGCCTTTCCGCCATGCGTGTTCTTTCCGGCATCCAACCGACCGGCCGGCCTCACTGGGGCAACTATTTCGGCGCCATTCGTCAGTACATCGATTTGCAACACGGCAACGAGGCGTACTATTTCGTCGCCGATTTGCACGCGCTAACGACGGTACGGGATGCCGAGCGTCTGCGACAGAACACGCTGAATGCGGCGCTCGACCTTCTGGCGTTGGGGCTCGATCCCGAAAAGGCCGTACTGTTTCGCCAGTCCGACGTCCCGGAGGTCTCCGAGCTGTGCTGGCTCTTGATGACCGGTACGCCGATGGGGCTGCTTGAACGGTGCCATGCGTACAAAGACAAGAAAGACAAAGGGCTCACGGCCGACGCCGGACTGTTTACCTATCCCGTGCTGATGTCGGCCGATATTCTCGCATACGACGCCGATATCGTGCCGGTCGGCGCCGATCAGGTGCAGCATATCGAAGTCTGCCGCGATCTTGCCGGGAGCTTCAATCATCAATTCGGCGAGACTTTCGTGCTGCCGAAGGCCAAGACGCTCGATGCCTCGGCGAAAGTGCCGGGCACCGACGGCGAGAAGATGTCGAAAAGCTACGACAACACGATCGAGCTTTTCGAAGAGCCGAAAGCGGCTCGCAAGAAGGTTATGCGGATCACGACCGACGCACGACCGATGGAGGAACCGAAGGAACCGGAAGGCGACCACCTCTATCAGCTCTACTCGCTCTTTGCCGGCGACGCCGAGCGCGAAGCGATGGCGGCCCTTTATCGCCGGGGCGGTTTCGGCTACGGCGAGGTCAAGAAGGCGTTGGCCGATGCCGCCGAAAGCTATTTTGCCGCAGCGCGGGCCAAACGGGCCGAACTCGTCGCCGATCTCGCCAAAGTTGAGCGGATTCTCGCCGACGGCGCCGCGCGGGCTCGCAAGAAGGCCGCCGCCACGCTGGCTCGGGCTCAAAGGAACTGCGGACTTCGGTAAACCACGCGCAGGCGGTCATGCTTAACGGCCAGAAAATCATCGTCGTCATGCCGGCGTACAACGCCGAGAAGACGCTGCGCCGTACGGTCGACGAAATTCCGCGCGACGTCGTCGACGGCGTTCTCTTGGTCGACGACGCCAGCCGCGACAGCACGAGCAAGCTGGCCGCCTCGCTCGGCATTCCCACGTTTGTCCACGTGCGCAACTACGGCTACGGCCGCAATCAGAAAACGTGCTATATGCAGGCCCTGCGCATGGGGGCCGACGTCGTCGTGATGCTCCATCCCGACTACCAATATTCGCCGAAGCTCATCACCGCGATGGCCGCGATGATCACCGGCGGCGAGTTCGACGTGGTGCTGGGGTCGCGCATTCTCGGCGTCGGCGCTTTGGCCGGCGGCATGCCGCTCTACAAGTACGTTTTCAATCGCTGCCTCACGCTGGCTCAAAACCTGCTTTGCAGCCATAAGCTTTCGGAGTACCACACAGGCTATCGCGCCTTTTCGCGCCGCGTGCTCATGGAATTGCCGCTGCAAGAAAACGACGACGACTTTGTATTCGACAATGAAATGTTGGCCCAAGCGATTTACTTCGGGTTTCGAATCGGCGAAGTGAGTTGTCCCACAAAGTATTTTGAAGATGCGTCGTCGATTAACTTTCGCCGCAGCGTCAAGTACGGTCTCGGAGTCTTGGGCACGTCGCTTCTCTTTCGCTTGAATCGCTGGGGGCTCGCGAAAAGCCGGATCTTCGCACGCGACGGGCGGCGGCTCGACGACGCTTCGATCCCCGCGGATTACTTCCGCGAAGAACGCCACGACGGCGCGGCGACGGTCGCGACCGCGGGAGAGGAGTCGGCGCGTGGCGGATAGTGCAGATGTCGCCGCGGCCTCGCCCGTGCCGTATTGCTCCTGGTGCGGTTCCACCGACGCTGCGCCGGCATGGTTGGGACGCGAGCCTCGCGACTTTCAAGTGCGCCGTTGTCGGCGGTGCGATCACCATTACACCGTGCCGATCCTCGGCCCGGATGAAATCGGCGCGTATTACGCCGAGGAGTATTACGGTCGGAAGAACCAGCGATTCAATCCGTTGATGGAGTTGCTGGTCGGTTGGTTTCGCCGCGCGCGCGCGCGGCGATTAGCTCGATACACGCCGGTCGGCAAAGTGCTCGACGTCGGGTGCGGACGCGGGCTTACGCTGGCCGCCTTGCGCGAACTCGGTTGGACAACGACCGGCTGCGAATTCAGCGCCACCTCGGCCCGTTACGCCCGCGACGAGCTAAAGCTCGATGTCGCCTGCGAAGGCTTCGCGCCCGATCGTTACTCCGACGGTGAGTTCGACGCCGTTATTCTCTGGCACGTGTTGGAGCATCTCGCCGATGCACGACAGGCGTTGGAAACGTGCGCGCGCATCGTCAAGCCGGGAGGCGTGCTGGCCCTGGCCGTGCCGAATTTCGACTCCTATCAGTCCCGGTGGACGCGCTACGGTTGGTTCCATCTGGATATGCCGCGCCACTATCAGCACTTCGGCGCGCCGTGGTTGCAGGCCCGATTGCACGAATTGGGCTTCGACGTCGTGTCGGAATCGCACGTTTCGCTCGAACAGAATCCCTACGGATGGATTCAAAGCATCCTGAATCGTTGGGGTCTGCGGCGCAACTTACTGTACGATATTCTTCGCAGTGAATCGGCGCGCACCGTGAAGCAGCCGTGGCGCGAACTGCCGGGCCAAGCGACGGCGAGCGTCGTCGGGATGTTCGTGCTGTTGCCGTTCTCCCTAGCCATGCTTGCGGCCGAGGCGGTCGGATGCCGCGGCGCCACGGTCGAGTTTTACGCCGTCCGACGATTGCCCTCCGAGAATACCGCCGCCCCATGACATCGAGCCGTCCGTCGATCGACGCAGCGTCGAAGCCGACCGTCGCGGCCTATGCGCCCACGGCGATCGCGGTCGCCGTCGCGGCGGTGCTCTTGTTTTGGAACCTCGGCTACTATCCGTTTTGGGGCGACGAAGCCGATACGG
>CAZWDN010000066.1:0-19396 GCA_964633125.1 uncultured Pirellula sp. | reverse complement strand
ATCCAGGTGGAAAACGCGACTAGCGAGAGCGGCATGCGCATGATGAATCTACTCCTTTTTCGCCGGATTGGGCTTCCCGGCCGCTTCCGCCTGCTTGCGTCGTTCCATTTCCTTGGCCGCCTCTTGCGCTTGCTGTAAGGCCTTGCCGAGTTCCGCGGCGCCGCCGACGATCGCCTTGCCGACGGCCTCGGCGGAACCCTCTTCCGCGGTGTTGCGGCCCGTGTCCGTCGGTTGCGGCGGCTGGGAGGCTTCCGTGTTCGGCTCATCGGTGAATGTGAAGCGGAGCGTATTGCGCATGGTTCGCAGGGCCACGGCGTTGCGCTGCGGCTCGCCGGTCACGTCCACCATGTTGATCGGCGCAGGCTGTCGCTTGTCGTACAGCGTGCGGCCGTTGCGCTTGTCGATACAAAGCAGCACGCCTTGGGGCGAGCGAATCTGGCCGTTGCGCGGCGTTTCGTAAACCTGCGACGCGAAAACCAACATCGGCACCGCTTCGGGCTGATAAAGCGTGAGGCCGTGCCCGTCGATTCGTGTTTTGTAGAGTTGCTTCTTCGTCTTGCCGTCAAAGCCGTACAGCGTGCCGTTGATCAGCGGGTTGTTGTAGCCCCCTTGCACCGGTTGGATGTTCACTCCTTCGCGTTGCTTGTAGGGGCTGTTGGTGAGCAGCAAGTAGTTGTCGCCGGCGCGGAAGACGTAGGCTTCCGAAAGTTGCGGCTCGGGCTGCACCGCGGCTTCCAGCGTGACGGCGCCGTCGGCTACGGCCACAACTTTGAAATCACCCTTGCGATCCATGACGCCGACTTCGTCATGCGAAATCGGCCAAAGGCGCGAGCCGGAAGAAAGCTCGTGCTTCCACAGGACTTTCTCCGTGAACATGTCTTGCAGAGAAAGATGAGCGAATCGTCCTTCGTAACGCCAGCTTAGCAGGTTGCGACCGAATGCCATGACGCGCTCTTCCGATTTCGGCAGCTTCACGACCTTCACTTGCTCGCCGTCGGCTGCGCGGAGCACCAGCGTGCGATCGCTGTTCGGCAGGGCCACGTACAGATGCTCGTCGTCGCCGAAGACTTCGCTGCCCGGGTCGATATCGTGGCGGATCCAGAGCGTCTTGCCGGTGAGCGGGTCGACGACATGCAAAGCGCGTCGCTTTAAGAACGAAACGTAGCGAAGCGTTGCAGGACCCGTCATGCCGATGGGGCTGCCGTCGGGCGTTTGGGCGAAGAAGCGTTGGACGCCCCAATTCATCTGCACGTTGCGCAAATGAACCTGATGCACGACGTTGCCGCCTAGCCCGGGGAACGACTCCGTGAGGTCATGCCGCCAAAGAATGCGTCCTGCTCCCTTGCCTCCGCCGCCGAGCGTGTCGACGGCAACGAGTTCATGCCCCAGCGAAGCGATGAGCAGGTGACCGTCCGCTCGTAGGTGGCTCACAATCGGGTTGTATTGGTTGATGCCCCGGCGACTCGGTTCGCTGAGCGAAATACGCCACTTTTCGGCGCCGTACGGATCGAGGGCCACGAGCGCTTGTTGCGGTTGGTCCATCTCGATGACGGTGTTCGCGAAGTAAGGACCGCGTTCGCCGCGAAACTCCAGCGGAAACGGGCGGAACGTCATGCCCGTTTGCTGGCGGACTTCCTCGGTTTCCACTTTGCCGGCGGGCCAAGCGTGGAGAGCGGTGGCTTGCTTCAACTGCTCGCGCGAACGCCAAACGGCGGCGACTTCCTGGCCGGTTTTACCTTCGGAATCGACGTCGTCGGCGAACTTGGTTTCCAGCAGTTCGATATACGGAACGGCTTCCGCATCACGTTCGACGCCGACCATGAGATACGACGCCAGCTTGCCGACCGCTTCGCGCGCCAGTTTCCGATCGCTCGAAAGAGCGACGCGGCGCAGCAGGTTTTCCGCTTCCAGCAGCGAGCCGTCGGTCGCGGCGAGACCTGAAAGCGTCATGCGCAACGCGTCGGCGGCGGGATGATCGCCGAAGTATTCTAAAAAGCGGCGCATTTGCGCCGGGTCTTGCGAAGCCAAGGCCTTGGTGCGGCGCGCCTCGATCTCCTTCTCCAAGGCCGCAGCGGAATCGGCGCCGGCCGACTTCGCCAAAGCATCAAGCCGCGTTCGGATCCAAAGTTCGCGGCGGATCGAAACGGCGTTGCTCGACACACGAATCGGCTCTTCCGAAAGATTGGCGGCGTCGACGAGTCGGAGGTATTGCGTGAGGGCCTGCCGCCAATCGCCGGCCTTTTCGTGGGCTAGCGCACGTTGACGAAGGTAGATTTCTTCACGCGCCGTGCCGAGCGCCAAAGCTTCGAGATCGGCGATGTCGCCCGACGTCGCGGCTAGGCCGCTGTTTAAGCCTTCTAAAAGCGCATCGACGAAAACATTGCGCGTGCGCGGATCGGGTTGCTTACGGTATGCATCGCGAAGCGTCTCGACCGCTTCGGCAATTCTGCCTTCGTCAAGGAGAAGCTCGCCGCTGGAAGCGAGCGCCGCCGGGTCTCCCGGCGAGGCGGCGAGCTTGTTCTTCACTTCGCGGCGCAGGTCTTCGAGTTGGAAGAAGCATTCCAGCCCGCCGGTGCCCTGCGAAATCACCGCCCCCCGGTAGCAGATGAGGTTGCCGGGGATGCTCCCCGAGCGCGACTTGTTGCGGGCGACGAAGCGCCCTTCGGCGGGATCGATCGCCGCGACTTCGGCCGAAGACAACGGCAAGAAATAGTGCCGGCCGTTGAAGAAGCCCCGGCCGCTCGGAGCGGCGCCTTCGGGCAGAGCCAAGGTCCAAATCAGCTTGCCGTCGGCGGAGTTGTAGGCCCGCACTTCATTGCCCGCGACGACGAGAGCGCGACCATCGGCGACGGAGGCGATATAGAGTCCTTGCCCGCGCTCTTGTTTCCAAAGCAGCTTGCCGTCGAGCAAGTTGACGCAGAATAATTTGTCGGATTCGGGCGGTGCGAGAAACGCGCGACCGTCGGCCAGCGTGATGGTCGCGTCTTGCCAACGGTTGGATTCGCTCGGTGAACTGCCCTGGCCGTTGAGCTGCCAGACCACGAAACCTTGGTTGAAGCGATTGGTTTGCCGCGGGTATTGGAAACCCCAGAGCAGCGAACGGTCGTTCACGTCGACCGCCACGACGGCACCGAGCGCCGTCGGACAGAGCAGCACGCCGTCGGAGTACGACGGCGACAGGCCGCAGTTGTGACGCAGGTCCATGCTGATCGCGTCGTTCGCCAGCGCGAGTTGCTGCGTCCAATCGAGCTTTCCCGTGCGGGCGTCGAGTACGATCAGCCGGATCTCCCCTTTGGCTTCCCCGAGCACATAGAGCCGTTCGCCGAGCGGAAGCGGGGCGCCGAGGAAGAAGGTGTCCGCAAGCGAAGGGTCGTCGTCGGTCGATGAGCCGCCGACCTCCCAAAGCAGCTTTCCTTCGGAGCTCAATTCGTAGGCCGCCAAGCGATTGGAAATCGTTTGCCCTTGCGCGCCGTTAATCACGCGTCGGCCGCCGGCCATGATGACCATGCGTTGCACGTTGTTGGTTTGCTGAATGTTACTGGCGGTCTCGACGCAGAACGCGGCACGGCCGTCGCTGCTGAATGCGCCGTAGGCGGCGTCGCGCCAGAGTCGCTCGTCGACCAGCATCATCAGTTGATTTGGTTCTTGGTCTTGCCGACCGCGCGCCAGCGGCGAATCGCGCGAAAGCAATTCCTCGGCGAACTCGTCGCCTGCGCCGCGCCAAATGCGCTTGCCGGTGCGGAAGTCGACGGCGGCCAGGCCCGTGAGCGTGCGCATCAACACGACGTCGCTCACGGCCAAGGGTTGCACGCTTGGCAAGGCCGAGACCTCGCGTTCCGCGTAACTCTTGCGGAGATGTTCGATCAGCTTTTCCAGGTCGGGATGGTTGGCAAACGGTACGGCCCAGCGGCGATTCAATAGCGGGCTGCCTCCCGCGCCGACGGCATTCCTGGCGGCGTCGCCGCGGAAGAGAGTCCATTGCGCGGGGAGCAGGTTTTGCGGCGCCGAATCGCCTCGGCGAAGCAGGTGCGACGCGAGCCAAGCTTGTGGCTGCTCCCCGGCGCCAAACCAGCGCAGAGCCGCGCCGCCGACCGCGAATTCGGCGCTCGGGTATTGTTTCTTGGCTTGGTTGAGAATCGTCGCGGCGGTGTCGGTGGAGCCGGCGCGAGCCCAACTGACGGCGAGTTTCAGCGAGAGTTCCGGCTCGTATTCGCCGGCGATGGTCGGTACGTCTTTCAACCGCCGCAGGCAGAGTGCCGCCGCCAGAGGCCGGTCGTGTTCCAGGTGCTGCATACCGAGCAGGTACGTTGCTTGATAGCCGGCTTGCGTATGAAAGTATCGACGCGCGACTTCCGCGAGCCCGGCGTCGTCGCCGTCGGCGATGCTGCGGTCGAGCAATTGCTTGGCCCGCGCGCCGTATTGAAGTTCATACGCTTCGCGACCTTCGGCAGGTAGCGCACCGATACGGCGTTGCGCTTCTCCCTTGAGGCTCCGCCGCGTCGAGCCTTCGGCGTCGGCGTCGGTGTCGAAGCTGTAGGAGTAGTCTTCCGGCTCTTCCAAGACTTCGCCGAGTTCTTCGACCGCTTCGGCGTATCGCTTTTCTTCGATCAGCGATTCGCTGCGCTTGAACCGTTGCAGCAACGGGCGCGGAGGATCACGAAAGACGGTTTCCTCCGCGACTTCGCCCGACTCCGATGCGACGGCGAAGGCGTTGTTGTTGCGGACGACGACCTGACGACCGTTGCCGGCGCGAATCTGCACGTTGCCCTGAATTTGAACGTTGCCCCCGACAATGATCCCGCCGCCCCCTTGCACCTGAATCTGTATTTGTGCCTGGGCCGGAGCGGCGCCGGCGGGCATGGGTGCAGGCTGCGGCTTGGCTAATGGTTTGACGTCGGGCGCGGCGGGCTTCTCGGCACCAGGGGGTGCATTCGGCTGCTTCGACTTTGGTTCTTCACACCAAGCGACTGCGACGACGGCGAGTAAAGACCAGAAGCTCGCAAGCGGCGTAAAACGCACGCTCATGCGCCGACGAAAGCACCCGGAACTCGCGGCGTGACGGGGGGTCATATGAGATTTCTCCTCCTGAGCGACGACCACTCAACGACGACCCGCAGCACGCATCGATCGTGAGCCGAGGCCCGTGATCGTCGTGATAGCGTCGATTGTCCGGCCGCTATTTGGTCGCCTGCCAATGCGTTGGGGTTCCCGCCGATTCGAACCTAGCCGGAGAAAATGCCGCACCGTACGGCTTGCCGAGGGGCCGCCGACCGCGTTTGCCGCGCATCCTCTCCCACATCGGCTTCAGGTCGTCCGTTCGTCCTAACCGCCGATATCTCAATATCTTACACCCCGGAAAATCTAGCGACAAGCAAATCGGACGTGTGATTAGGCCAGCGGACCTGAATCACCTCCGTTCGCTCCGAAGATACCGCGCAACACACGGCGAGTGATTGTCGGAAAAGGGGCGCGATGATGTCGCGAGCGAGTGCCGCGGTCGTCGTCGAGATTCGGTAACACACCGACTTTCCCGGGGTTTTTTGTGTGCTATTTTTGAATTACGTCGTTTTTCCCGGGTTTTTGGATTGATTTTTCTCATCGTAAGTCTTAAATCATCCCGGTCCCTACTAAAGTCGGACGGACAAAACCCACGTTTCCGCTCAATTCATTCGTTCCAAGGAGGACACCAAGTCATGGCGAAGTCAGCCGCGAAGGCCCCGACCCAAAGTGAAGTTCTGAACAATCTCGCGACGGCGACCGGCTTGACCAAGAAGCAAGTCGCCGCCGTTTTCGAAGCGCTCGCCGCCGAGATCAAGAAGAACGTCACCAAGGGTGCCGGCGTATTCAAGCTTCCGGGCGGCCTGCTGAAGGTCACCCGTAAGAAGGTGCCCGCGAAGCCTGCTCAAAAGAACGTTCCGAACCCGTTCAAGCCGGGCGAATTCCGCGACATTCCTGCGAAGCCCGCCTCGAACAAGGTGCGCGTCGTGGCATTGAAGACGCTGAAGGACATGGTCAAGTAGTATCGCGCCGCGAAACTGCGCGTGTCGTCGGCGTCGGCCCTTTTCGCCGCGACTCGTCGGGGTTTCTCCAAGCGAGCTCGTCGTCGTTTGCACGCAGACGACGTGTAGTTGTGTGGCCAACAGAAAACGCCGCGAACCAGCCTCGGTTCGCGGCGTTTTTCTTGTGATCGTTCGTCTCGTATCGTGCATCGACGCGATACTTTCTAAACGTCGACTTTCGGCGCCTCGCGCATCTTCGCGTCGTCAATCTCGAAGTACTCGCGCTTCTTGAAGCCGAATAGATTGGCGATGATGTTCGAGGGAATCACCTCGACGCGCGTATTCAGGTCGCGCACGTTGGCGTTGTAAAAACGCCGAGCCCGCTGAATGCGATCTTCCGTGTTGGTGAGCTCCGTTTGCAGCGCCAGGAAGTTGCGGTTGGCCTTGAGGTCGGGATAGCTCTCGGCGACGGCGACCAGCTGCCGCAGTTGGCCGATCAGCGCGTTTTCGTCGGCCGCTTGTTCACGCGGCGATCCGTGCGCTGCGGCCGCCGTGTTGCGCGCGGCGATCACGTTCGTCATGAGTTGTTCTTCATGGCGGGCATAACCGCGGACTGTTTCCACGAGGTTGGGAATCAGGTCGTAGCGGCGTTTGAGTTCGGTGTCGATGTCCGACCAAGCGTCGTTGCAGAAGTTCGCGTGCCGGACCAACCCGTTGTAGAGCACGGCGATCCAAAGGGCCAAAAACGCGGCAAAACCGAGTAAAATCCAGGGTAAAGAGTCGTTGGTCATGGATGTTGAAGTCTGAGGATAACGAGATCGATAGTCGGAGTGTGAGTTAGCGTCCTTCGTGCATTTCTCGGCGAACCGAATCGGGCAGCATCTCCATCAAGCCGACCGCGGTATCAAGCGCCGCTTGGTAATCGTCGGCGTCGAAACAGCCGCTGCCCCGTACCAAGATCCGTTGCGTTTGCATTTCTAAGCTCAGTCGCGGCGCGGCCAACAAGAACTCCATGGCCTTTTGGTGCAATATGTCGAAGGCCCAACGTCGATCGGGGGACGAAACATGGAACTTTCGGCTGAACTCGGCCGACTCGAAGTCGATATCGTCGAAGCCCATAAACTCCCCGACCTTATCAAAGATATTCTCCGGCCGAATCCAGAGCGGCTTCAACGGCAATCCGGTCTCGATAATGACTGCGGAGAAGTAATGGTGGTGCGTTTGTTCCTTGCCGTCTTTGTCTTTCGAATACGTTTCGTTGTGGTATTCAAAGGCGGTGACCGGAAAGTTGCGATAGGTTCCTTCGAGGATGTTGTAGGCATATCGCTTCTTTCCTTCGCGAAAACACTCAAACTCCGCAAAACGGTCCTCAAAAGTCGAGTCGTGTGCTTCATCAAACGTGAACTGCCGTGAATTTGCCCATTCACGTAGTGCGGCTAAACGCTTTTGATTCTGATGATAAGCATAGATTCCGAACGCGACGACGAGTCCGAAGAAGGCGATAAACGTGATGACGATCAGGCCGTCGGGCATAGTGGTCGGCTCGAAGTGTTCGGCGGCGGACGTCGCCGCAATAGGTCATGTAGTAGAGATTCGCTCGGGTTGCCGACATCTTGACGTTGCGCGGCGGAAAAACCTAGCCGGTTCTTAGAGAGTCGCGGATCGGATTCGAGGCGTAGGGCTGTGGAGATTGGAACCGTGCGATGAATCAGGTACAAAACGGAGGTGCCGCGGAACCTCTCACAACTAACATAACAACGTCGTGAATCGCCGATGAATGAAGATCAATGGAGTTTCCGCACCAGGGCCATCCACGTCGGGCAGGCCAACGACCCGGCGACCGGTGCGGTCGTGCCGCCGCTGCACGTCGCCAGCACCTTCGTACAGCATCATGCCGGAGAGTGGCGGGAATTCGACTATTCTCGTAGCGGCAACCCCACGCGAAAGGCGTTCGAAACGACGTTGGCCTCGCTCGAGGGGGGCTGCGGAGCATTGGCGTTTGCCTCCGGCATGGCAGCGACTCATTGCGTGACCATGTTGCTCGAAGCCGGGGACCACATCCTCACCGGGGCGGATATTTACGGCGGCACCTACCGGCTGCTTCACAAGATTTGCTCACGCTCCGGAATCGGAGTGACGCTTGTCGATACGACCGATCTTGCCGCTCTCGACGATGCCTTCACGCCGAAGACGAAGCTGCTCTGGTTGGAAAGCCCCGGCAATCCGCTGATGTCGATCACCGACCTCGCGGCGTGCGCGGAGATCGGCCATCGTCGCGGCGCATTGGTCGGCGTCGACAGCACCTTTGCGACACCGGTTCTGACGCGACCTTTGGAACTCGGCGTCGATGTAGTCATGCACTCCGCGACCAAATACCTCGGCGGCCATAGCGACATGCTCGGCGGCGCGCTCATTGTGCGCGATCCGGAACTTCTCAAGCGGCTGTACTACACGCAAAACGCCACTGGTGCGGTGATGGGACCCCTGGAAGCTTTCCTCGGCTCTCGCGGCATGAAGACGCTCGATTTGCGCGTGTGCGAACAATCGCGCACGGCGCTTCGCTTGGCCGAAACGTTGGCGGGCGATAAACGCGTTGCGAAGGTCTTCTATCCCGGCTTGAAGTCGCATCCCGGCTATGCGATCGCCGCGCGCCAAATGGTCGGCGGCTTTGGTGCGATGCTCTCGTTTGAGGTGGCGGGGAATTTCGAGCAGACAAAACGTGTTTGTGAATCGACGAAGCTCTTCCAACTGGCCGTGAGTCTGGGGGCCGTCGAATCTCTTATCGAGCAGCCTGCCAGCATGTCGCACGCCAGTTACGATCCCGCGGACCGCAAGAAGCACGGCATTAACGACGGATTGATTCGCCTTTCCGTCGGTCTGGAAGAGTATGGCGATCTGTGGGCCGACCTCGACCAAGCGTTGGCGACTGCGCTCAAAAAATAGGCGGCGTTGCAGCCGCCTCGCCGCCTAACGCACGTCTTGCCGCAGCAGCCAATCTTCAAGAATCACGTGCTCGACGTACGGGGCACGCAGCAGGCCGACGCGCGTCGATAGCACCGGAGCGAGCCATGCTCTCCGGGCGATCATCGATACGGCCTGCTTTCCCCAACTGTTGAAGCTGCGGCCGCTGGTTTGTGCCAGGACGTTCTCGCTCAAGCGTTTAAACGTCGCGGGAATGAGGTTTGGATCAGGCCCGATATGTAAGACCGCTTCGGCGCCGCTGCCGAGAATCTCGCACACGCCGTCCCATAACCGTTGTGGTCGCTCAAGCCAATCGACTAAGGTCTGCCGCGCGTTATAACCGTTGTAGCTTTGCTTGCCGGTGACGAGCGATAGGACGTTCGGATGAGGTACCTCGATACCGCCGGCAAGCAAGTGCATGGCGGCCCCGGCGCGATTCGGCACGCACTTTTCCCAAAGCAGCGGCGTGTGCAGCGGCGGCCACGCGCCTTCGGCCTTGCGAAGATTGACGCGAGCCCCCAGTGCCGCGTGCATGCGATCTTTGAACCGCGCCAGAGTGTCTTTTTGCCCGATCAACAGCATCGTGTTCGGCGAGAGATACGACGAGACGGCGATGACGCCGCGGCCTTCGGCGTTGATCTCGATGCAGAGACGTTGTACGGCGACGGGATCGATCTCCGGACCGCGCGAAAAGAGAATGCCCATCGCGGCGTCGCGCGCCAGATCGGCGCAATCGCCGGCGAGTCGCACCAGCGGCGGCAATACCTGCTCGACGATGAATGTTCCGCCCGCCACGAGCGCCGTGATCTCGCCGAGACTGTATCCCATGGAAAACCGCGCGGCGCGGTAATCGGCCCCGAAGAACTGATCGAGTAGTTCCAGCTGCGCCATCTCCGCGGCGATGATCAGGCCGATGTCCTCGGCAAAGGTGTCGAGCGTGCTCTCGCGGCGGCTGCGGACTCGTTCTACGAGGTCGACATGCCGGCCGAGTGCCGCCGAACTGATGGTTCCCGCAAGTTGCAAGTGGCGTTGAACGATCGGTCCGTAGGCGGGATGGTCGAGTAGTTCCGGAGTCTTTCCCAGGTTCGTCAGGTTGTAACCCCGAAACGCGAGCACCGTCGCGCCCATTCGCTGCATCCAGGATTGGGCCATGATCGTGAATACTCGCTTGGAATCCGGGGTGTCGTATCGAGGCGGTTCGATATCGGTAGACTTTGCGCCGTCGCGGAGGTGCCGTGGCTTGCCGATCGACGAAGTGCCAACTACAACGAACTTATCGTCTTTTTCCGTTTCACTTTCAGCGTCATTATACGATGCCCCGTCCCGTCGAATCTGCCGGCACGCAACTCCGTCGTACGGCCGTAATTACCGGTTCGTCCGGGGGTATCGGGGGCGCGATAGCCAAGACGCTCGCCGCGGCGGGTTTCGCCGTCGTCGTGCATGGTCGCGGCAATGTAGCCGGGGCGGAGGCGACGGCAAACGCAATTCGCGTGGCCGGGGGCGAGGCCAAGGTCCTGTTCGCCGACCTGGCCGATTTGCATGCTTGTACGCAGTTCGTCGACCAAGCCTTCGCGGCGTACGGAGAAGTGGACGTGTGGGTCAACAACGCCGGGGTCGACGTTCTGACCGGCGCGGCCCGCACTTGGTCGTTCGATGAGAAGCTCGCGGCCCTCTGGCAAGTCGACGTCGCGGCGACGATGCGCCTGGCCCGCGCTGCCGGCCGGCGTATGCTCGGTCGCGGCCAAGGCGGCATCATCAATATCGGCTGGGATCAAGCGGCCACCGGCATGGCCGGCGACAGCGGCGAAATGTTTGCCGCCGTGAAGGGGGCCGTGATGGCGTTCACACGCAGCTTGGCCCATTCGCTGGCTCCGAGCGTTCGCGTGAATTGCGTGGCCCCCGGTTGGATCAAAACCGAGTGGGGAGACGAAGCCTCGGAGTATTGGCAGCGGCGTGCGGTCGAAGAATCGCTCCGAGCTCGTTGGGGTACGCCTCAAGACATTGCCGACGCCGTCGCTTTTTTGGCGTCGCCCGCCGCCGACTTTATCACGGGGCATATCCTGCCGGTGAACGGCGGCCTGCGGCGCGGCGAACCCTATCCGCATACCGATGCACGCTCTTAATTCCCGCGGAGCCGTCTGATGTCGCGGGAGCATATTCATTTCGTCACCGGCCGTTTGGCGGAGTTTGCCCTGCGCAAAGTCTTGGAGCCGCTGGCGCAACAGGTCGGCTTCGACTACACGGTCGACGTGTTGCCGATTACGGTCGCGGCCTTGATGACGCCGCAATGGCTGGCCAAGCACGTGTCGCGCATCGAAGCGGCTACACGCACCGTTGTGCCCGGCTATTGCCAAGGAGATTTGGAGCCGATCGCCGCGGCTTGCGGCAAATCGGTCGAACGCGGCCCGAAAGACTTGCGCGAATTGCCGGCCATGTTCGGCCGCAAACGCCCCGGGATCGACGAGTACGGCAAGTACGACATTGAGATTCTCGCCGAAATCAACTTCGCGCCCCGGTTGTCGCACGCGGAGATTCTTCGGCAAGCCTTGGCGATGAATGCCGACGGGGCCGATCTGATCGACGTCGGTTGTGAGTCGGGCTACGAATGGTCCGGGGTCGGCGAAGTTGTAAGCATGCTCCGAGACGCCGGCTTGCGCGTCTCGATCGACAGCATGAACCCGACGGAGATCGCCGCCGCGACTCGGGCCGGGGCCGAACTTGTATTGAGCGTCAATTCGCAGAACTGTGCGGCTGCCAAGGATTGGGGCGTCGAAGTCGTGGTCGTGCCCGACGATCCGGCCACGCTCGCCGGCTTGGATTCGACGATTGAGCAAGTCGCCGCCGCCGGGGTGCCGCTGCGAATCGATCCGATCTTGGAGCCGATCGGCTTTGGCTTTGCGCCGAGCCTCGGCCGTTACCTCGAAACACGCCGCCGCTATCCCGATGCCGAGATCATGATGGGCATCGGCAACATCACCGAACTGACCGACGCCGATAGCGGGCCGATCAACGTGCTACTCTTGGGTTTTTGCCAAGAGCTCGGTATCCGCAGCGTGTTGACGACGCAAGTGATCAACTGGGCTCGAACCTGCGTGAAAGAATGCGATGCCGCGCGTCGGCTGGTGCACTATGCCGTCGCCACGCGGAATTTGCCCAAACGCGTCGACGACCGGCTCGTGATGCTTCGCGATTCCAGGCGATTGGAGTACGGCGACGAAGCACTCGCCCAACTGACGCAGCAAATTCGCGACGACAATGTGCGCGTGTTTGCCGAAGGGGGTGAGTTGCATCTCTTGTCGGCGGGCTTGCATTTGCACGGCGTCGATCCGTTCGACTTGTTCGACGATCTGCAATCGCAACGCGCCAAGCCGCTCGATGCGAGCCATGCATTTTACCTGGGCTTTGAGTTGGCCAAGGCATTGACGGCGCTCACGCTCGACAAAGACTATCGGCAAGATCAGGCTCTCGATTGGGGGCTGCTCACGCGACCGGAGGAGAGCCATCGCGAACGGAAACGCCGTCGCGCGGAAGCGGAGAACGAAGGAGGCTCGACATGACGTCGCCGCCTGACGATTTCCCCTCGATCGTTGATTGCGAAGGCCTGCCGCTCGTGGAGGAACTGTCTCCCGCACCCGACGCGGAAGCGGCGTTCCTGCGGTTCGCGGCCCGCGAGCATTGCGTCTTCTTCGATAGTGCTCGTCGCGAACGACGCTTGGGGCGTTACTCATTTCTGGCCGCCGATCCGTTTGCGTTCGTCCAAGAGTCCGGTGAACAGGCGGGTGGCGTCGATCGTCTGCGTCGGGCGGTGACGCCGTTCACCGCACCGCGACGCGTCGATCTGCCGCCGTTCCAAGGGGGCGCCGCCGCGCTGTTCGGCTACGATCTTGGTCGCCAATGGGAACGCCTGCCCGCGCCGCGAGCCGATGAGTTTCAAGTTCCCCCCATTGCGCACGGACTCTACGACGTCGTGCTTGCGTGGGATCATGAAACCAATCGGGCATGGCTCATTTCGCAGGGGTTTCCCGAACGGGAACCCGCAGCGCGCCGTCGTCGCGCCGCGATGCGTATGAGCGAGTTTCGCGACCTGCTGATTCACGGCGGCGCGGCCGCTGCTAGGTCGCGAACGTTTCAAGTGCCCGCCGTTGCGACGAGCGATCTGGTGCCGCAGTTTCCCGTCCGCGGCATGCCGGGCCTCACGAGCAATTTCGACGCCGAAGGCTATCTCGCCGCCGTCCGTCGGGCCGTCGAATACGTGTACGCCGGCGACATCTTTCAAGTCAATCTGGCGCAGCGTCTGCTGTTTCCCGCCATCGACGACGGCGTCGACCTGTATATGCGTTTGCGCCGCCGCAATCCGGCGACATTCGCCGGCTATTTCGATCTCGGCGACTTTCAGATCGTGTCGGCGTCTCCCGAGCGATTCTTGCAGGTCGTTGACGGCGTCGTGGAAACGCGGCCGATTAAAGGGACGCGGCTCCGTACTTCGTTGCCGGAGGTCGATATGTACTCGGCGGCCGATCTCTATGCGAGCGAAAAGGACCGCGCCGAGAATGTAATGATCGTCGACCTGTTGCGCAACGATCTCTCGCGCGTCTGCACCGACGACAGCGTGTACGTGCCGCAATTGTGCGTGCTGGAAAGCTACGAGTTTGTTCAGCACCTCGTGTCGGCGGTCTCGGGCAAGTTGCGGCCGGGCGTAAGTGCGATCGACGCGCTGGCCGCGGCTTTTCCCGGCGGTTCGATTACCGGAGCTCCCAAAATCCGCGCGATGGAGATTATTGCCGAACTCGAACCGACGGCGCGCGGCCCGTATTGCGGCAGTTTGGCGTATGTCGGTTTCGACGGCACGATGGACTCCAGCATCTTGATTCGTACGATTACGGCAGGCCGCGGCTGGTGGCAAGCGCCGGTCGGCGGCGGCATCACGGCTCAGAGCGACCCGAAGTCCGAGTACGAAGAAACATGGCACAAGGCGGAAGGATTGCTGAGGGCGCTGCGACCTTAGTTGCAAATGGCTGTGATACTCCCGGTGACAAGCACCGGGGCTAAATGAAAAACTGTTTTCGAACGCATGATTCTTCTGCTCGACAACTACGACAGCTTCGTCCATAACTTGGCCCGCTATGTGCGCCGGCTCGGCTTGGAAACGCGCGTCATACGCAACGACGCCTTGAGCGTCGCCGAGATTCGGGCATTGAAGCCTTGCGCGATCGTCGTTTCGCCCGGCCCTTGTGCACCGCAGCAGGCCGGCTGTTCGCTCGACTTGGTTCGCGGCCTCGCCGAAGAAGTGCCGATGCTCGGCATTTGTTTGGGGCATCAGGTGATCGCCGAAGCGTTCGGCGGCCGAACCGTTCGTTCCCCAGCTCCCGTGCATGGGCGTACGGCGCAACTGGTGCACGACGGCCGTCGGCTGTTCGCCGGTCTTCCCTCGCCGCTGCGCGTCGCTCGCTATCATTCGCTTTGCGCCGAGCCGGCAACGCTTCCCGAATGCCTGCGGGCCACGGCTTCGACCGACGACGGCGTCGTAATGGCTTTGGAGCATCGCACGTTGCCGATCTTCGGCGTGCAATTCCATCCGGAATCGGTGCTTACCGAGGGGGGCTACCGATTGCTGGCCAATTTTCTTACGCTGGCCGGGTTGCCCGCGCCCGAGAATCTGCCGACGCTCGACGACGAGCGCGCGCCGCCGGCCGCCGAACAATCGTTGCCCGACGTTCCAATCACCTTCTAGTCCTTCCGCTTTTCGCATCCGATGATCCTCGAAGGGCTCATGACGACGACGAATCCCGACGGCACGGTGAACGTGTCGCCGATGGGTCCGCTCGTTGATGAGTCGTTGACGGTGTTCACGCTGCGTCCCTTCCAAACGTCGACCACGTATCGCAACCTGAAGCGAACCGGTAGCGGTGTTTTCCACGTGACCGACGACGTGGAGCTTTTGGCCCATGCGGCGGTCGGGGCGTTGCCGTCGCCGCCGGCCGTGCGGCAATTGCCCGGCTCGGAAGCGCATGTCCTGGTCGATGCTTGTCGTTGGTTTCTGCTCCGGGTCGACGAACTCGACGACCACGCGGAACGGACGACGATCGTTTGTCGGCCGGTGATGAGCGGGGAGCAGCGGCCGTTCTTCGGCTTGAATCGGGCGAAGCACGCCGTGGTGGAGGCGGCAATTGTGGCGACGCGGCTCCATCTGATTCCACGCGAAGAGGTCGAGCGTCAGCTTGTCGCGCTCCGTCCGCTGGTCGAAAAGACGGCGGGCGATGCCGAGCGACGGGCCTTCGCTTTTCTGGAGTCGTATGTCGCCGAGTACTATGCGCGGCCGGCCGCAGCCGTCGAGGCCGGTCATGGGTAATCCGGAGTTGATCGTCCGCGCTCCCAGCCGGTTGCACTTCGGCATGTTTTCGTTCGGCGTGCCGACGTTGCGTCAATTCGGCGGCGCCGGCGTGATGATCGAACGACCGTCGCTCGAACTGCGAATCACGCCGGCCGGGCAATTCGAATACGTCGGCGCCAACGCCGAGCGACTTCGTCGGGCCGTCGAGCAAGTACGAACGGCGTCGTGGGGACGCGACTTGCCGCCGGTGAAAGTCGCAACGCTCGTCAGTCCGCGTTCGCATACGGGTTTGGGAAGCGGCACGCAAACGGCGCTTTCCGTCGTCGCCGGGTTGCGAAAGTTTCTGAATCTCCCGCCGCTGGATGCTGCGGAACTTGCCCAGGTCGCCGGCCGCGCGAAACGTTCGGCCGTCGGACTGTACGGCTTTCTGCAAGGGGGATTGATCGTCGAAGCCGGTCGACTGCCGCACGACGGAGTAGCTCCATTGGCCGCGCAGATGGACTTGCCCGATGCCTGGCGCTTCGTGCTCATCTGTCCGCGCGAGCAACAAGGATTGTCCGGCGAATCGGAGCGGGCCGCGTTTGCCGATTTGCCTGCCGTACCGCAATCGCTTACCGATCAGCTCTGCCGCATCGCGTTGTTGGACCTTGTGCCGGCGGCACGCTCCGGCGACTTCGCGGGGTTCTCCGAGGCGTTGTACCATTTCGGCCACGCGGCGGGGCAATGTTTCAAGAGTCATCAAGCCGGCGTCTATGCGACCGAAGAACTGGCGATGCTCGTGGCCCGCGTGCGGGCGCTCGGGGTCGCGGGCGTTGGGCAGTCATCCTGGGGGCCGACGTTGTTCACCCTCCATCCTTCGTCGGTTGCCGCGGAGCAGTTCGTTGCCGAGTGTCAGGCGTGGTCGGATGCCCGACGCTACGAGTTCACGACGGCCGCGCCGAATCGCGGCGGAGCCCGCTTTCAGCGGCAGGCGTAGTCGTCACCACAAGAGCCTCCCGCCGTCGACGACGATGACGGAACCGGTCGTGTAACTTGAGGCGTCGCTCGCCAGGTAGAGCGCCAGGCCGGCAATCTCGCTCGGTTCGCCGAGCCGGCCCATCGGCACGGTCGCCTCGATTTCCGCCTTCAACTCCGGCTTCTCACCGAACCAGCGGCGGTTGGCGTCGGTGAGAAACGTGCCGGGCGCAATCGCGTTTACAGTCACGCCGAACGGCGCCCAATCGGCGGCGACGGCCTTCGTAAACATCGCCAAGGCCGCTTTCGACGTTTCATACGAACGTCCGCGCATCGGCTTTCCGGCGACGAATCCGGAGATCGAGGCCACGTTGATGATCCGGCCGTACTTGCGCGCGAGCATCGGCGCGCCGAGCAACTTCGTGCAGACGAACGCCTGCGTGAGATTGAGTTCGACGATCCGCCGCCATTCCTCGAGCGGCAGATCTTCCGTCGGGAAGTTGATGCGGCGACCGCCGACGTTGTTGACCACGATATCGATGCGGTCGAATTGCTTCAGCGCCTGGGCACACATCCGTTCCGCCTCGTCGCCGTCGGCAAGATCGGCTTGTAAGGCGACCGCGCGCCCGCCGCCGGCTTCGATCTCGGCGACCGCTTTCGCAAGGCTGTCCGTGTCGCGGCCGACGATGACCGCCTCGGCGCCGGCTTCCGCGAAGCCGCGGGCCATCTCCAAGCCCAGTCCGCGTGAACCGCCGGTGACGAGCGCTCGGCGACCGTCGAGACGAAACTTATCGAGTATGGACATGTCGTATTCGCTCCCTTACTTCGTCACTTGGTCGGCAACTCGACGCATACGATTTCCTCGTCGCTACGGGCATACACGCGATTGCCCGCGTACGCCGGATGCGCCCAAGTGAAGCCGATGATCTTCGTTCGATCCAGTTCCTCATAGCCGTCGCGCTTCAAGCGGGCTAGGACAAGTTCTCCCTCGGCATTCAAGGCCAGGACGCGGTCGCTATCTCCCAGCCAAATGAGCGACGCCTGCGGGTTGCGTCCGCGCGGCGTGAGTTTGTTTTCGTCCGTCCAGAGTTTTTTGCCGGTCGCCAACTCAAAGCAGGTAATGCCGAACTGTTTATCGAGCAGGTATACCAGGCCAGCTCGATAAAGCGGCTGCGACATCAGTCCGCGCAGGTCTTTCTTATCTTCCCACGCCAATTTCGCGTCGGAGCGCGCGGGGCCGAGACGGACCGCCTTCGAGCCATCCCAATAGCCGGCGACGAAGACGAGGCCGTCGCGGTAAATCGGCGTGGCGATCGAGACTCCGTAGGTCACTTTGTAAGGCACTTTCCACTCGACTCGGCCGTCTTCAAGACGCAGTCCGACGATATGCTCCGGAGTCCAGCCGAGGAGTTGCTCGCCGGCCGGGCCCGCGATGATTTGCGGAGTCGCGTAGCCCGCCGGGTCATCGCCGCCGCGCCACAGTTCGCGTCCTGTCGCGAGGTCGAGCGCTTGAAAGCAGCCGCCGGGAACGGCGCCGACATGAATAATCAATCGATCGCGCCACACGATTGGCGATGCCGCGAAGCCCCATTCGGGCAGTTTCGCGCCGTCGCGCTTCATCGTGTCGACGGTCCAGAGCAGCTTGCCCGAAGCTAGATCGAGGCAGCAGACGTGCCCCATGGCGCCGAGCGTGTAGACGCGCCCCTCGTGCAAGGTCGGCGCGGCGCGCGGGCCCGACCCGTAAGCGAGATCACCGTAGGCGACGTCGTAGGCGTGAGTCCAAAGCGGGTTGCCGGTCGCGGCGTCGAAGCAAAGCACTTGTTCGACTTCTTCGGGCTCTTTCCGGTGATCCATCGTCACCACGCGACCGTCGGCGACGCTGATGCCCGCATAGCCGCCGCCGATCGGCTGTTGCCAAAGACGCTTGAGACCCTCGGCCGGCCACTTTTCGGCGATCGTCGGAGCTTGCCAGGTGCCGTCGCCGCGCGGGCCCCGCCAGCGCGGCCAGTCTTCGGCCTCGGCGCGTTGCGCGATTACAAGCAGCGATAAAAGTACGAGTCCAAGCTTCATCTGCGGATTACTTCTTCACGGGCTTCGGTTTCTCAAGCGTTTCCGGCAGCGGCAACTTTGCGAACTTGTCCCATTGCACGTCGAGCGCGGATACATCCGACACGCCGGCGTGCGCATAGAGGCCGTAACGAAGCTTGAACTTGGTGCCCGGCTGCAGCGTGAGCGGTCCGTCGTACGTGAGGCAGGTTCCCATCCAGCCGTCGTCGCGCACGTGGAATTCGGTCGGGAAGTTGTGATTCTTCGGATGATCGAAAATGGTCACCCCTTCCGAAGCGGTCGCCGTGACGGGGCCGGAGTAGTCGCACCATTTGGCGGGCTTCCAGAACACGCCGTTCGTGCCGTCGGTTCCTTTTTCGTTGACGGCCCCCTCGGAGTTCAAAATGCGACCGCCGCCGTCGTGCACGCCGATGCTCTTGCGCATGCGCACGGCCAGCAGGCCGAACGTCGTTTTCTCGAACGTGATCGGTCGTTTGGGCGCCGTGAACTCCATGTCGATCAACGTTATCGACTCACCGTCGGCAAGCGGACGCACCTCGATTCGTCGCCGTTCGACGAGCAGTGTTTCTTGCGTATCGTCGGCGATCCAGTGGTTTACGGCCGTGAGCCAGGCACCGGCGTCGGCGTCGTCGATTTGCTCGATCATTTGCGTGACGACGCGCCCGAGCTTCGGGCCGCGGTCGCCCCAAAAGTTAGTGCCGTCGACGATGTGGTGCGCAACCCACGCGGAGTTGTGATGGCTGTGCCCGACGGGGTCGCGCGGGTGCCCCATGCGCGTGAGCGAGAGCCCGCTCGGGCCGGTGAGCGGATACAAGAACGACCGGCGATCGGCCGGGTCGAAGTGATATCGCGTCAGTTCGCGATCGCCTTGGATAAAGCGGGCCTGATGGTGCGGCAACGGCTCTACCTGCACCAACGGCGGCGGCTTGGGACCGGACGGAGCGGGGGCTTGCGCCGAGGCATTCACGACGGGCCAAAACGTGAATGCCATTGCGAAGCAACGAACAACGCTAGATGGTTTCATGGCGGGTTTCTTCCAGGCGGGAGTCGGAAGCGGGGCGGGAGCCGACATCGTAACCGACCG
>CAZWDN010000065.1:0-19399 GCA_964633125.1 uncultured Pirellula sp. | reverse complement strand
GACACCTTCGTGTTGGTGCAGAAATCGAGGTGCACGCCCGAGGTGGTGTCTTCGCTGATGCGACCGACGGCGAAGATTTTATCGGTGCTTACGGCGGCGACGAGCGCTTGCCGTTCGAGGCCGTAGGGGATGATGGCGCCGATGCCGGTCACGCGGCTGTTGCCGATTTGGTATTCCAACAGCCGCGGGCTGAACGAATCATTTTTCGGCGACGGGAAGATCGACATCCGCACGCTGCCGGTGTAGCCGCCGCGTCCGAGAACGTGCTTGCCCGAGGTGATGGTGTAATTGCCGTTGAAGACCGGCGCGCCTTCGAGCGTTTCGGCCCCGAGCGACGCGGCGCCTTGCGTCATCGCGGCCTGCGGAATCCACTCCCCCTTCACCAGATCGTCTTGCGCTTCGTAGACGCCGAGGATCGTGCCGGAGGTCGGACCGACCGCCGTCCAAAGTTCTTGCTCTTTGAAGGCCTGCCGCGCGATCGCCGTGCCGGTCCATTTCTGGCCGTTTTGGAAGTCCATGTTCACGCTGTAGTAGTCGCCTTGCTTTACGATGTCGCAGGTTCCTTTGGCGAGGAACGTGATGTTCGAATTGATGATCGTGAACTTGCCGAGGAGTTTGTCGCGCGCCGCTTGCGACGACGCCGAGGCGGCCGCTTCCGCTTCTTGCTTGAGCTTTTCCAGTTCGGCGGGCGTGAGCTTGAAGAGCGCGGGGTTCCATTGATACAGAGCCGCGGCGAGTTGCGGGCGCGTGAGCGCATCGCCGTCGAGGTAGAGCACCCGCGGGCCGCCGGCTTCTTTGCGGACGTCCTTGCCGTCGATCACCAGCAGCACCGGGCCGCCGGGCGAACGGCGCAGCGTGTTGCCGTCGAAGAATGCGACGCGCGGGCCGCCGGGCTCCGAGCGCACGTTGTCGCCGTCGAGGTAGAGTACGTGCGGAGCGCCGGGACCGGTACGGATCGTGTTCTCGTCGATGAAGAGCAGTCGCGTGCCGCCGGGGGCGAGTCGCACGTCGAGCCCTTCGACGACCATGAACCGCGTGCCGCCCGGTTCGCTACGCACTTCCGTCGCGGCGCGGGCATCGACGACGAGCGCGTTGAGCAAGAGCAAGCAAAAAGCGCCGACGATTGCGGCCCTGCGAGACTTGCGCAATGGGAGAGAACAAGTATGCGTCATGGGGGGGTCGGCTCCGACGGGAAGATCGTCCGGCGTGTGCCCACCGCCGTCGCCTAATTATACGTCATAAATCCGCGCGTTTCCGCACGCTAATTTGACGAAACCGTGTCGAGGTCCCGCAACGCGACCGCGCCGGCCGGACTAGGGGTCGTATCCCAGGTTCGGCGAAAGCCAGCGTTCCACTTCCGCCACCGGCATTCCTTTGCGGTCCGCGTAGCTTTCCACTTGGTCGCGCGTCAGCCGATCGACCGCGAAATAGCGAGCTTCCGGATGACCGAAGTACAAGCCGCAAACGCTGGCGGCCGGATGCATCGCGAAGGTTTCCGTGAGTTGGATGCCGGTCGATGTACGGGCGTCGAGCAATTGGAAGAGCGTCGGCTTTTCCGTGTGGTCGGGCTGCGCAGGATAGCCGGGCGCGGGACGGATGCCCCGATATTCTTCCGCGATGAGTTGTTCGTTGGTCAGTTTCTCTTCGCGGCCGTAGCCCCAATCTCTCCGCGCTCGGGCATGCAGATGCTCGGCAAACGCCTCGGCCAAACGGTCGGCCAGCGCCTTGGTCATGATGGAGTTGTAATCGTCGTGGTCGGCGTCGAATTTTGCGACCAACGCATCGCAGCCGTCGCCCGCCGTGACGGCAAACGCGCCGATGTAGTCTTGGCGGCCCGAGCCTTTCGGCGCGACGAAATCCGCCAAGGCCGTGAAGTGCGTTTGCCCTTTGCGTTCCCATTGCTGCCGCAGAGTGTGGAAGCGGCAGAGTTCCGTCGTCCGCGATTCGTCGGAATAGACGATCACGTCGTCGCCGTCGCTCGCGGCCGGCCAAAAGCCGTACACGCCGCGGGCCTTGAGTTGACGCTTGAGCACGATTCGATCGAGCAGCTTCCGCGCGTCGTCGTAGAGCTTCTTCGCCGTGGCGCCGACTTCCGGATCGTCGAAGATCTTGGGGAACTTTCCTTTGAGCTCCCACGTCATGAAAAACGGCGACCAATCGATGAGCGGCGTCAGTTCATCGAGCGGCACGTCGCGCAATTCCTTCCTGCCGATAAAAGCAGGCTTGTCGATGCGCACCGTCGCCCAATCGGTCGGGAACTTACGGGCACAGGCTTCGTCGTAGGAAACGAGTTTCGCGTCCTGGCGATCGCGATAAGCGCGGATCATCTCCGCTTGCGCCGCGCGATTCTCGGCGTCGAATACTTCGGTCGATTTCGGATTGAGCAACTTTTCCACGACGCCGACGCTGCGCGACGCGTCGAGCACGTGCACGGTGCTCTTCGTGTACTGCGGCGCAATCTTCACGGCCGTGTGCTTGGCGCTCGTGGTCGCTCCGCCGATCAACAGCGGCAGATCGAATTCCTGCCGTTGCATTTCGCGGGCCACGTGCACCATTTCGTCGAGGCTCGGCGTAATCAGGCCGCTGAGGCCGATCACGTTCACCCCCTCTTTCTTCGCCGTTTCCAGAATCTTATCGCAGGGGACCATCACCCCCATGTCGATGATCTGGTAGTTGTTGCAGCCGAGCACGACGCCGACGATGTTCTTGCCGATGTCATGGACGTCTCCCTTCACGGTCGCCAGCAGGATCTTGCCGCGCGGCTGTTCGGCCGCGCCGCTGCGCCGCTTCTCTTCTTCCATGAAGGGGAGCAGGTACGCGACCGCCTTCTTCATGACGCGAGCGCTCTTCACCACCTGCGGCAGAAACATCTTCCCGGCGCCGAACAAATCGCCGACCTGCTTCATGCCGTCCATCATCGGGCCTTCGATGATCGCTAGGCACGAAGGATACTTTTGTCGGGCCTCTTCCGCGTCGGCTTCGATGTAGTCGACGATGCCGCGCAGCAAGGCGTGGGCCAGTCGCTTCTCGATCGGGTCGTTGCGCCAAGCAAGTTCCGCGCTCAGGTCGCGCGGGCCTTGGTTCTTCACCGAGGCGGCAAATTCGAGCATCCGTTCGGTCGCGTCGGGGCGGCGATCGAAGAGCACGTCTTCCACGTGTTGCAGCAGGTCCTTGGGGATGTCGTCGTAGCTCGGCAATTGCCCCGCGTTGACGATGCCCATATCCATGCCCGCCTGCACGGCGTGATAAAGGAACGCCGAGTGCATGGCCTGACGCACCGTTTCGTTGCCGCGAAACGAGAACGAAATATTGCTCACGCCGCCGGAGACTTTCGCGCCGGGGCAAAGCTCTTTGATCTGCCGCGTCGCCTCGATGAAGTTGATCGCGTAGCGGTTGTGTTCCTCGATGCCCGTCGCCACGGTGAGGATATTCGGGTCGAAGATGATGTCTTCCGGCGGAAAGCCGACCTGTTCGGTGAGCAACTTATAGGCGCGCCGGCAAATGCGCACTTTGTCTTCGACGGTGACGGCCTGGCCCTGTTCGTCGAACGCCATCACCACCACGGCCGCGCCGTAGCGGCGCACGATGCGCGCCTGCTCCAGGAACTCTTGTTCGCCGGCCTTGAGGCTGATCGAGTTGACGATTCCCTTGCCTTGCACGCACTTTAGGCCCGCCTCGAGGATCGACCATTTCGAACTGTCGAGCATGATCGGCACGCGGCAAACCTCGGGCTCGGCCGAGACGAGGTTCAGGTACTTCGTCATCGCGGCGACGCCGTCGAGCATCCCCTCGTCCATGTTGATATCGATGACGTTCGCGCCCGACTCGACTTGTTCGCGAGCCACGCCGATGGCGTCTTCATACTTGCCGTCGAGGATCAACTTGGCGAACTTCTTCGAACCGGTGATGTTCGTGCGCTCGCCGATATTGATGAAGTTCGTCTCGGGGCGTTTGACGAACGGTTCCAAGCCGCTGAGGCGCATGAGGCCGTCGGGCTTCGGCGGCGTGCGCGGCTGGTGCCCGCTCACCGCTTGGGCGATGGCCTGGATGTGCGGCGGCGTGGTGCCGCAGCAGCCGCCGACGATATTCAACCAGCCGTTCTCGGCATACGCACCGAGCGTGTCGCCCATCATCTCCGGAGTTTCGTCGAAGCCGCCGAAGGCGTTCGGCAAGCCCGCGTTGGGGTAGCAAGAGAGGGGAATCGGCGCGAGTCGGGCCAAGTCTTCCACATAGGGCCGCATGTGCGAAGGCCCCAGCGCGCAATTGAAGCCGACGCTCATCAGGTTCGCGTGCGAAATCGAGTGCCAGAACGCCTCGACCGTTTGGCCCGAGAGCGTGCGCCCTCCTTGGAAGATGGTGACCGACGCCATCACCGGCAGGCGGATGTTTTTATCGAGGAAGTATTTCTCGATGGCGAACAGCGCCGCCTTCAGCACGAGCGTATCGAAGGCCGTTTCCGGCAGGAGAATATCGGCGCCCCCTTCGACGAGCGCGTCGACCTGCTCGTAGTAGGCCGCGACCATTTCATCGAACGTGGTCGTGCGCTTGCCCGGGTCGTTGACGTCGCCAGAAATGGAGAGTTGGCGATTCGTGGGGCCCATCGATCCGGCGACGAACCGCGGCTTGTTCGGCGTCTTCTGGTTCCACTCGTCGACCGCTTGCCGCGCCAGCCGGCAGGCCGCGAGGTTCAGATCGCGTACCCGATGCGCGAGGCCGAAGTCTTCCATGGCCACGTTGGTCGCGCCGAACGTATTGGTCTCGATGATGTCGGCGCCGGCGGCCAGGTATTTATTGTGAATCTGCCAAATGGCGTCGGGCTGGCTGACGCAGAGGACGTCGATGAAGTTTTTCAGGTCCTTAGGCGAGTCGGCAAACGCTTTGCCCCGATACTCCGCTTCGCCGAAGCCGAGCTGATGGACCATGGTTCCCATGGCCCCGTCGAGCACGAGAATCCGCTCCCGAAGAAGCTGGTCGAGGGTCTGCTGAGTTTGTCGGGAATTGTCGACCGCCACGCGGAATGCTCCGAAGAAAGGCCGGCTGAAGTGCGAAAGTGTTATGTGGTAACGACTTCAGTCGTGTGAGAGCGACTAATATGGCGCAATTATAGGGAAACGGCAAGGGTGGTGAACGATGTCTGTGCGGCGCGAGTCGATGTTTCAGCCTACGCAATGAGAAAGGTTCGCCCAGTTTGCCCCGACTGGGAAATCGGAAACTTCCTCAAGATCGGCAGAGCCAAGGGTCGATCAATGGGGACGAGCCCCCGATGGCGTACCTGCGCCATTTGTGCGGACTTGTCGGATCAAGGATGGATTCCCCATGGCGCAGAACGCTTCCCCTTTCACGAACGACCCAGGCCGCGTCGATTCGGTTCGCGTTGCGCGTCGTCAATTACTTACGGCGCGGGCGACTTCCGAACAGCCGCCGCCGCGCGTAGTCTTGCATCTCCCGGATCTGAATGCGCTCGACGGCGTCGTGCTGGGGCCGCCGAAACCGATCACGCACCGTCGCTTCGACGGCGCCCATACGGCCGACGATGCTTACCCCTCGTCGAGTCGCGGTCCGCGGGACGATTCGCGCACCGACGCGCCTTCACGTACCGAGCCGACCTTGGCCAACGTTTTCAAGGTGCCGCTGGGCAAGCTGGTGCCGCAACTCGCTAAAGGAACGACGCTGGAGAAGATCGGCAAGCTGATCATCCTCGCGCAGCAACCGAAAATGCTCTTCGCCGCCATCGTGGCCGCGGCGTTGCAACTCGCCGCCGTGCTGACGATGTTCACCGGCGAAGGGACGCCGAGCGATCATGCTCAATCGCCCGTCGACGATCACCACGACCACGGGCACGTCGTCGTGCATTCCGATGCGCATTCCACCGGCGTCGCGCCGACCCGGGGGACGCGCGAACAGATACGCACGCCGGCTTCGATCGGCTTCGCGACACCTTCGAATCCTGCGACGTCGGGCAACGTGGCCGGTCCGACGTTGGCCCCGACGCTGGCGCCGTCGTTGCCGCCGCCGCAAGGCTTGCCTGGAGCGGCCCCCGGTGATTTGCCGTGGCAAGCGTCGGCCGACATGGTGACCTCCGGATCACCCGCGGTTGCACCGCCGAAAACGGCCGGCAAACCGACGCGAGCCAAGCTCGTCGGCACCATCAAATCGTTGGGTACCAGCGGAGCGACTCCATGAGCACTTTGGATCAAGCATTCATTCGCGCCTACCAAGCGGGCGCGGCCGCCCCGCGCAAAGTGAGCGCCGCGGCCGCACCGGTACCCGCTTCGGTTGCCGTCGCGTCGCCGGAACCGTTCGTGAAGAGGCCGCATCGCTTCGCCGCCAAACCGGCGGTGTCTTCGCCGGCTCCCGCGCCGCCGTCCGCTGCGTCCGCGCCGACGGCCGTGCCGCAGCGCGCGCCGCTTGTGCAAGACGACACGGCGCTACGCTACTATGTCGACGCGGCCCACACCGTGCCGCCGCGCCATTTGCAAACGGCCATCCCCGTCTACGCCGAGCCGGCCGTCAGTCTTTCGGCCGCCGCGCCGCCGGCACCGTTGGACAATTCCGTCCAAGGGGCGTTTCGCGCCGCGTTTGAAACGCAACGCTTCTCCTGGCCGCGACCGGTGGAAGTGCTCATCGCCGCCGCGGGGAGCGAGTTTGCTCAATTCATCTCGGAGCTTGAGGAACGCATTCGCGGCGGTCGGCAGACGCTGATCGTCACCGGCTGCGAGCGGGGCGAAGGTCGCACGACTCTGACGCTCGCGCTCGGCCGGCTCTTGGCTAACCGAAGCTTGCGGACGGTGCTCGTCGATTGCGACGTACGCGCCCCGCAAATGGCCGAAGCGCTCGGCGTCCGACCGGAACTCGGCTGGGACGACGTCTACGCCGAACGTTTGAGCGTGACCGACGCCCTGATCGAATCGCTCGACGATCGTATCAGCATGCTTCCGATGCGCAACGGGCTGGCGAATCCCCGCGTGATGGCGGGCAACCGCACGCTGGCCGGCATCATCGATACGCTGCGCGCCAATTTCGACGCCGTGCTGCTCGACGTCGGCCCGTTGGCCGATGATCCCGCCGCGATTGATCTCACCTCGGCGATGACCGGCGCCCGACTCGACGACGCCCTGGTCGTGCGTGATCGACGGCGTACGGGCCAGAAGGAAGTGCAGGCGGTGTGCCGGCGCCTCTCGGCGCTCGGCATTCACCATTGGGACATCGCCGAGAACTTCACGGAACTGCAAGGCTACTAAGAGAAAATGCTGAACGCAGACTGCTGAATGCTGAACGGCAGTCGAAGGAATCTTCAATCAGCAGTCCGCAGTCCGCAGTCGGCATTGGAACTCGCTATGTATGAATCCTACTGGGAGCTGGAGCGGAAGCCGTTCGGCAGCGGTTGCGAAACCGAGCTGTATTACCCCGGCGAAGCGCACCAGGGAACCTTGCTCAAGCTGCGCTATGCCGTCGAAAGCCGGCATGGGGCCGCGCTCGTCACGGGGCACTCCGGCACCGGTAAGACGCTCATTGCAAAACTCCTGGCCGAGCGTGTCGGCGCCGAATACAAGCCGTGGGTGCACCTCACGTTTCCGCAAATGCCGACGGCAAACCTGCTCGCTTATCTCGCGCACGAACTGCAATCGCCCGGCACGAGCATCGGGCGCGAGCCGTCGATCGATGAATCGGTGCGGCTCGTGCAATCGCGATTGATCGAAAATGCCCAGGCCGGCGGTCATGCGACGATCGTCGTCGACGAGGCCCATCTGCTCGACGGCACGCGCACGTTCGAAGCGCTTCGGCTCCTCCTGAATTTCGAACACGACGGCCGGCCGACCTGCACGCTTCTCTTCGTCGGGCAGCCGGCGCTCTTGCCGATGCTCGAACGGATGCCGCAATTGGAGCAGCGGTTGGTCGTGAAGTGTTTGCTGCGCCCGCTCACGGTCGACGAAACGCACGCGTACGTGCAGCACCGGCTGCAAACGGCGGGCGCGAGGCGGCAAATCTTTGAACCGGAAGCGCTCGACGCCTTGCGGGCCGTGAGCCAAGGCATCCCGCGCGACATCAATCGGCTGTGCGACTTGGCCTTGCTGATCGCTTTCGCCGACGGCGACCAGCGGATCACGCCGGAACGAATCGAAGCCGTGGCGGCCGAACTCGTGAACGTCGCCGACGATTGATCGGCTACGACGCTGCAACGCGCGAAGCGTAGAGATCGAGCCCTTCGCGATCGCCGATTACGGTGAACATCGCCACGATCTGCTCATGGCCGTGCGACAATAAGAAGTCGCCGCGCCGGCCGTAACTCTTCGCGCCGAGCACGTAGAAATCGGGCTCGGGATTTAGCAATGCCTGGGCCAACGCGCGGCGCACGGTTGCCGTATCGGTTGCCGGTTCTGCGGCTTGGCGACGCAAGAAGTCGGCCGTCGGCAACGGTGCTTCCGTCGCCGGGCAGACGAGCAACTGCATTTCGCGCCAGAGGGAAACGTCAGGCCGGCGCCCGACCGCTTCGACCACGCGGTCGAACGTTTCGTGACCTGCGTGGCGACCGGTGAGTTCGACTTGGAACTTCTGCGCGTCGTCGCGATACTCCAACGCTTCGACGTGCGTCGCCGGCCAGAAGTCGAGAATGCCGCCGGATTGCGCCGCGAGTTCGTTCGCGCGTCGGGTCAGGGCGGCACGCTCGGAAAGCGGATCGCCGGGAAACTCCGTAATCGGCCCCGGCGCGGCATCGTCGGGCGCGCCGCGCGTGACCCAGGTGATGCGGGTTTGCGAATTCTCCGCCGCGAGGCGCGCGAGATCGACGATCGTTTGCGCCGCCTCATGTCCGTCGCCGACGACGAGCGTGCGCTTGCCGACGAAGGCCGCCTTGGGAGCCCCGAGTATGTCGACCGGCGCATGATCGATTTGCTGACGTGATACCTCTTCGCCGAGCGCCGGAAGTCCGCCGCTGCCGATGTTTCCGGCGAGCGCAAGGCCCGAACAATCGAAGACCACGTCGGCATATTCGACGCGTCGCGCTCCTGCGGCATCGCGAACGATTAGGCGAAACGGCACGTCGATGCGGCGATCATCTTGCAGAAATTCGGTGCGCAGTACGGCTTCGCGCCCGATCGCTTCGACCGTCGTGCCGAGTTGCAGGCAATCGGCCAGCAAGTCGCATTCGGCGAGCGGTGCGAAATAGCGCTCGACGAATTCGCCGAACGTGAGAATCGCCTCGTCGGCCGCGGGACTCCAGTGCGGGTTTTGATTCGCGAGCGAGGCGCGGCCGAGCGGCGTGGTGCAGGCGTTCCATGGTTCGAACCCGCGAACCTGCGCGGATTGTCGCAACCCTTCCACCGCACGTTGTTGTTCGTAGAGATCGACGTCGTAACCGAGATAGCGAGCGTAGACGGCGGCCTCGAGCCCTACGGGACCGGCGCCGATGATCGCAATTTTAGCGGGAGTATCTACGGCCATGCGGAGCGAGATGCCTTTGTGAAAGCTCGGAGCGGAGCGTGCGGAAGTAACCAACGCGAGCGATCAGTTCTAACGTCCGACGCGAAACGCGGCGAGTTCGACGCTCGTCGGTTCGCCGAGCAGGAGTTGCGTCATCACGACGGCCGTGCCGGGCGAGAGGGCCAGGCCCCAGCGGTAATGTCCCGCCGCGACGCAAACGTTGGCGAGGTTCGGGGCGCGGCCGAGGTAGGGGACGCCGTCGGCCGAGTGGGGTCGCAAGCCGGCCCAAGTGCGTTCGACGCGCGCGTCTTGCAATGCGGGAGCAAGGCGCACGGCGAAATCGAGCAGGTCGCGGATCGTGCCGGCCGTCGTGGATTTATCGAAGCCGACGTCCTCTTCCGTCGAGCCGACGAGGATCCGGCCGTCGTCGCGGGCCACGAAGTATTTGCGGCCGACGTAGACGATGCCGCGGATCACGGGAGCCGGCGGATTCACCAGCGCGATCTGACCGCGGATCGGTTTCACGGCGAGTTTCAGGCCGAGCTCCGCGCCGAGCTTGCCGCTCCAGGCGCCCGTCGTCAGGCAGTATTGTTCCGCGGCGAACACTCCGCCGGGCGTGCGCACTTCGACGAGCCGGCCGCCGCGCACGACGAACTCTTCCACGGGGGCGTTCGTCGTAAGCGTCACGCCGCGCTTCAGGCACGCTTCCACCAGGGCGCGAACGTGGCGCGGGTTGCGCAGTTGCGCTTCGCCGGGAACGTGAAAGCCGGAGATGAGCCGGCCGTCGTCGAGCGCGCCGGCCAGGGCCGGTTCGAGGGTCGCCAGCCGTCGGGCATCGACCGGCTCACAGGGAAGTTGCTGGGCGCGAAACGGCGCGAGTTCCCCTTCGGCCTTGGCCAGCGTTTCCGGTCCGTCGGCCAAATAGAGCGCGCCGGTGACGCTATAGCAGTTGTCGAAGCCCGTCTCTCGCCGCAGGCGTTCGGCCCATTCGACGTGGAGCCGCGCCGAAAGCCCGGCGAGCTGCATGAGCGGAGCGTCGGCGAGGTTTTCTCGCGCCGGCGGCACGATACCGGCGCCGGCCCAGGACGATTCGCCGCCGAGTTCGCCCCGTTCGACGACATGGACGCGCTTGCCGCGGCCGGCAAGTTCGTAAGCGATGGAGAGGCCGACGGCGCCGCCGCCAATCAGGAGAACGTCGTGCATCGTGATTCGGTCCTTAATGAGTTTCGGCGAGCAACCGCCGCAAGAGTACGGGTTCGATACGCCCTCGAAAACGGACGATGCCGTCGAACTCGACGACCGGCACCCATTCGTGATGCGCCGCGCGCAAGGCCGGATCGGCGTCGATGTCTACCAGCTTCGGCGCGAGTCCGTGCGCCCGAAGCAACTCGGCCGCGTCGTCGCACAAATGGCAATCGACTCGGGTATACAGCACGACGCTTTTCGGACCATTTCGGCTCATGGTCCGCACAATCGGAAGGTTTGTGAGAAATCGGTTTGTTTCATGTAAGAATGCGCCCCGGTGTCGAAGAGATTCTTATGATTCGGGTTGTTACGCCTAGGGCAACGACGCCCGGCCGGCTAGGCTCGACGCTAGAAGTTTGTCGGCGAATCGTTCGCCGAGCGACGCACGGGCCGCACAACCGCGCGGCACGCGTCCGAAAGCTTCCGACCAGTGTAGCTTCCAACCGTAGGGGAGGGGAGCGGGTCGATGATGAGAGGGAACCTCGGAGATTCGCAGTGAACGAGACGATCGTCCACACGAACGCCACCACGACGAACGCAGCCGGCGTGAAAATACTGGAAACCATCGAGAAGAGCGCACTGCTCTCGGCCGAGGTCTTGCAGAAGGCCGTCGCCGATTGGGAGTCGCATTGCGCGCAGGGCGGGACGAATATCTTTGAAGACGACGGCTCCCGATCGCTGCTGGAATTCATGGTCACCAGCGGGCGGTTGACCAGTTGGCAAGCCGCCAAGTTGTTAGACGGCCGACACAAAGGCTTCTTCCTGGGCAGCTATCGGCTCTTGAACCGCCTGGGCGCGGGGGGCATGAGCACCGTGTACTTGGCTGAGCACGTGCACATGCGCCAGCTCCGCGCGCTGAAGGTCTTGCCCCGCCATCGCGTGGGGGACTCTTCGTACTTGGAACGCTTCTATCGCGAAGCGCGGGCCGCCGCGGCCCTCGACCACCCCAACGTCGTCCATGCGTACGACGTCGGCTGCGACAACGGCACGCATTACCTCGTCATGGAATATGTCGAAGGGAGTGATCTGCAAAAGGTCGTCGCCCGTCGCGGCGTGTTGAGCTACGAATCCACGGCCGACGTTATTCGACAGACCGCCGAAGGACTGGCCCACGCGCACAAAGCCGGCGTCATCCATCGCGACATCAAGCCGGCCAATTTGCTGCTCGATCCGTCGGGAATCGTCAAAATTCTCGACATGGGGCTCGCGCGCCACACCGCCGAAGAGTCGGAGCGGCAAGCCTCGCTGACGCAGATGCATGATGAGAACGTCATCGGCACGACGAATTATCTCGCGCCCGAGCAAGCGCTCCACAGCCACTCGGCGGATGCGCGCAGCGATTTGTATAGTCTCGGCTGCACGATGTATTACCTGCTCACGGGTCTGCCGCCGTTTTCGACGGGCACGGTCGCCGAGCGTTTGATGGCGCATATCCATCACAAGCCCGAGCCGGTCGCGAAGCATCGTCCGAACGTGCCGGAGTCGCTGTCAGATATCTGCATGAAGCTGTTGGAGAAGAAGCCCGACGATCGCTTCCAATCGGCGGAAGAACTCGCCGCGGCGTTAAAGGTCTGGCGCAAAGATTGGCTTGCGCAGGGGGGCGCGGAGTCGTCGTCAGGCGTACACGTATCCGTTCCCTACTCAAGCGCCGAACAGGGGGACGATGTCGAGATTGCCGGAAGCGGCAGTATGCGGGATACCGACGCCGTACGCGCCCAGGCGACATCGATTGGTCGCCGCGATAGCCAAGATGACGACGAGCTTCAGCTTGCCGATCTTGACGATATCCCCAAGTCGAAGGGGGCCGCGACGCGCTTGCCGACTGCTCCGTCCAAGACCGCTTCCGGATCGTCGGTTCGTAAACCGTCGTCCTCGTCGCAGTCCGGGTCGACGCGGTCGCCTCAAAAGTCTCCTGCGAAGGAAGTGGATCTTCTCGACGCCGCGGCGATTGCGGCTCCCGTGAAAAACGACTTCCTTGACGAAATCATGTCGGCGGCATCCGCACCCGTAGCGAGCTATGCCGCACCGCCGGCCATGCGCTCCGGGGGGCTCACCGCGGTGCGACCCGAACGTCCTACGCAGAGAACGCCGGTCCGTAAGGCACCCGCGCGGCACGACCTTGACGAAGGGGACGTTAAATCCGATGTGGAGAATCTGTTCCGCAAGCACCCGGCGTTTGCGGGCTTCGTGTTCTTATTCTTTAGCTTGATGCTTGTATTCGGCTTATATTATATGATAAGAACTTCGACTGAATCTGCCGTTCCGACGTCCGCGGGTACCGCACGCGACTAAGTTCGCGCCATCGGTGTCGAGGGGGTTGGTGAACGGCGGCACGACGCACACACGTCCCGTTTTGTCCGTTCTCCATCGCACGATCCCCTCTGAGCGACGCGCTCACGCGCGCCGTGGTCGGCATTATGTCGAACCTAACCGGCGACAAATATCTGGAGCTTGTGGAGAAAAGCGGCCTGCTCGAGGCCGCGGTCGTCACCAAGGCGCTCGCCGACTTCGAAGCGGAACTCTCCGCGACCGGTAAGAGCGGCTCGCCTGCTCCCGTCGATCCGTCGAAGACCGACGGCCAACGCTTCATCGAATACTTGCAGCGCGTCGGCTTGGTTACGGAATGGCAAGCCGAGAAATTGCTGCAGGGGCGTCATAAGGGATTCTTCCTCGGCAACTACAAGTTGCTGCGTCATCTCGGCTCGGGCGGCATGAGCGCCGTATTCCTCGCCGAGCACAAGCACATGCGGCAGCGCCGCGCGGTGAAGGTGTTGCCGCAGGCGCGCGTCAACGATTCGTCGTATCTCGGCCGCTTCTATCGCGAAGCGCGGGCCGCGGCGGCCGTCGAACATCCGAACATCGTGCGCGCCTACGACGTCGACAACGACGGCGACAATCACTTTCTGGTGATGGAGTTCGTCGAAGGACAGGACCTGCAGAAGATCGTCGACAGCGGCGGCGTGCTCCCTTACGAAACGGCCGCCGAGTACATTCGTCAGTCGGCCGCGGGGCTCTCGCATGCGCACGGCGTCGGCCTCGTGCATCGCGACATCAAACCGGCGAATTTGCTCGTCGATCCCAAGGGGACCGTCAAGGTGCTCGACATGGGATTGGCGCGCTTCAACGACGATGAGAAGCAAGCGTCGCTCACGCAGATGCACGAAGAGAACGTGCTCGGCACTGCCGACTACCTGGCGCCGGAGCAAGCCCGCGATAGCCACACGGTCGATGCTCGTGCCGATATTTATAGCCTCGGATGTACGCTCTACTTTGCGCTCACCGGGCACCCGCCGTTTAACGAAGGGACGCTCACGCAGCGGCTCTTGGCTCACCAGAATCGCGAACCGCCGGCCATTACGGTCGATCGGCCCGACGCTCCCAAGGATTTGCTCGCCATTTGTCGGAAGATGATGGCGAAGGATCTCAATCAGCGTTACGCCACGGCCTTGGAAGTGGAACAGGCGCTGACGCAGTGGCTCGTCGATCGCGGGGCGATGCGCCCTGCCGGCGGAGCGTTCCAGCAAAATCCAAATCGGCCTGCGCCGCCGCGGGCCGCGCCCTTGTCGCCCGGCGCCAATCGTCCAGGGGGAACTCCGCCCCAGGCGCAACGCATCGCACCGAAGGCCAAGGGGTCTGATAGTTCCGGCGCCATGCCCGCCGTGCATGATACGCTGTCGGGGCAAGGTCAGCCGACGACCAAAGGGCCTGCCGGCCGTACGCCCGAGGCCGCTCCCGGTGATAGCTCGTCGAAACTCGGCAAGAAGCCGCCGGTGGCCAAGTCGATTGAACCGCCCGGTTCGGGAATCGGCAAATCAACGAAGCCCGCCGATGCCTCCGGCGGCTTTAACTTTCAGATCAAGACCGACGGCAGCGACGTACATTCCACCAAGTACGGCAAGAAGCCGACGAAGCCGGGCGAGAGCGGGAAGCAATTAGCCGCGGGTGCCGCCGGTTCGAGTAAGTCGAATGTGCCGAACAAAGTGATTTCGGATACTTCGGTCCCCAAAACTGCTAAGCTGGGCTCAAGTAAAGGGGCGGGCAAGGATGCTTCCGCAAGCGCCAAGGCACCTGCTCTCGGTGCCGCCAAAGAAGCCGACGGCAAGCCGGTTCCCTTGAAAAAGCTGCGCAAGAAGGGAATGTCGGTAAAGGCCCTGATTGTGATCGGGGTGGGAGTTATTCTCGTCGCGATTGCCTTGGTCGCCGGCCTGATCGTCGTCTTGCAGAAAGATGCCGAGCGTAAAAAGGAGAATCTGGAGAAGCTCAAGACGAAACAACCTGTGCCGGCTGCGACTGCCGCCGCAACTCCGGTAACTTCGCCTGCGGGACCGGCCGCCGCGGCTCCGGTCAGTGCACCGGCTCCTGTTCCGCCGACTTCGGCGAACGACATTCCCATTGTGAAGCCGCTCTCGCCGAAGTAGTCGTCGTCGCTTCGGTCGCGCATCGCGTGGCTTCTCTTCGTGCCGTTCTGTTGCGCATTTGGCAGCGCGCTGCGCCTCAAAATGCGACAACCGCACCGTTGTTTGTCTCGTCGCATCGTCGATGGGCGACGGTTTGACCCCGGGGCGAAACCGGCGCCCAAAAGCCCCGGATCGACGGATTTTGACCTGTCAAACGGATTTGCAAGCCCTTGTCTGATTGGGACTTGCGTCTTTACTTGTCTCCTGTCCCCAGTGGCTTAGCATTGATAGGAAGGCGGTGCGAGCGGTTTTACCGATCGTACCGCCCTTTGTCTCGGCTTCGTTTCCCAACGTTCGACGCCGAGTCGCCTCTCAGAATCTGTTTCACCGCACGCTGCGGACTAGGCCGAAGACGGCCGACCATCTCGAACGGACTCGATCGCACGTGCCTCGCGAGGGCCGCGTTCCATGTCTAGCTTCCACGGTCGCAACAGCAATCGTCCGCACGGTGCCGCAGGTCGGGTCAGCCAATCACGGCCGACTCGAGTGCGTTCCAATCGTCGGGTGGCTCCGCGCGCCAGAAGTCGGGGCCAAACGAACGTTCCACGCGTGTTTATGCCGCCGGAAAACTGGTACGAACCCCGGGAAAACACCCAAGGCTTCCGCACCGTCGTCCAGCCGGCCGGCGCCGACTTCCGGCACGTAGTCACCCCGGAGGAGGTTCGGACCCGTTTGGCGATGCTGCCTGCGGAGTTTACCGCCGACTTGCAGGTCGTTCAGTTCAGCCGGATGACGCGGAAGAAGCGGTCGATGCCGCTTTACGGCATGCAATGGGGGCAAGCGATCTACCTGTACCCGATCGAGGAGAGCCTCGTCGAAAGCTATGGGCATCCGCCGACCCCGGCTCAACTGACCGAGGCCCGCATGTACGGCGGCCGCTGGGAGCCGGCGGGTAACGGGCGTTGGCGGCTGGTTTGGACGCTGGATGCGGTGAAGGACTTCTACCTCAATAACATCCTGCTCCACGAGTTGGGGCACCTGCTGGATAACCGGAATACCCGGACCGTCGATCGGGAACGGTACGCGGAGTGGTTTGCCGTGCATTACGGCTATTTGCCGACCCAAGCGGCCCGGCGCAATAGGGCAACTGCTCAATAAGCCTGTCGCAGCGCAAGCCGTCGCTTAGCCCGGCCGGTCTCGGCCGGGCGTTTTCATCGGCCGGGCGGGCATCCGATGACGCAAGTCGGCCCCTCTTCTTAGCTGGACTCACGCTTTGCGGCGTCGCTATACTGGCCTGTTAGCTTGAATGCATGCATTCTCCTGCCGCGTCTCCGATGCACCGCATGCGCATCGACGGAACAGAGACAAGGGCGTTAGAGACATCGGTGCGGTGCCGTCGCCTCAGAGACTTCGGCCCCGCGCATTTCGGAGAGAGGTACCAAAGTATGAACGCGCGCCGTTGGTTGGTGAGTTGCGTCGTGGTCGCCGTGCTCGTCGGCTCGCTGCCGTCGTACGGCGTCGAACTGGCGCCGGAACACAAAGAAAAACTCGTTTGGCTCGATCAGTCGCTGCAGAAAGTCGTGACGCTCTATCGTGAAAAGAAGAGCGACGAGATGAAGAAGTTGATCGACGAGATCGACAGTGCCATCAACGGACTGCAAGTCGCCAACGAATCCGATGCGGCCATCGGTCCGGTGCTCGAACCGTTCCGCGTGCGCTTGGCCGCGGCGCGTAAGCTCTCGGTTCACGTGCCCGTGCAAGTCGCGACCTCGACTCCGGCCAAGGGCGCGCCCGGCATGACTCCGGCCCCCGGCGCTCCCGCGCCCACGGGCACGACGCCGCGCCCGATGGCGTCGGCGACGCGACCCGGTCGCCCCGCCAACCCGAACGGCCCCGTGAGCTTCGTTAAGGACGTGGCGCCGATTCTCGTCGCCAAGTGCGGCGGCTGTCACGTGCGCGGCAATCGCGGCGACTTCAGCATGGCGAACTTCGCCGCACTCGCGGCCGGCACCGGCGGAACGCTCGCCGTGATTAAGCCGGGCCAAGGATCGACGAGCACGCTCATCGAGAAAATGGCCTCGGGCGAAATGCCGCCGAACGGTAACAAAGTCACCGACGCCGAGTTGGCCATCATGACGAAGTGGATCGACCAAGGCGCCAATTACGACTACCCCGATCGCTTGGCTTCGCTCCTGACATTCGCTCCCGGCGGTGCCGGGGGCGCGGCGGCCGGCGGCATCGCCCGCGCTTCGGGGAATGAATCGGTGCTGTTCATGCGCGACATCGCGCCGATTCTCATCGACAACTGCTTCGAATGCCACGGCGCTCCGAACCCCGGCGACAACTCCGACAACTTCGGCATGAATCGCTTCGGCGATCTGATGCGCGGCGGCCAAAGCGGCCCGGTGATTCAGGCCGGCAACGCCAACGGCAGCCTCCTCGTGCAAATGCTCAAGGGCACGGCCAAGGGCGCGCAGAACGAAGCCCGTCCGCAAATGCCCCGTCGCGGCGAGCCCCTCTCGACGGAAGAGATGGGCAAGATCACGACCTGGATCAACGAAGGGGCGAAGTTCGACGGCGAGGACCCGCAGCAATCGATCGAGCTCGCCTGGCGCATGGCCGTGGCGAAGAAATCGACGCACGAAGAATTGATGAATCAGCGCATGGCGGCCGCCAAGCGGAATTGGGCGACCGGCAATCCCGATTCGCCGGCGGAATCCGTCGAGTCGAAGGATTTCTTCATCATCGGCGACATCGGCATGACCCGTTTGGAAGAGCTGAAGACGGCGCTCGAAGCCGAACGAGCGAAGATCGGCACCAACCTGAAGTTGCCCGCCGGTCAGCCGATCGTGAAGGGGCGCATGACGATCTACGTGTTCGACAAGGCTTTCGAGCACAAGGAATTCGCCCGCGTGGCCGAACGTCGTGAATTGGCCAACGGCATCAACGCCCACTGGATGTTCAACTACATCGACGCCTACGGCTGCGTGACGGCGACGAAAGGCCCGGCGACCGAGTACGCGGCGCTGTTGGACGAAGTGATCCTCGGCTGCTACTTCGACTCGACCGTCGAGAAGCTGCCGCGCTGGTTCACCGTCGGCACGGCCCGCAACATGGCGGGTAAGATGCATCCGCAAAGTCCGATCACGAAGTCTTGGGAAGACGACATCGCCTCGGCTCCCTCCGGCCTTACGCCGAAGGCGCTAATGGACAGCAAAAATCTTGATGCCGGCATGTCGGCCATTTCGCAAGCCTTCGTGAAGGACTTGATGAAGTCGCCGCAATGGGCCGGCCTCATGGGTAACCTCGGCAAGGGAGCCAACTTCGACGGCGCCTTCGCACAAGCCTTCCGCGGCCAACCGGTGCAAGTGCTCACGCAATGGCTCTCGCGCCGCTGATTGCTCAGTAGACCAACCGTCAAATACTCGTCCCGATGCGCAAGCGAAGGGACGTAGAAAACGCAGGGCCCGACGTTCCTCACGGTTCGTCGGGCCTTTTCTTGCGCGCACCGCCTCGCGCATAATAACCAGCGTTCGACCGCCTTCCCATCTTTGAACCCGGAAGTTCCCCATGCTCGGCGCCAAGCTCGACCTCTCGGCCTATCTCGATCGCCTGAAATCCGAAACGGCGCGCCTCGATCCGCGGGCGATTCAACGTTGGGCCGATCTCATCTACGGCGCTTGGCAAGACGGCAAATTCGTCTACATCATCGGCAACGGCGGCTCCGGCTGTAACGCCTCGCATATGGCCGAAGACCTCGGCAAGAGCACGCTCCGCGAACCGGAGCTGAAAGACGAATCGAAAAAGCGCCTCAAGGTGCTCAGCCTCACGGATAATCTCGGCTGGATCATGGCCGTCGGCAACGACGTCGGCTACGACCAGATCTTCGTCCAGCAGCTCATGAATTACGGTTCGGCCGGCGACGTGCTCATTGCAATCTCCGGCTCCGGCAACAGCCCCAATATTCTCGCGGCCGTCGATTGGGCCAATCGCCACGGTCTCAAGACCTTCGGCCTCACGGGCTATTCCGGCGGCAAGCTCCTCAAGCAGCAGCAAGACGGTCTGCACGTGGCGCTCGACGACATGGGCATGGTGGAAAGCCTGCACCTTTGCGCCTTCCATTGGGTGCTCAACGACGTATTCGCCCGGATTAATTCGGAAGGACGGTTTGCGGCCGCGGGAGTATAATGAAGGGATCGCGGTGGATAGTCGGAGCGGGCATTTATGCGTAATGAATTTACGGCGGTCATCGAGCAAGAAGGCGAGTGGTATGTCGCCTTTTGTCCTGAAATTCCCGGCGCCAATGGGCAAGGGAAGACCTTGGACGAGTGCCGCCG
>CAZWDN010000064.1:0-19520 GCA_964633125.1 uncultured Pirellula sp. | reverse complement strand
ACAGCGAGTAGTAATCGGCCGTCGGCACGGGATCGTGCTTGTGGTCATGGCAGCGTGCACAACTGAGCGAGAGGCCGAGAAAGCCGCGTCCGATGACGTCGATCTGATCGTCGATCACGTCGTGCCGATTATTGTCGAACATGCGGCCCAGCGTGAGCAGCCCCAGCGCCGCGAGGTCCGATGAGTCCGCAGGCAATTGCAATTGATCCGCCGCCAGTTGCTCGCGAATAAACCGGTCGAACGGTTTATCATCGTTGAAGGCGCGGATCACATAGTCGCGATAGGTGTAGGCAAAGGGGCGAATGCGCGCGTCGCCATACATCAAGACGCCGTCCTTGGCGTCCGAGTAGCGAGCCACATCGAGCCAGTGCCGTGCCCAACGTTCGCCGTACCGCGGTGAGGCCAACAGCTCCTGCACCAGTTGCGGAAAGCCTTCGCGCGAAGTTTTGAGTTGTTGTTCGGTCGGAGGTAGGCCGAGCAAATCGAACGTCGTACGGCGAACGAGCGTTCGCATGTCCGCCGGTTCGGTCGGTACGAAGTTCCGTTCGCGCAGCTTGCGTTCGAGCAAGGCGTCGAGCGGATGGACTCCGGGTTCGACCGCCGGTGAGACGATCGGCTGAAACGCCCAATGCCGAGTCGCCGCCTTCTCGATTTCCGTGACGATCTTTTGGCCGCCGCGCGGGTCGGGCGCGCCTAGTCGAATCCACGTCGTCAACGCATCGATTTCGGCGTTGCTGAGCTTTCCGCCGTAATCTTTCGGCGGCATCTGCAACTTCTCGTCGCGATACGAGACCGCGCGGATCAGCAAACTGGCCGAGGGATCATGCGGTACGATCGCCGGCCCCCGATCGCCGCCCCGCTCCCAACCGCTCTTCGTATCAAGCCTCAGCTTGCCCTCGGCGACATCGGCGCCGTGGCACTCGTAGCAGTGCTTGATTAACAGAGGTCGAATACGGTCTTCAAAAAATTTGTCGCCGGTCTCGCCTTGATTCGCCCAACCGTTCGAAACGCCGCAAGCACCGACGAATGACGCCGCGAGAATCAGCCGGATAACCTGATGGGCAAGAAAATCTGCGTTCAACGAGACGCTCCCGTCGAAACTGTGCCGAGATTGACCGGCGTTATCGCTGCGAATGCCGCAGTGCGGCGAGAATGTGTAGGGCCGTAACGAACGTGGCGATGACGTTCCGCGACTCCGAGGCGAGTTACGGCGCAACGCGGTCGCCAAGATCGTCAGCGGTAGGCCGAGTAAGTAGAGTAGCGTCCGTATCATCGTCGGTTCCTAAAGAGCGAGTCTCTTGAGTACGGCCTGCATATGTTGCTGCATCGCCTTGCCGGCGGCTTCAGGATCATGGTTGCGCACCGCCGACATAATCGCCTTGTGCAAGCGGCGACCCAGCCGGTTGTCACGCTGCGACGGCGTCGTGCGAACCATTTGAGTGAGCACGAACTCGTAGATGACTTCCATCAGGTTCTGCATCAGCGGGTTGCCCGCTACTTCCAGCAGCTTTCGATGAAACTGAAAGTCGAGTTCCAATGCCTCGGGATACGGTAACTCGTCGTCGTCCAGTCGCCTCACGACGGCGGCAAGTTCCGCAATGTCGTCGTCGGTCGCCCGCTCCGCGGCTTGTCGCGCCGCCTGTACTTCGATTGCCGAGCGAAGTTCGGCGTACGACCGTAACTCCTGCGGCGAGATCGTAACTGCGGACCGCAACAGCCGTACGCAGTTCGCCAAGCTCGTTGCGCTGCCGACGAATGTTCCTCGACCGCGCTGGATGTCGATCAGCCCCATGCTCTGCAACCGCGCTAGCGCTTCGCGCAGCACCGGCCGACTGACCCTCAATTGCTCGACCAATTCGTGCTCGCCGGGCAGTCGCTCCCCGGCCGATAGCTTCCGTTCTCGGATCACTTGAGCAATGCGCTCCACGACCAAATCCGCCGTCGTTTGCCGTGCAATGGCTTCGATCTGCATGCCTCGCTCCCCGTGGCCGCGGTGTAAACATGTCTGACATGTTAGCTGCATTCCGCGTTCCGAGCAACCATGCCGCTTCCGCAGCTTGCCGGGCCATGTCCGGCGACCTTCCGTAACTCCTGCAGCGACGCGAGCGTCGAGGCGGCAATCCGGCGTAGACTTGCCGCAGATGCGCACGAAGGATTAAAGACGCGTTGGGCTCGCGTTTCGGAACTTCGGCCGACTCATCAAGCTGTTCGATCGACTTAAGCCAGAAGCTCCTTCACAAGGGTTCCGTGGATATCGGTGAGGCGGTAATCTCGCCCCTGAAAGCGGTAGGTGAGACGCTTGTGATCGAGCCCGAGCAGGTGCAGCGCGGTCGCATTCAGATCGTGGACGTGTACGGGGTCTTTAACGATGTTGTAACTGAAGTCGTCAGTCTCGCCGTGAACATGGCCCCGTTTTACGCCGGCACCGGCCATCCAAAGGCTGAAGCACCGAGGATGGTGGTCACGTCCATGGTTGTCGCGCGTGAGCACGCCCTGAGAGTAAACGGTGCGTCCGAATTCTCCGCCCCAAATCACGAGCGTGTCGTCCAGCAATCCGCGATCCTTCAGCTCGCCTAGCAATGCGGCGGTCGGCTGGTCGGTGTCGCGACATTGGCTCTTGATGCCGCCGGGTAAGTTGTTGTGTTGATCCCAGCCGCGGTGGTAGAGCTGGATAAAGCGAACTCCGCGCTCCGCAAGACGGCGAGCCAGAATGCAGTTTGCGGCGTAGGTGCCCGGCTTCTTCGACTCGGGACCGTACCGCTCGTAGACATACGCCGGCTCTCGGGAAAGATCCGCCAACTCCGGGACGGCGACCTGCATTCGGAAGGCCATCTCGTATTGATCCATGCGAGCCTGTATTTCCGGATCATGAACGTCGGCGAGCTTCAGTTTGTTTAGTGCGGCCACGTCATCGAGCATTGCCCGGCGGCGCTCGGCGGTGATGCCCGGCGGGTTAGAAAGGAACAGGACCGGGTCCTTGCCCGAACTCATACGCACGCCTTGATACTTCGACGGCAGAAAGCCGCTGCCCCACATTCGCTCGTGCAACGGTTGTGCGTTGGTGGGGCCGCTGGGCCTGGAAATGAGTGCGACGAAAGCCGGAAGATCGGAGTTTTCCGAACCCAGGCCGTAGGATACCCAGGCGCCGAAGGACGGACGTCCGCCGATTTGATGCCCGGTCTGTAACAGAGTCATCGCCGGATCATGGTTAATGGCTTCCGTGTGCATCGAGCGGACGAGGCAAATGTCATCGGCAAACTTCGCGGTGTACGGCAACAGTTCGCTCAGCCACATGCCGCACCGGCCGTACCTGCCGAACTTAAATACGGAGGGAGCAATAGGTAACCGCTTCTGACCTGCGGTCATCCCGGTCAGCCGTTGGCCGTTACGCACGGAATCGGGGAGGTCTTTATCAAACTGCGACGCTAAGCCGGGCTTGTAGTCGAACAAGTCGAGTTGCGAGGGCGCTCCGGCCTGCGTGAGATAGATGATGCGCCGAGCCTTCGGAGCAAAATGCGTCGTCGGCGAAGCAAACAGACGCGGGTTGGCCAACGACGCAAACGCCAACGCTTTGAGCCAACTGCGTCGGGAGAACGGCGACTGTGCGAGGCTCATCGGATCACTCCTTCGTGACGGCTTCGTCGAGGTTAAGCAGCGTGCTTGCCGACATCGCATAGGCGGCGAGATCGGCGGGCGGGATACCGGCGCCTGATCGCGTCTCGCCGACGGCGAGCAACTGTTTCGCCGCCTCGGGATCACGCCGAAAGTCACCGAGCGCGCGTTCCAGGGCGGCGGTGAGAATCTTTAGTTCCTGCGGCGACGGATCACGAGCAAGCAGCAGCCTGAAGCCGAGCGTCAGGCGCGACTCCGCCGTAGCTCCCCCTTCTTGGATCATGCGCTGAGCAAGAAATCGCGCCGCCTCGACGTAGGTCGGGTCGTTCATCAAGTTCAGCGCCTGAAGCGGCGTGTTCGAGCGGTTGCGACGTAGCGTACACACCTCGCGGAACGGAGCGTCGAAGAGCATCATGGCCGGATGTGGTACGCTGCGCTTCCAATAGGTGTAGAGACTGCGGCGGAATAAGTCCTCGCCGTGCCCTTGTTGATAAGTGGCGTTGGGGTTGTCGCGTTGCGCGACCACCTGTTCGTAGAGTCCGACGGGATGGTACGGCTTTACGGCCGGGCCGCCGACTTTCCCCACTAGCAAACCGGAGGCCGCCAACGCCTGATCGCGAATGACCTCGGCCGACAAGCGGTGGCGCGGACCGCGCGCGAGCCAAACATTGGCCGGATCGCTCTCGCGTGACGTCGCATCGGACGGATGACGTGATGATTGACGATAGGTGTCGCTGGTGACGATGAGCTTGACGAGATGCTTCACGTCCCAGCCGGACTCTTGAAATGTTACCGCCAGCCAGTCGAGCAGTTCGGGATGGCTTGGTAGATCGCCTTGCGAGCCGAAATCTTCGCTGCTACGTACCAAGCCGGTCCCGAAGAACTGTTGCCACAATCGATTGACCGTCACCCGGGCCGTAAGCGGATTCTCGCGACTCACGAGCCAGCGTGCTAGGCCGAGACGATTCTTGGGTAGTTCGGCGGCAGGCTTCGGCAAGACTGCCGGCGTGCTCGCTACGACTCGTTCTCCCGGTTTGTCGTATGAACCGCGCATGAGAACAAAAGTCGGCCGCGGGTCCTTTTGTTCTTCCATGACCAGCGTCGTCGGAATCTCCGCTTCCGCGGCGACGATCTCCTTGCGCAACCTCGCGGCCTCGTCGTTGAGACGGCGATGCTCGGGCGACTGCGACAGATGGTAATCGGCCAACTGCTTGCGCCGGCTTGCGGTCCATTTCGCGGGCTCGACTTTTGCAGCGGCGACAATCGCTTCCGGAGCGATCAGTGCGGCATCCGCCGTGGCGGCGGTGATACGCCAAATCGTGGTACCACCGGCGTTCTCGACGCCGATCGTGACGACTGTTTCCATACCCTCCGGCGGCGATTCAAATTCAAACAAGGCCTGCACAGGTTTACCGGGAGTCACCGAAAGTGGGATGCGCGTGCGGCGGTCGTTATCCAGTACCGTGTCGTGCGCAGCTTCAAGGGCACGCAACTTGGCATTGCCGACCTTTAGCTCACTCCACTGAAAACCGGCCGACGAATCTTTGGTGTCGCATTCCACGCGCAGGCCCACGAGTTTGCCGGGAGGCAGTTTTGTCGTGATTTGGATGTTGTTGGAGCGCGACTCCTGCGGACCGATCCAAACCGAATCGCCGTTCACTTTGGGGGGCTGATCGCCGCCGCCGGCCTTGGTCGGCATGAGCGGCAGCCACTCAACCCGGGCTCGCGCCAGGTTCCGCGCCCAGAGTTCGACGTCCCCCGAACTCAACACCTTCATGCGCGCTTCCACGGGCGCCAGCTTCGCCTTCAGGGCTTGGATCTTGGCCTCGACCTCCGGCGCGGGCAGCCTGACGAAGGGGGGCGCATTGGTACGCACGGGGTTCGAGTAAATGCCGACGCCGCGCTCGGGCACGTTATGGAAATACGCCTTCAGGGCGTAGAAGTCCCGTTGCGTGAACGGATCGAATTTGTGGTCATGGCATCGACAGCAGGCAAACGTCTGCCCAAGCCATACGGCCGCGGTCGTTTCCACACGGTCGGCCGTGTATTCGGCCAGGAACTCTTCGGCGATGACCCCGCCCTCTTCGTTGAGCATATGATTGCGGTGAAAGCCGGTCGCAATGCGCTGATCGAGCGTCGGATTAGGCAGTAGGTCGCCGGCCAACTGCTCGATGGTGAACTGATCGAACGGCATGTTTGTATTGAAGGCGCGCACCACCCAGTCGCGCCAGGGCCAGAGCTCACGATCGCGATCCACTTGGTAGCCGTTGGTGTCCGCATAGCGCGCAGCGTCCAGCCAGGCCACCGCCATGTGCTCGCCGTACGCCGTTTTGGACAAGTAGTAGTCGACCATCTCCGCGTACGACTCCGGCGCGGCAAACCGTCGCTGCTCTGCTAACGTGGGAGGCAGCCCCGTGAGATCAAGCGCCACCCGCCGCACCAAAGTTGCCGCGTCCGCCGGCGGCGACGGCTTTAAGCCGTGCTTGGGGAGTTCGTTGCGGACAAGATCATCAATGCCGTGCGCCGTGGCCGGTTTTACCGGCGGCACGAACGACCAATGCGTCTCGTATTTCGCGCCCTCCGCGATCCAACGTTTTAAGACTTCCTTCTGTGCGGCGGAGAGCGTCTTGTGGGATCGGGGCGGCGGCATCACCTCCTCTGCGTCCACTGCGAAAACGCGCCTTAAGAACTCTTGGTGGTCAAACTCTCCCGCTTTGTCCAACCGTAAATCCGCTTTTCGATGAACTGGATCCGGTCCATGACAGGCGAAGCAATGATCCGAGAGCACCGGCCGCACATCACGGTTAAAGCTTAACGGTGCGGCCTGAAGCACAGCACACGGCAGTACGACGAAGAATATCGCGGCGGCGTTTTTCATCTGATTGTGGAAGCCCAGGTTGACGACAAACAATCACTGCCCCCAAAACGGTTCAAGCTAACGCATAGCCGGATGGATCGGTGATGTGCTAAGGCGAGCACGGCGGATGCTTGGTAAACGCCGGGCGAATTGTGCGGCGCACAACGGTGCGATCGGCGGCGAGTGGAGAATTGCCCTGATCCATTCTTCGTACCGGCGGTTTACAGCAGTTCAACGATTGGCTTGCCGTGGCTGAAGAACACGGGGCGATTCTCTCGCGTGTACAACGGGAGCGTCACATCGACGCCTAACTTTTCGTACACCGTCGCGGCATAGTCGTCCGGAGTGAGCGGGCGTTCGAGTACGTAGCCGCCGTCGCGGTCGGTGCGGCCCACGACCTGACCCCCGGGTACTCCTGCGCCCGCAAACACCATCGAATAGGCGTTCGTCCAGTGATCGCGTCCTTGGAACTTGTTGAGTCGCGGCGTGCGGCCGAACTCCGTGACAAAACATACCAGCGTTTCTTCCAGCAGCCCGCGCTCGTCGAGGTCGCGAATCAACGCCGCAAAGGCTTGGTCCGTGCTCCCCATCATCCACCAAGTGCCAATGCCGTAACGTCCCTCGCCGCCGGCCGCAATCCGCTGTGTGCCGCAGGAGCCGTTGGTGTAGATGTAATCGTGATGATCCCAATTCATGTTGAAACCGCCCGGCGTGCGCTCGGTTTGCGGCTCGCGCACGTCGATCGTTACGAAGCGCACTCCCGATTCGATCAAGCGTCGCCCGAGCAAGTAGCACTGCCCACGATGTCCACGGCCGTAAGCGTCGCGTACGGCGTCGCGTTCTTCATTCAAGCGGAAGGCGCGTTGTGTGTGCACGTTACTGAGCATGTCGACCGCCTGCTCATACATCGCCGACATTGTGCCGGCCCCATCCGAACCGGGCCGCACGCCGACGTTCAAATTACTGAGTAGGTCGAGACGATCTTGAAATCGACCCGGTGCGACGCCGGAGATCAGCCCCAGGTCGTTGACCTTCCATTCGGGCGACGATAAATCGCGTCCCCCGGTCTTGAACACTTTCGTACCGGCAGGCAAAAACCCATGACGAGTCATTGCGTTCTGTTCATGATTGCCCGGCACCATAATGTAGGGCGGCAGCCATTTGCATTCCGTACCGAGCCGATGTGCGGCGATCGAGCCGATGTCGGGCATTTCGATTGGTCCGCCCGGTACGCTGCCGCTGAGAACGTACTGCGTGCCGAGGGGGTGACCGTTGGCGACATTCGTCTTGTGATGAAACGAGCGCACCACTGTGAGCTTGTCGGCCACTTGGGACGTTTTGCTCAGTAGCTCGGTAAACTGCAGGCCGGGCACCTTTGTCGCGATCGGCTTATATGGGCTGCGATGCTCGGCGACGGCATCGCTTTTGGGGTCCCAAGTATCGAGGTGCGAAAGGCCTCCTTGTTCCAAGATGACTAACACATTGCGGGCCCGCGCCGAGCGTCGCGCGTTCGCCGCCCCGGCAATCTCGCCCTGCAGATGCAGACTACCGGCGATACCAAGTCCCAAGAAACTACGACGCTGCATTTGAGAAAACCGGTTAGGCATGACGACAAGTCGCAGGCGGGGCGGGGGCGATCAGGTGGGTGGTAACCGGAGTTGTTCTATCGAATTTTTTGGCTAATCACCAATACTAAGCTCAGCATTCCGTCCCCCTGCGGGAAATCAGCTGCTAGCGTGCAGTGCTCAGTCACGCGAGGGTCGCATTTCCGTGAATGCCCCCCCAGACGTGCGCAGGCATGTTCCGTCAAAATCGTTCGATGGAGCGGCACAACATCAACCATACTCGTCAGGCCCGAGACGCAGGTCAAACAAGTCTTGCCCGAAACATATCTACGAGTTTCGCTGTACCCTGGCTAACGCCCAGATTCTCCAAGTCGCCTAGCAAATCGCAGCTCAACCGTATTGGCGCCGATGGAGATGAGAAGGATGACGATGAATGTGATGCCGTACTCTGCACAGTGACGGGCTGCATTGCTGATTGCCAACATCGCGGGATTGAATGGACAACTGTTCTGAAGACGCGTTAAGTGTTTTATCGACGCGTATCCGCGTACATCTCTTGCCGCTGCGCGACCTCGGCAACCGGCAGCCGGCGTCCAACCTATGTCTCGAAGAATCCAGCTTACAGGGTGCTCGGCGCCTCAGCCTTCGGATTGATATTGTCTGAACTCATGCGAACCGGTTGAATGCCGCGCCGGACGTGCGTGCGCCGAGGTCCGGAGGTTGGGATGGTCGGCGGCGCTTCCGCATGTCTTGCGAGGGAACGTCCGATGGGTAATCGATTATTACGCGCGGCAATGGGTCTGTCGGCGGTCTGGGCCGTCGTGCTGATGACGAGCGACGCTTGGGCCGTGCATTATCCGCTTGGTCCGTCGAAGAACGACTGGGGGATGAAGTACGAGGTCCAGGTGACGGCCGTCGGCAGCGACAAGTTGGACGTCGCCTTCACGCTCCTAGACGAGGGACGGCTGAAGCCGATCCATTCGATCACCGTCGTGGCGCTGCGAAGCGTAGGAGGAAATAGTTTCGCGTACGACGTCAAAGCGCCGATCTCCTTGCAAACGACCGCCGACGGCAAACGCACGGGCCACGTGCAGATTCCCAGGCGATTCGCCGACGGCGCGTTGTTTCGAATTCTCACCCTATCGGTCGACGGCCGGCGTCAAACGGCCGGCGCGGCGCTCTACGACATCCCGCTCCACAAGTTTCTGACTCCAGCGCCGACGGCGGCCGCCAACCCCGCGCCTCCCGCGACGAAAGCCATCAAGTAACACCGCCGACCACGCCGCCGCCGTCACTTCGTCGGCGATAGTTTCCATTTCGCGCCGTAGAGATCGCTCGGGCCGGACTTGGTAATCGTTTGCGTGCCGAACGCGGCCGGGGCCGTAAATGCGCCCGCGATGGCGAGTTGGTCGGGCGCGCGGAAGGCGATGGGATAGGCGCTGTCGTTGAGTTTGCCGCCGGCCTGTTGCACCCATTGGATCGTCCCCTTCACGTCGAAGGCGGCGAGAAAAATATCGCCGCTTCCGCGGGTTTTTAGCGATCGTCCGGCCAGCACGGTATCCGTCGTGAAATCGCCGCAGACGTAGCAGGTGCCGCGGTCGTCGGTGGCGACGCCGAGACAGTAGTCCGTTCCCGGGCCATGGAGATGTTCGGCCCAATGCGGGCGCCCCTCGGCGTCGAGATGGACGATGAGACCTTCGTAATCTTTCGTGCCGTCGCCTTGCAAGGTTCGTCCGGCGACGTTTACGCTCCCTTTAAACATGCCGACGCCCCACACGCGCCCCGACGAATCGCAAGTGATTTCGTGGTATAGCGCGCTCGGCGTGCCGGGGACGAGGCCGACCCAAACGGCTTCGCCGTCGGGCGCGAGCTTAAGCGCGAGTGCGGCCTGCGTTTTTGCTTCGACGGCGACCTTGCCGAACGTTCCTTGCCCCGACGCGTTGCCGCCGACGTAGATATTGCCGGCCGCGTCGACGGCGATGCCGTGGCCGCTGCCCGAGACGTTCCCCGCCGAGGTACGCAACCACAGCAGCTTCCCGGCGGCGTCGTACTTGGCGCAGAAAATAGCGTTCCCCTTGCCGTTGCCTTCGATGCGTTGCTCGCCGAATGCGGCAGGCCCTTGCACGGCACCGGTGACGACGACGTCGCCGCGCGGATCGACGGCGATACCGTGCCCGTAGTCGTAGCCCGAGCCTCCGGCCGTTTGCACCCAGAGCATCCGTCCGTCGGGGGCGAACTTCGCGGTGAACACGTCGTAACTTCCCGCGTTCGGCACGGCCTTGCCGTCGACCACGGCATCCGTGCTCTCGAAGTGGCCGGTCACATAGGCGTTGCCGGTCGCGTCCGTTGCCACGCCGTAGGCTCGATCGGTCTTCCCGCCGCCGAAGCTGCCGACCCACAGCACGCGGCCGGCGGGATCGAGCTTCGCCAGGCACATATCCATTCCGCCGGCGGTTTGATGACGCTTGTCGCCGAACACCGCGTCGCCGACGCATTCCGAGGCGAGGAAGACGTTGCCGTCGCGATCGAACGTGACGCCGCGCGTTTTGTCGTGATCGGCGCCGCCGGCGCCGAAGACCCATTCGCACTGCGCGGGCTCGGCGGCCGGGAGGAGCGTGCCGGAAGCAATCGCGAGCACGGCGGCGAGGAATGCGACGGAGCGATAGGGAGCGGAGTATTTCATGGTTGTGAAGTCGAAAGGGGCTGCCGATGGAGGACCGAATCAACGTCGCCGACGTTTCGCCGCAGCGAGCTAGGCGAGCGGCGGCATTTTAAACTTCACGCGAGAAGCGATGTTGTATTTAATCCGGCATTGATGGCATTCTCCCCGCCGCGCACTTAAGATCGTCTCGCGTCGCCCGAACGAAAGTCGATTCGCCGCGACGACGAAGCGCCATCGTAGGGGAGCGTGTGATGTTCCAGCCCTTCTCGCGACGTCGACTCCTGTCGGCGTCTACCGGAGTCGCGGCGGCGGTGCTTGCCGCCAAGCGTTTCCCGGAGTTGTTCCGATCGAAGCTCGTTTATTCTCAGGAGACCGCCGTGATGGGCCCGCAGAAGAAGGCCGAACAACTTGGCATCACGTTTGAAAAGCAAACGCCCGGCTATCTGAATAAATGCGTTCGGTCGGGGAACCAACTCATCACGTCGGGCCATACCAGCAAGATCAAGGGAAAACTGGGGGCCGATCTCAAGACCGAGCAGGGCGCCGCCGCGGCCCGCGAGTGCGCCGTGGAAATCTTACGCAGCGTTTGGAACACGCACGGAACGCTCGACGGACTGAAGGTGCTCAAGGTTCTCGGCTGCGTCAACGGCACGCCCGACTTTATCGACCAACCGGCGGTCGTGAACGGCTGCTCCGATCTCTTTCATGAAATCTTCGGCAAGGAGACCGACGGCTGGCATGCCCGCAGCGCACTCGGGTTCGCTTCGTTGCCCAACGGCGTGGCGGTCGAAGTCGAAGCGATCTTCGAAGTGAAATCGTAGCCGTCCGCCTCGACGATCGCTTGCCGCGTTCAAGCCAGAATCTCCTTCACCACCGAGCCGTGTACGTCGGTCAGGCGGAAGTCTCGGCCGAGGTGATTCCACGTGAGGCGTGTGTGATCGAGTCCGAGCAGGTGGAGCATCGTGGCGTGCAGGTCGTGGATGTGGACCTTGCCGTCGACGACGCCGTAACCCATGTGATCGGTTTCGCCGTAGGTGAGGCCCCCTTTCACGCCGCCGCCGGCCATCCAAGCACAGAAGCTCTCGGGCTGATGTTCGCGGCCGTGCTTATCGATGGGGGCGGTGCCGCTGAGATCTTGGCTCCACGGCGTGCGACCGAATTCGCCCGACCAAAGCACAAGCGTATCGTCAAGCAGACCGCGTCGCTTGAGGTCTTTGAGCAGCCCGGCCGCCGGTTGATCGGTCTGTCGACAAAGCCTAGGCAGGTTGCCGCGAATATCACCGTGATGATCCCAGCCGTCCATCGTCACTTGCACGAAACGGACGCCCGACTCGCTTAGCTTTCGGGCCAGCAAACAAGCGCGGCCGTTCTTGTCGCTCTCTTTGCCGTCGATGCCGTAAAGATCGAGCGTCGCGCGGCTTTCTTTTGAGAGGTCGACCAGTTGCGGCGTCGTGGCCTGCATGCGGAAGGCGAGTTCCATGTTCTGGATCATCCCTTCCATGTCGGCGTCGCCGTGCAGATTGTCGAGCAGCCGGCGGTTGAGCCGCCGCGTGAGATCGAGCCGCCGGCGCTGAACGTCGTCGTCGTCGGAAGCGTTGCGTAGGTTTTCAATCGGCAACGTCTTCTGATCCAGCGGCACCGTGAGCGGCGTTCCTTGGTGCGCGGCCGGCAGGAAGCCGGAGCCGTAGGTTCGGACGCCGGGAGCATGAATGGTGACGAAACTGGGTAAGTTCCGGTTTTCCGTTCCCAGACCGTAGCTGATCCAAGCACCCATCGACGGCCGAACTTCCGTGAAGACTCCCGTATGAAACTGGTTCGAGGCGCCGGCGTGTTGCGGATTGTCGGCGTTCATTCCGCGCAGCAGACAGACGTCGTCGGCGACGCTCGCCAGGTGCGGCAGGAGATCGGAGATCATCATTCCCGATTGCCCGCGCGGCCGGACCGGCGCCATCGCGCCGAGCGCCAGATACTTTTCCGTGCCGACTTGCAGCACTTCCTTGCGCAGCGGCGAGTCGACCGCCTGACCGTGCCGCTTGAGGATGAACTCCTTCGGATCGAACAGGTCCTGCTGCGACGGTCCCCCGGCCATGAACAAAAAGATCACGCGCTTTGCTTTAGGCGCCGGGCCTGCGACGTGCGTCGCTTGCGCACCGCTCGCGGCGTGAAGCATATCGGCCAGCGCGAGCCCCCCGAAGCCGCAAGCGGCGCTTGCGAGCATCCGGCGACGATGGATGCGGCGTGATGAACACATGAAATGAGCCGTTCGTTAAAGCCGATAGACGAATTCGTTCGAGGCCAGCAGCGAGTGACACAGTTCTTGCCAACCAAGGGCCTGCCGGGCGGCGGCGTCTTCGGCGTCGAGAGTCCCGTCGAGTTCCGCGAGAAACGCCGCGGCGTCTTCCCGTTCGGCGGAAGTGATCGGACGATTGAACACGCGGAGCCAGAGCCGGCTCAGCCGCGCATCGACGGACGCCGACTCGGCGAGGAGTTGATTCGCCAACGCCTGAGCGCGTTTGCGAAGTAGCTCGTTGTTCATCAAGAACAGCGATTGCGTCGGCACGACCGTCTGACTGCGCTGCCCGGCGATTTGCGCCGGATTCACGAAATCAAAAAAGGCGCGCAGCCGGTCGTCGCCGGCGAAGTTGGTCCGCATCACCGGCAGGTAGATCGTGCGCTGAAACTGTTGCGACTCTCGCGGTTTACGATGCGTGTAGTTCGGAGGGTTGACCCCTTCGCGCACCAGCGCCCCGCAGTTGTCGACCTCCTCCAGAACTAACGCGGGGCCTCCTTCGCTCGGCTTCAACTCGCCGCTCACGGCCAGCCAGCCGTCGCGCAGCGCTTCGGCGTCGAGCCGCAGGCGATGCATGCGCCAAAGCAGCCGATTGTCCGGATCGACCTTGTTCGCCGTCGCGTCGTTCACGCTGCTCAGGCGATAGGTCCGGCTCAGCACGAGCGCGCGGATCAATTGCTTCTGCGACCAGCCGCCGCTCATGAAGCGCGTCGCCAGATGATCGAGCAACTCCGGGTGCGACGGCGTTTCGCCGCGTGTGCCGAAGTAGTCGACGCTGCGAACGAGCCCCTCGCCGAACAATTTCTGCCAGATGCGATTGACCGCCACGCGCGGCGTGAGCGGGTTGCGCCGGTCGGCCAGCCAGTCTGCCAGTTGCAAGCGGCCGCTTTGGCCCTTGGGGATCGCGGGGAACTTGTCCCACGATGCGACCCGGACGGCGCCGCGCGGCACGACGGCGCCGGCGGCGTAGGGATTCCCTCGGATGTAGATCGGCATGTCGGCGGGTTGCGGGCCATCGTGCATGGCAAACGCCTGCGGCCGCGTCGATTGAAAGAACTCGGCATGCTGGATCGCCGCCGAGAGTTTCTTCAGTTGTTCGGTCAGTTCGTCTCGCCGTTTGGCAAGCGACTCTTTCTTTTCCATCCCGGATGCGACTTCGTCCGAGGTCGTCGTCGTTGCCTTCTCCAGCCGGGCGAGTTCGTCGACCACCGACTTCTTTTCGGCCTCCCGCCGCTTTTGCTCCGACTTCATCGAAGCCAGCTTCTTCACGTGTTCCGCTTCGAGCTTTTGCCGCGCCGCGAGTTGGTCCGGCGTCTCCGGCAGATCGGTCGTGTTGAGGCTGCTCCAAACGCCGAACGAAATCTTGTGCGTGGAAGGAGAACTCTTGAGGATTCCTGCGATTCCGTAGTAGTCCGCGAGCGCGATCGGATCGAATTTGTGATCGTGGCAACGGGCACAGCCGAGCGTCATTCCCAAGAAGGCCGTGCCGAGCTTCGCGACCTGCGTATCGATATGGTCCGCCTCCATCTTCGCCTTGTCGGGCTCGACGATCTCGACGTCGCCGACCATCAGAAACCCGGTCGCCGTGATGTTCTCGGCCCGTTCTTCGGGCGACGCGGCCGGCAGCAGGTCGCCGGCAATTTGTTCCCGCACGAAGCGGTCGAACGGCTTGTCGTTGTGATACGCTGAAATCAGGTAATCGCGGTACCGCCAAGCATGCTGGGCGAAGACGTTGTTCGACGTTCCCATCATGTCGGCATAGCCGGTCAGATCGAGCCAATGCCGGGCCCAACGTTCGCCGTACGCTCGCGATCCGAGCAGCCGATCAACGACGGTTTCCCAAGCGCGCGGCGACTTGTCGGCGACGAACGCCTCGATTTCGGCAGGCGTCGGCGGCAGACCGGTGAGATCGAGACTGACGCGCCGCAGCCAAGTGTGGCGATCGGCATCGGCCACGGGACGCAGCCCGGCCTGATTGAGCCGAGCCAGCACGAAACGATCCAGCGGATCGATCGGCCACGACGCGTCGTTCACCGCCGGCGTCGGCGGATCGGCGACGGGTTGGAAGGCCCAAAACCGGCGACCCGTTTCGACGTCGATTCCTTGCGTCGGCGGAGTTTCATCCGCTCGGCGCGGATCGGGCGCCCCCATCGCGATCCAAGTTTCGAAATCCTTGACGACCGACGGGGCCAATCTTTCCTTCGGCGGCATCTCGATTCCGTCGTACCGCAGCGCGTTCAAAAGCAGGCTCTTGTCCAGCTTGCCCGGCGTGATTGCCGGGCCGCTATCGCCCCCCTTGAGCAACCCGGCGCGATGATCGACCCGCAAGCCGCCCTGCACGATCTTCGATCCCGCGGCGTGACACTCGTAACAGTGCGTCACCAACACCGGTCGAATCTTCGTTTCGAAGAATTCGAGCTGCTCTCGTGTCGGCGGCGCAGGACGTTCCGCGGCGCAGACCGGAAGTGCCGTCAGCAACAGGCCGAGCAGGTAGGGCCGCACGCGTATCATCGTCGGCTCCTAAGGCGTGAGTTCGTGGAGTTCGACCGGCATGGGTGGCTGCATCGCCTGGGCGACGGCTTTCGTCTAGGTGGGCAAACCGCTGGTCGACGTACCGCCCTTTTCGTCGTGCTTGCCGAACGTCGACGTGAGCAGGCGATTCATCTTTTCGATCGCCTCTTTCACGGCCTCGTCGAAGCCCGCGGCTTGGTGCGACACGACGAGCGGCGGTCGTCCGACCGGTCGGACTTCGAGCCCGCAGCGGCAGTCGATGCCCGACTTCGGGCCGTTCTCGTCGCTGAGAAATACATCGACGCGGGTCAACCGGTTGCGGTGACGTTCGAACGCGGCTTCCACGTCGGCCGTGATCGACGCGAACCATTCCGCCTTCTCGGTACCGCCGGTTTTTGCACTTACTTCAACTTTCATCCATTGCTCCTCGGACCAAAGGGAAACGAGCGACAATCTGTCTATCATAGCGCAGCCCACCGTTCGAGTGCCGATCGGCTCTCGGAAGCACGGATTCAGGCATTAAATAAGGCGTCGTCGATGTGATTCTGGAAGCGAGTTTTCGTGGCGTTAAAGGGAGAAATGGTTGGTTTCTCCCCCCGGGCATAAAATGGACATTGACATCCATAATAGGCGTCTTATCTTGGCGTTTAGTCGGATGTGTCGGTTCCGGAGCCTCCGAACGGGGCGCGGAAAATAGAGGTATCCCAACGCGGCAGCGCCGCCAGGAGTCGGACTGTGAGAATCTCAGGCAACTCCCTCGTGTCGATAGCGATTCTGTTCGTCGCCGTCTGTTTTGTGGGTTGGGCTCACGGCGAGGAGCCGCCGGCCGGGGGTGATACCGACGACGTCGTTTCTTTGGAAGTGGCCCGAGATCGGGCCAAGCTCTTGCATCGGGTATACACGGCGACTCTCGACGCCATGCATCACCACTACTTCCAAGCCAACCGTTCCGTACTACCGGCGCGCGCCATGGAAGACATTTTTGCCGAGTTGTCGGATCAATCGCAAATCGAGGCACGCTGGATCTCCGTGAATACGCCGGCCATGAGTGTTTCGCATGAGCCGAAAACCGAGTTCGAAAAGAAGGCCGCCGAGGTGATCGCTGCGGGCAATCCTTTCCACGAGCAGGTTGAAAAGGGAACCTATTCACGAGCCACGCCCATTCCGCTCACCGGCGGCTGCGTCAACTGCCACGTCGGTTTCTTCAAGGAGGCCGGGGAGCGGCCCCGTTTCGCCGGTCTCGTGATTCACATTCCGTTGCGGGAAAACAAGCGTCAACCGTAAACCCCAAGGCGCGGTTTCGCGGCATTTATGTCTCAGGCCGGCTCGGGTTTGAGTCCCACGGCGACGCAACTCCTTATATGATGGAGCGCTGCCGGCCGACGGAATTGACCGTCGCCGCCGACTTTCGTTCACGCCATCGTATTCGCAGGATCTTGCATCATGCCCAAACCTTCCGCATCTTCGCGTCGTGAGTTTCTCGTCGGTGCGGCCGCCGCTGCCGCCGCGACTTCGCTCGTGAACATCGTGCCCGCTCGCGCGCTTGGGCGCGAAGGGGCTGTGGCGCCGAGCGAGAAGCTCACGCTCGGCGTCATCGGCATCGGGCCCCGTTGCACGTACGACCTGAAGGCGATGCTCCAATTTGCCGACGTCCAATGCGTCGCAATCGCCGACGTGCAGGCCTCGCGCCGCGACGCGGGCAAGGCTTTGGTCGACGGCCACTACGGCAACAGCGATTGCCTCCTCTATCGCGACTTCCGCGAACTCTTGGCCCGACCCGACATCGACACGGTGCTCATCGCCACCGGTGATCGTTGGCACGCCGCCGCGTCGATCCTCGCGGCGAAGGCCGGCAAAGACGTCTATAGCGAGAAGCCGTGCGGCATCACGATCGCGGCGTGCCAGGAGTTGGCCGATACGATGCATCGCGAAAAGCGCGTGTTTCAGGCCGGGACGCAACGTCGGAGCGTGCCGAACTTTCAGAAGGCCGTCGAGATGGTACACACCGGCAAGCTCGGCAAGCTCCACACCATGCACGCCTCGATTTATATGCCGACGCTCGACAACACGTGGCTCCCGCCCGAACCGCAACCGGCGCGCGACGTGGTCGATTGGAACCTCTGGCTCGGCCCGGCCGCGTGGCGACCATTCAACAGCGCCTATGTCGCGGGGCGTTGGCGCGGCCAGTGGGATTTTGATTCCGGGGCCCGCGTCCTCGATTGGGGCGCGCACACGATCGACCTGTGCCAATGGGCCAATCAGGCCGACGACACGATGCCGATCGAATACGAACCGACGGAGCAGAACATCGTGTGCACGTACGCGAACGGCGTGAAGCTCATCGTCGACTTCCTGCCCGACCCGTTCAAGATTCGCGAGCCGCATTACATCACCCGGCTCGGCACCTGCCCGGTACGGTTTATCGGCGACGCCGGAAGCGTGGAAACCGGCGACGAAGGCGAGATCGTCGCCACGCCCGAAGCGCTGCAGAAGGAGCTCCCCGACGCGACGAAGCGGGTACGCGGACTCGACGTCTCGGCACATGCCCGCGACTTCTTCGATTGCGTCCGCTCGCGCGGCAAAACGGCGGCAAATCCCGACGTCATGCGCCGTTCGCACATCGCTTCGCATGCCGCGGCGATCGCCTGGATTTTGAAACGCAAGCTGAAGTTCGATCCGGTGAAGGAAGAATTCGTCGGCGACGACGATGCGAATCTCCTCCGCTCGCGCCCGGCCCGCGATTGGACGGCTTAAGCGCTTCGCGGCGCGGATTATCACAGCATGACCGATCTCCGACCTCGTATTGCCGTCACCATGGGCGACCCGGCCGGCGTCGGGCCCGAACTCTGCGTGCGCATGCTCGGACATGCGGCGCTCGCCGAGGCGTGCGTGCCGATCGTCTTCGGCGATGCCGGCGTTCTGCGACGGGCGGCGGCGCATCTCGGGCTTCCGCTCGCGGCGCCCATCGTCGCGGCGGCCGATTGGAATCAGGCCTGCGCTTCGATCGCCGTGCCGACCGTGCTTGATTTCGGACTCATCGACCCCGCGACCATGGTGCCGGGCCGAGTCGCCGCGCCGTGCGGAGCCGCGGCGTTTCGCTACGTGTCGGCGGCGCTTGATGCCGGGCTCGCCGGCCAAATCGAAGCGGTCGCCACGGGGCCGATCAATAAGGAAGCGCTGCACGCCGCAGGCCACCATTATCCCGGCCACACCGAAATCTTTGCCGAGCGCCTGCAGACGGCGAAGTGGTGCATGATGCTTACCTCGGCCGAGATTACCTGCAGCTTGGTGACCGCTCACGTCGGCTATCACGAAGTGCCCGGCCTGTTGAGCGTCGAGCGCATCACCGACGTCATCGAACTGACGGCCGCGGCGCTGCGACGAATGCGCGGCCGCGAACCCCGGCTCACGATTTGCGGGCTCAATCCCCACGCCGGCGAGCACGGGCTCTTCGGCGCGCGCGAAGAAGAACGATTCATTCTGCCGGCCGTCGCTGCGGCCCGGGCGCAAGGCATTTCGATCGAAGGTCCGCTGCCGCCCGACACGGCCTTCTTGCCGCCACGTCGCGCCGCGACAGACGCGTACGTTTGCATGTACCACGACCAAGGCTTGATTCCGCTCAAGGCGCTGGCGTTCGATTCGGCGATCAACACCACGCTCGGCCTGCCGCTGGTGCGCACGAGCGTCGACCACGGCACGGCCTTCGACATCGCCTGGCGAGGGATCGCGAATCCGAACAGCCTCTACGAAGCGATCCTGCTGGCGGCGCGTTTGGCCCCGCAACGCGGCTAGCGGCCGCTGTTTATTTGTGCGCGTATTGCCAAACAGCGTGAACATAAAAGTTCCGCCAATTAAAAGTCACAGTGAAAAAAGTTCGTGCGTCGGCGTACGGCCTGCCGAGACGCGAAAAAAGTTGGACAACACGGGCGTTCGGACTTCTGCTGCCGATCGCTTTCACGACCGGCAGTTACTTTCCGCACGCCGACGCACCGGGTCTCGTCCCCGTCCCGTAGAGGCTGTTGT
>CAZWDN010000063.1:0-19546 GCA_964633125.1 uncultured Pirellula sp. | reverse complement strand
GCGAAAAAGGTGGATGTTTAACGTGCGGCGGCGTTCGATGCGCGGGCCGACTTGAGCGGCGCGGCGTTCGGAGCGGGGGCCCACTGCGCGTCGGCCGGCGCACTCAAACGTTGCCACGGCGGGCAACCGTAGGTGAATTGGAGATCGGGCCCTTGGCGCTGGTCGGGCATGCGTGCGCCGAGCCGCACAATGGCGACGGGCCGGCCTAGGCGATCGGCCACTTCCAGCGGATTGGCCTTCGAACCGGCGTCGTGCCAGAGCTGATCGCCGGGCGCTTGCACGCCGGGGATCGCTAGTTGCGGGTCTTCCACATAGATGACGCGGGTCACGAGCATGCCTTTGGTCGCCAGCCGAAGATCGTCTTCGTTGAAGACGACCGGAATCGGAAACCGCTGCGCCATGCCTTGCGGAGCATAGGTGCGGTCGATGATTTCAACCGTGGGGTAGCATTCGCGCGAATTGAACTCTTCGGGCAGATTCTGAAGCTGCACGCGGTACGGCACCCCGATGAGCATGCCGGCGTGGAAGCTGCCGTCGACAGGCTCCGTCCAGCCGCCTTGAGCGGCCAGGCCGATGAGCACGCCTTCGGGCGCGGTGAGTTCGACCGGTTGGAAGTAGCCTTGAACCGGGCCGCCTGCCTGCAAACGCTGGGCACCGACCGCGCCGGGCGGTTGTTGCGATGCGGCGAATTGATAGTGGGCCGCGGGCTGCTGAGCCGCGAGCGAACCGCACGTGGCCGCGAGCGCCAGGGCAAGCAACGATCGCAGGGCCCGAGCATGTCGACGGTTCGATTTGCGAAGGGGTAGCGACATGGCGTCGTCTGCGAGCCGAGAGTGGCGAAGAAGTGTGAGAGAGCCGAAGTGTCGCACGGCCTGCCTCGCGGGCAAACCGGGCGTGTGAAGTCGCCGCCGCAGTAAGGTTCTGCGGCGGCGTTTCACATTTGGTCGGCGAGCCGGTTGGGTTCGCCTGTTGGCACGGTTCGCCGAAGCGAGCCGGTCGGACTACTGTTGCGGCGGGCAGTATTCCGCCCCGCCGCCGATTCCACCGCCGCCGCCCAAGCCGGCCCTAGCATGCTCGTGGATGTACGCGTGGTTGGCAGGCTTCGGATAGCTCATGCCCGGCGTTTGCTTCACGTGAATGCTTTGCTTCTTCGACGGATGCGGATAGTGTTGGAACGTGTGGTTCTTAATCGTGTGCTTCTGTAAGCCGGCCGGACCGCCGAGCGGAATGTGCGGAGGGCCGGGCAAGCCGATCGGCGTGCCGGTGATCGGAATGCCGTACTGAGCTTGTTGCACGCCTTGGTACAGGCCCGAGCCTTCGACCAAGCCGGCGTCGTTCGAGCCTTCCAAGCCAGGCACTTCCAGATCTTTGTTACCGATGCGGATGATCGCCATGATGGCGCCTTGGCGATCGGCCTCGACGATCGGGTCTTGGCCCGGATCGAGCCGCGTGCTGACGAGCTCTTGCACGCCGGCGACGGCCAATTCTTGGAACTCGGGATCCGGCAGGAAGATGACCTTGGTGACGAAGTTGCCCGAAAGCACTTGGTCGAGGTCTTCTTCGGTAAACTGGATCGGAATGGCGTTGTGCGAAAGGTACGCTTCCGTGCGATGCACGGCCGGCGCGATCTCGATCGTCGGGTAAAGCTCGACGCCCGGACGGCCCGGCAGGTCGGTGAGCTTCAGACGATAGAGCGAGCCTTGCGGGAAGTTGCTGCGGGCCGGAGCCACGAGCGGTTCGCTATCGAACATGCCGGGTTGGCCGACGCTCCACGCGACGGTCGCCCCTTCCGGTCCGATGAAGGCTACTTGTGAGTTTTGCAACGGCATCATGCCGGCGGGATCGCCGATCGTCATGACGCCCGGTCCGGGGCCGTCGACGCCGGGGCCGGGATGCTGCATCATCGTCGCCGGCGGCAGCGTATGCGACACGAACGGTACGCGGCAACCGCACACGGCGGCGACGACGCACAGAAAGGCAAATCGGTACTTCATCGGTTCCCCCTTGGATCCATCCCTGTTGGGCCGGGCGGTCGATCCCGCTGCCCGCTGGTGATTGCGTCGCTGCTCGGCGTCTCAAGCGACGCCCGTTGTTCGTCTTTTGGCGTGGACCGTCGTAGTCCACGTTCCTACAATGCCGCCCGTTTCCGGACGCCAGACCAACGCTGCGGCGCGAGCGCTTCCCTGCGCTCTCTCGCCGCTTTGAGGCCTACACTACGTATCCTCGGCGTCCTACAACGAGATTCTTTGGTAAATCCGTTAGAACCCGACCATGAAGTACAGCACATACAGTTTGCCTAAGCGGATCGCGGCAACCTGCTGTGCGCTGTTCGCGTTTGTCGCAAGCGCTTCCGGGCAACAGCCTGCGTTGCCGGCACCTCCGCCGGCGGCAGCCGTCGTCGGCCCGTCGGAACTCGTCGATCGTGCGGCGGCCGCGTTGTCGGCGCACCTGTCCGTCGTCGCCAAAGTCCGGCATCGTGGACACATCTACGGACGCGACGTCATCGGCTCCGGCGAGTACGCGCAAGGTCCGATCCATTCGCGATTGCTCCGATATGAGATTCGGATGAAAGTCGGCGAACGGATCGTGAACTTACTGCAAGTGTGCGACGACCGCTACTTGTGGATCTCCAAGCAACTGGAACATGAGCCCGAGATCCAGCGAGTAGAAATCGATCGTGTGTTGGGCGCGCTCGAACGACAGGTTGCAGCGCAGCCCGCCGGCGCATTCGGTGCGGCGAACCTGCATCAAGCCATCGCGATCGGCGGCCTCGGGCAGTTACTCGCTTCGTTACGCAAGGATTTTCAGTTTTACGATGCGACGAAATCACAGCTCGGCGACGTTCCGGTGTACGTCGTCAGCGGCAAGTGGAAGAGCGAGGCGCTCGGCGGCTTTGCGGCCTCGCAGCCTAAAGCGGCGAAGCCGGGCGGCGCCATGTTACTGCGGCCGCATGTTCCTAATCGCGTGATGTTGTTTCTCGGCGCCGACGATCTGTTTCCTTATCGCATTGAATTTCGTTCGATCGACGAAGGGGCGGGGGAGGGGGACGCCGCCGCGGCCGACGAGCTGCTAGTGGCGGTCGAGTTCTTTGAAGTGCAGATCAACGTGCCCCTCGAAGAACGCCTGTTTCAATTCGCGCCCGGATCACGCCCCTATACGGATGTGACCGACCTCTATCTGCAAAAGCGCAGCGCATTACCGTAGTTGCAGGCGTATACGGCCCCTGGTGGGCGCAGGCGGCTTGTCGCTAAAATGGGCGGCACATTCCGTGCCCTTTGTTCCGAGACGATTGACGTGAACCGCATTTTCTATCCGTTGGCTTTATTGGCGCTCACGGCGATGGGCGCCGTATTCGTGCTCGGACTGTACCTGCACTCGAAAGACATTCGTAATCCTCGCGACGCCGACGCTCAGCGTCTTGCGACGGTGCATCGCCTGTCCGGCATCGCGGCGGGCGTGTGCGTGCTCTTGGTGAATAGCGTCGTGATCACGTACTTCGTCGGCACGAGTCGTTGGACGAAAGAGGTTTCGGAAACGTATCGCTTGCCCAACGACTTCATCGCGCGCAGCAACCGCCTGAAGCGACGCACGTTTCCGATCTCGGTCGCCAGCATGCTCGTCGTCGTCGGCGTCGCGGCATTAGGAGGCGCGGCCGATCCGGGATCCAGCTTCTCGCGCGACTTGATCGCCCGCTTCGGCGACGATTTCGCCTGGGCCGACGTCCACCTGGGCGCGGCGCTGGCGGGAATGGCGCTCATTGCCGTCGGGTTCTACTATCAAGCGTCGTATATTCACGACAATCAATCGGTCATTCAAGAAGTAATGGCCGAGGTGAAACGCATTCGCCAAGAACGCGGCCTCGACTAGCGAAGCCGTCCATCGTCGTTGAATTAGGATTTCGACGGAGTTGTTACGGCCGCAGGGGCGAGGGGCAACTGATGATCGTGCCCGCGTTCCTCGAAGAATACGATCGCTCCCGCTACGCCCAGGCCGGCAATGAGCGCCGCCGAGAGTCGAAAGCGGTCATGCGTGTGGAATTGAAGCTCGGGCAAGAGGTCGCTCGTGGCGATGCAGAGAAACGTGCCGGCGGCGGCGGCCAGCGCATAGCCGACCAATGGATTGCCGCCGACGCCGAGCGACGTGGCCCCGAGATGAAAGAGCAGGGCTCCGATCGGCACGGCGAGTGCATAACCGACGTTCACCAAGTGGCGATGCCGAATCGAGCGGCCGCCGACCGCCATCAGCGTGCCGAGCGTGAGCGAGTCGAACGGTTTGTGCAACACGACGACGAGGAACACCGCCAGACCGGCCCAGGCCGTGCCGTGTCCGTCGCGCAATTCCACATCAATGGAAGCCGCCAAGGCGACGCCGTCGAGCAGACTATGAAGCGCCAGGCCTAACAACGCCGCGGCCCAGCTCGTCGACCGTCCGCCCGCCTCATGTGCGCGGCCGTGCCCATGGTCGTGCGCATGGCCATGATCGTGATGCGCGTGTTCGTGCGCGTGATGGCCGAGGGCGCAATCATGGTCGGGCCCTTCCGGATCGGCCGACTCGTCGGAGTCGGGCGCGCCGTGGTGATGGAAATGGAATGCGCGTTCGATGAAGAACATCAGCAGAAATCCGGCCAGCGTGCCCCACATGGTGCGATCGATCGAGCCGAGCAGCAGGTAAGCATGCGGTACCAGATGTAACAGGCCGACGCCGAGCATCGCTCCGGCCACGAAACTGAGAGCCGTTTGCATCCGCGTGTGGGTCAGGCGAATCCAGTGCGGAATGAAGCCGCCGAGCAACGACGCGGCGACGATCAGAGCACAATAAATCAACAGCAGCGGCAATACGCTCATGCGGCGCGGGCTCGGGCGGAATAAGAGAGGCGGCGTTGAACACAGCGGCGCGGCGCACACTCGCCGCGATAAGCATATCAGTATCCACTCCCATGCCGGAGTTCACAAGCGGCCTCGAATCGTCGGCAAGCGGGAGGGGAGTTGCCGCCGCCGACGATACGCGGCTATGTTGGCGACCGAAGCCGTAACGGCGATGTTGATTTCGATCATCGGATTTTGAGAAGGAGCGGCGGAATGCGAGCTGTCGTGCAGCGTGTGACGCGAGCTTCAGTGAAGGTCGAGGAGCAAATCGTCGGCGCAATCGAGCACGGCTTACTTGTCTTGCTCGGCGTCGGCGTCGACGACGCGCAGGGCGACGTCGACTACCTAGCTGAAAAGATCGTCGGCCTACGCATCTTTGAAGATCCGGCCGGGAAGATGAATCTGTCGGTGGCCGACGTCGGCGGCGCGATGCTCGTCGTGAGCCAGTTCACGCTTTGGGGCGATTGCCGCAAAGGGAAACGACCCGGTTTTACAGATGCCGCGCCGCCGGAAGCCGCCGTCTTGCTCTATGACGCGTTTGTCGCCGCAGTGGCGAAGCAGGGGATCCGCACGGCCACGGGAACTTTCCGTGCGCACATGGCGGTGGAGCTTGTGAACGACGGGCCCGTGACGTTGCTAGTCGACAGCCGGAAGCTGTTTTAAACCAAGCGTTCCGGGGATGTTCGCTCGTTAGTAGCGCCGCGTCATCGGGCCGTATTGAACGCGAGGGTCGAGCGGCGCGCCGGCGGCCGGGGCTTGTTGCCAACCATTGGATTGTTGCGGTGCATACTGTTGTTGTGGATAGCCTTGTGGAGTGTAGCCCTGCGGCGCGTAGTTCTGCGCCGGATAGTTTTGCGGCGCATAGTACTGTTGTTGCTGTGCGGCTTGGCCGTAGACGGGCGTCTGCGCTTGCCGCGGTTGCTGATACTGGTAAGCCGGTTGCTGTAGTTGCTGCTGCGCATAACCTTGCGGTTGCGGATAGCCGCGAGGAGCCGCGTACTGCTGCGGTTGTTGGTAATACTGCTGCATGTTGTTTTGCGGCGCATTGCTCTGCGGAATAGCGCCGTTCGGCCGTGCCGTTCCCGTTGCCCCGGAGCGCGGCAGCAGACCTGGGGGAAGTTGTACGTTGGTTTGGTTCTCAATCCTCTGCACGACGCCGGCCGCGGCCGCATGCAGTTTCGACGCTTCGGGGGAAACAGTCGTCCAGATCGGATCGTTGAATACGAGGACTCCCAGCAGCGCGAGCTTGCCGTAGCAGGAGATGTTAGCCCACATGCTGTCGCCCCAGAGTTTCATCGCCGTGCCGGAGGAGCTCTTGAAGCCGATGCGTCCTCCTTGCACGCGCACGCTCCAGATTTCATCCAGAATCAAGTGCGAGAAGAAGCCGACCAAAACGGCGCCGGCTTTATACGCGCGAAGATAAATGTCGCCGCTTGCGCAGACTAAGAATGCAACTTCGCCGGCGATGAGCGCCGCGGGGATGCTGTGAAACATGCCGCGATGCACGGTGTATTTCTTGAGCGCCGTACCGAGCCCGAAGCGGACGAGCACGTAGATCAACGCGCCGGCGAGGATAATGGCTTCGTTGGGCCAGCCTAGGCTCTCGAAGCGCGGCAGCATCATTGCCGGGATCAGGGCCGCGGAAAACGCCAGGCTCTCGCGGAGCGGCACGCCCGAATCGCTGTCGAGATCGGGCAGCATGCCCGAAACGCTGCATAGCGCGCCGGACAAGACGCAGGCCGGCAGCGGCATGTCGAAATGCCGATTGGCGACGACCGCGTAGCCGAGGCCCAATGCCGTGCTGGTGGTGATGTGCGTTTTGAAATCGGCCACGCGCGTACTCCGGGCGCTCGCCGCGGGCATCCTGCACCGCGGCGCGGCGGGAACAATACAGCAAGCTGCCGGCAAGGGCAAACCCAACCGCCGCTCGTCCATTCGATGCCGGCACTAACTGCTCTTCGCGATTCCGGGCCGTCGGCTCTATACTTCCCGGGTGCGCCGCCGCACATCGGGGCAAGTCGTGCGGAATGTCGTTCGGCAAACGGCGTAAGCATCTCGAAAGTCACACATGCAAACGTACGACATGGTCATGCTGGCGGTGCTGGGCTGCGCCACGCTCTTCGGCCTTCTTAAAGGCTTTGCGTGGCAATTGGCGTCGATTGCCTCGCTTGTGCTCAGCTACTTCTGCGCCTATCGCTTTGCCGACCAGCTCGCTCCCCACTTAAACGCCGACCCGCGCTGGAGTAAGTATCTCGCGATGCTCGTGCTCTATTGCGGCACGAGTTTCGTCGTTTGGATGGGCTTTCGCTTAGTGTCCGGCGCGATCGACCAGATCCGTTTGCGCGAATTCGATCGTCAGATGGGCGGGCTACTCGGGTTCGCCAAGGGCGCACTGCTTTGCACCATCGTCACGTTCTTCGCCGTCTCGCTCAACGACGACACGCGCGCCGCCGTGCTGAAATCGAAGTCGGGCTACTACATCTCCGACTTCCTTCACAAGGCCACGCCGATCATGCCGCCGGAATGGACGAAGTTGCTCGGTCCGTATCTCGATAAGCTCAATCGCGGCCTCGACCCAAACCAAGAGATCGATCCGCTTAAGTTGCCGTCGCTCCCGCAAGGCTTACCGAGCGGCCTGCCGCAAAACTGGTTGCCGCAAGGTCAACCGCAACCCGGCTACGGCCCGCCGCAGAACTACGGTCCGCAGGGATACAAGCCGGGTTATCAAAGCGGCTATCCTCCACAGGCTCCCTATCCACAACCGGGCCAACAGCCGTCGCCGTATTACGCGCCGCAGAACACGATGCAACCGGGCGGCTATTCGAGCGGCTTTGGAAATCGATAGCACACCGATCGGCGAGGCAGGGGGGCGCAACCCGTCTTGAGCCCCGTCGGAGTTGAAAGGTCGACGAGGACCGCCGCCGTCAGTTCGCCGAGGGTGTCGAACACTCGAAACATAAGCCCGCGTGCAAGTTGCTCCGTCGCGGCCTACATGGCGCCGGCCGATCCGGTTTTGCGCAGCACATTCAAGCGGCCCGAACTATACTGGTCGTGCATTGCGACGGCCCGAAGAATAGGGGTCGCGCATCGTGTGGAATTAGGCGGCCTCCATGTTTCTCATTCGCTATGCCCTGCGTCATCCGCTAACGATCCTCGTCGCCGTGGCGGCGCTTTGCCTCTGCGGCACGTTCGCATACCAGCGTCAGAAGATCGACATCTTTCCGAGTTTGAATTTGCCCGTGATCTACGTCTGCCAGCCGTACGGCGGTATGGATCCCGCGCAAATGGAAGGTTTGCTGACGAACTACTACGAATACCACTTCCTCTACATCGGCGGCATTCACCACGTCGAGAGCAAGAACGTGCAAGGCACGGCCTTGATGAAGCTGGTCTTTCATCCCGGCACGAACATGCCGCAGGCCATGGCCGAGACGATCGCCTATGTGAATCGCTCGCGGGCCTTCATGCCTCCCGGCACCGTGAACCCGTTCGTCATGCGATTTGATACCGGCAGCGTGCCGGTCGGCTATTTGGTGCTCTCCAGCGAGAAACGCACGCTGACCGACATCCAGCAATTGGCGCTGAACGACATTCGGCCGATGTTTGCGAGCGTGCCGGGCGTGTCGGCCCCGCCTCCCTTCGGCGGCAGCCAACGCACGGTCTGCGTTCGCGTCGACCCGAACAAGCTCCGCGCTCGCGGGATCTCTCCGGAAGAGGTCGCCGCGGCGCTCGCCAAGAATCATACGATCTCCCCGTCGGGCAATATTCGCGACGGAGACAAGTATCCGATCGTGCGCCTGAATTCGATCATCGCGGTTCCCGCCGACATGGGGCGCGTGCCGGTTCGCAGCAGTGAAGAGGGAACCGTCTACGTGCGCGACTTGGCCGTGATTGAAGACGCCGCCGACATGCAGACCGGCTACGCCCTCTTCAACGGCAAGAAGTCCGTGTACATCGTCGTCACGAAGCGCGCCGAAGCGTCGACGGTCGACGTCGTCAACAACGTTCGCAAGGCTCTGCCGACAATGCAAGCCAAGCTTACGCCCAACGACATCAACGTCTCGCTCGAACTGGACCAATCGGTCTATGTGAACCGTTCCATCGACTCGCTGACGAACGAGGCGATTCTCGGAGCGTTGTTGACGGGATTGATGGTGCTCGTGTTCTTGCGCGACTGGCGCAGCGCGTTGGTCGTGGTACTCAATATCCCGCTGGCGTTATTGTCCTCGTATATCGCGCTCTGGCTGACGGGCCAAACCGTCAACCTGATGACGCTCGGCGGACTGGCGCTCGCCGTCGGCATCCTGGTCGACGAGGCGACGGTCGAGATCGAGAACATTCATACGCAAATGCGCCGCACGGGCTCGATTGCTCGCGCCGTTCGCGAAGGTAACGCGGTCACGGCTTTGCCGCGCCTCATGGCCATGCTTTCGATTCTCGCCGTTTTCGTGCCGACGTTCTTCATGCAAGGCGCGGCCCAGGCACTGTTCGCGCCGTTGGCCCTGGCCGTCGGCTTCGCGATGATTGCTTCGTACATTTTGTCGAGCACGTTCGTCCCGGTGGCTTCCGTATGGTTGCTCCGGCATAAAGGGGAGGGGGGGCATGGAGCAGGGGAGGCAGGCACGCCGTCGTCGGCGCCGATTGCTCATCCCTGGTATCGTCGCTTCGTGTCCGGCGTCGTCACGCTGCGTTGGCTCGTCGTGCCGACGTATTTGGCGGCGAGCGCGGCAGGTATCTGGTTCGTCGGCAACCTGTTGGGCATCGAGATCTTTCCGCAAGCGAATTCCAGCCAATTTCGTTTGCGGCTGCGCGCGCCCGACGGCACGCACTTCGAAGTAACGACCGAATTGGCGCTCAAGGTCTTAAAGGACATCGAACAAGAAGTCGGACCCGCGAAGATCGAAACCACGCTGGGCTACGTCGGCACGATTCCTTCGACCTATCCGATCAACGCGCTCTACCAATGGTCGCGCGGTCCGGAAGAGGCGTTGCTCTTAGTGTCGTTCAAACGAGGTAGCGGCGTCGACATCGCGCAGCTTCAGGAAACATTGCGACGCAAGCTCCCCGAAAAGTATCAAGGACTGCGATTGTCGTTCGAACCGTCGGACATCGTTAACGAGGTCATGAGTTTCGGGTCGCCGACGCCGATCGATCTCTCGATCAGCGGCACGGACTTCGCCGCCAATCGAGCCTTTGCCGAAAAGGTGGCGGCCGAACTGAAGAAGCTGCCGGCCTTGCGCGACGTGCAATTCGCGCAATCGCTTGATTACCCGACGATCGACGTAACGGTCGACCGCGAACGCGCCGGAATGCGCGACGTCGTCATGGAAGGCGCGGCGAAGAGCATCGTCGCCGCGACCGGCTCGACGCGATTCACCGTGCCGATGTACTGGCCCGACCCTAAATCCGGCGTCGGCTTTCAGGTGCAGGTCGAGATTCCGCAACCGCAGACGACGTCGATGTCGGACCTGGGAGCGGTTCCGCTGCAGGCGCTCGACGGGCGTTCGTTGCTGCTGCGCGACGTCGCGACGCTCTCCTCCGCGACGATGCCGGGGCAATACGATCGCTACAACATGAAGCGGCAAATCGGCGTCACGGCGAATATTTACGGCGCCGACCTGTATCATGTCGGCCGCGACGTGCAGCGCATTCTCGACGAATTGAAGCCGCAACTTCCGGCGGGTTCCGTCATCGAAGTTCGCGGGCAGATGCCGCCGCTCGACGAGATGCTCTCCGGGCTCGGCGTCGGCCTCGTCGTGGCCGTCGCAACGATCTTCCTGCTGCTCACTGCGAACTTCCAATCGCTGCGTCTCGCGCTGGTCGCCCTGTCGACGGTTCCGGCCGTGTTGCTCGGCGTCGTTCTCGCACTGCGGCTGACGGGCACTACGCTCAATATTCAGTCGTTCACCGGCGCGATCATGGCGGTCGGCGTGGCGATGGCCAACGCGATCTTGCTGGTTACGTTTAGCGAGCAGCATCGTCGTACCGGCGCTTCGGCCCGCGAGTCCGCCGTGGTCGGCGCCGCGGGCCGCTTGCGCGCCGTGATGATGACGAGCCTCGCGATGATCGCCGGCATGATTCCCATGGCGCTCGGTTGGGGCGAAAGCGGCGCGCAGACGGCGCCGCTCGGCTTGGCGGTCGTCGGCGGTCTGGTCGCCGCTACGCTCAGTACTTTATTGGTGCTTCCGTGTTTCTATTCGTTGTTGCAAGCGTACGGACGCGCACGCGGCCCTTCGCTCGACCCGGACGATCCTGAGAGTCGATACTATGACCATGCCCCCGCGGCGACTTAATATGTTTCCCTCGAAATCCATCGCGGCCGCTTGCGGCCTCGCGTGCTTCGCGCTCTTCGCCGGTTGCAACTCGGGCAAACAAGCCGGAACGGGCGGCGGTGGTTCGGCTGCGGGTTCCGGAGCAGGGGGAGCGTCTTCCGGCGTGATGAAAGCCGCCGCCGTGCGCGCGGAAAAGAAGACGCTGGTCCGCACGATGGAGCAACCCGGCCAAATCGTTCCTTTGGAAACGACGCCGCTAATGGCCAAGGTCGCGGGGTATGTGAAAGAAGTCAAGAAGGACATCGGCGACGTGGTCAAGCCCGGCGAAACGCTCGCCCTGATCGCGGCGCCCGAGTTGCTCGAAGAGGTCAAGCAAAAAGAAGCGGCGTTGAAGCAGGCCGAGTCGGGCATCGTGCAAGCCCAGGCCGGCGTGAAAGTGGCCGAATCGACCGTGGTGAAGGCCCGCGCCTTGGAGGCGGAGCTGCAGTCGGGCATCGATCGCGCGTCGGCCGATCAGAAGCGTTGGACCTCCGAATACGAACGCATGAAGGAACTATCGGGACAAGGCTCGGTGACGACCAAGCTTTTGGATGAGACGGAGAGCAAACTCGCCGCCGCGGCCGCCGCGACGGCCGAGGCTCGCGCTAAGTTTCGCTCCGCTTCGGCGAGCATCGTCGAAGCCGAAGCCCGGGTGACGCAAGCCCGCGCCGACCTCGAAGCCGCCGAGTCGCAGAAACTTGTAGCCGCGGCGGCCCGCGACGCCGCCGTACAAATGACCGACTATCTCACGATCGCCGCGCCGTATGCCGGCATGGTGACCGCCCGAAATATCGACACCGGACACTTCGTCGCGCCGGCGGCGTCGGGCGCGGGGAAGCCGTTGTTCGTCGTGGTGCGGGCCGACAAGGTGCGCATCGTCGTGGGCGTGCCGGAGGGGGATGCGCAATTCGCCAACGCCGGCGACAAGGCCGTGGTTCGCGTGTTTGCCCTGGGCGACCGCATGATTTCCGACGGAGTGCAAGTGACGCGTACGGCGCTGACGCTCGATCATGACTCCGGAACGCTCCGCACGGAAATCGACCTCGATAACGCCGGCGGCGAACTTCGGCCCGGGCTGTACGTGAACGTCGCCATCGAACTCGAACGCCGCGCGGGTGTGATCGCCGTTCCGACGACGGCCCTATTTATGAAAGACGGTAAACCCGCGGTCGTCGTCATCGTCGACGGCAAGGCCGAAATACGGCGCGTGAACAAGGGACTCACGGCCGGCGCCGAAGTCGAGATTCTGCCGAGCTCGGCTTCCGGCGAGGGCGTTCGTGAAGGGGAAATCGTCGTCGCCAAAAATGCCGCGGCAATTACCGCCGGGCAGTCGCTCGAAGGCGTGCTGCCGCCGCCGGTCAAGTAAGCGTATGAGGCGCGGAGCGCCGGCGAGAGCGGCATTGCCGGCAGCGGCGTGCATGCGGCGACCTTGCCGCCGTTGCCGTCGAGTTTCAATTTGCCGCCTGTAGCGGACGATGAGCGACTGAAGAGCTCCGTCGACGGCACGCGCCGAGACACGCACTTCCTCTCGCCCATCGCCATGCGAAACCGCCTCATTGCCGCCGCCGGTTTGCTTGCCGTGTGCGGCTGCGCGCGTGCCGCGATCGCACAGCAGTACTTTGAGGCCCGACCGGCGCCCGCGCAAAGCGTGTTTGTGCCGTTGCCGCCGGTCACGGAGAGTCAGGAATCAGCGTCGCCGGAGCTCGTGCCGCCGCCTGCGTCGTTGATTCCTGCCGGGATACCCGTCGAGCCGCCGCGCGGCTTCGGGATCCAGCCCGTCGCGGCCGTTGAAGTGGTGCCGCAAACGGAAATGCCGTCGCCTCCGCAGGCCGACCCCGACGCCTACCCGATCAATCTCGCGACGGCCGTGCATTTGGCGGGGAGCGAGAGTTTGGCCGTGGCGTTGGCGCGGGAACAGTGGCGCGAGGCGCAGGCCCGCGTCACGGCGGCCGATGCGCTTTGGTTGCCGTCGATTCGTCTCGGCATGAACTACAACAAGCATGAAGGGGTGATTCAAGACGTTCGCGGAACCGCCTTCAACACCAGCCGCGGCGCGTTTTACAACGGCCTCGGCGCCGGCGCCGTGGGAGCCGGCTCGCCGGTCCTTCCCGGCATCGCCGCCAACTTCCATCTCGCCGACGCCCTCGTGCAACCGCTCGCCGCTCGGCAGACGGCCGCCTCGCGCTCGCGGGCAACTTCGGCGGCGATGAACGACGCATTGCTCGAAGCCGCTTTGGCCTACGTCGAACTGCTCGCGAAGGCCCAAGAGACGGCCGTCGCCGCGGAAGCGCTGACCCACGCCCGAGAACTCAGCGAACTCACCGGCTCGTTCGCCAAGAGCGGCGAAGGAACGCTCGCCGACGCCGATCGGGCGCGCACCGAGTTGGGACTTCGCGAAATCGAAATGGCGCGAGCCGGCGAAGCCTATGACGTAGCCCGAGCGCGGTTGGCGGAAGTACTACGACTGGATCCGACGCTCAAGCTCACGCCGACCGACGAACGACTCGAACCCTTGGAACTGCTCGACGCATCGCTTCCGGTTTCGGAACTGGTGGCGCGCGGACTTTCGGCGCGTCCTGAGCTTTCCGAGCAGCGTCATCTGGTGGCGGCCGCGGTCGAGCGCTTGCGGCGCGAGCGGATCGCTCCGCTCGTCCCGAGTCTGTTGATCGGCACAAGCTACGGCGGCTTCGGCGCCGGCCTCGGCGGCGACATCAGCGGCTACGGCGATCGGTTCGACTTCGATGCCGTGGCCTATTGGGAAGTTCGCAACCTGGCCGTCGGCGAACGCGCCGCGCGGGGCGTCGCTCAGTCGCAAGTCAATCAAGCCCGGGTGCGACAACTGGCGTTGCTCGACCTCGTGGCTCGCGAAGTCGTCGAGGCGCACGCCCGAGTCGACTCGCGCCGCAAGCAAATGGAAGCGGCGCGGCAAGCGATCGGTTTCGCCGAAGAATCGTTCCGCCGCAACGTCGATCGCATCCACGGCGGCGTCGGCCTACCTCTGGAGTCGCTGCAATCGCTCCAAGCTCTGGCAACCGTGCGTCGTGAATACGTGCGCACCGTGTCCGACTTCAATTCCGCGCAGTTCCAGTTGCAACGCGCGATGGGCTACCCCATCGACGGTGCCGCCGCTCAATCGTCGCCGCGGTAGACGGAGGCCTGGCGGCGGCGTCGCGACCGCCCTGCTCTCACCCGGCCCGCGCGCCATCGCGGCTCCCCGCTTTTGACGCCGGTCGCCAAGTCCTGCCGGCACAGCAGCCCCATCCCGGCGACGTCGATCCGCCTCGCCGGGGTTTGCCGGACCCCGCAGTCGCTTTGTTTGCGGGGAAGCCACGAAGCTCGCAAACCTTGAACCGGTTCACCTCAAAGGTGACGGGCGGGTAGGGGAGCAGAAGACGGGCAGGGGAGCGCGGCGGGGGAATCCGCTCCTCGGTCCGCCCGGAACGTCTTGGTCGGATCGATCTCCCAGGCGGCCGGCCGGAAGTTGCCCAGACCGTGACTGCGACGCACCGGTCGGACTCGCGGTTCGGGCCCCCTGTTGCCGCGACAAAACTTCGTCGCGCCGAACCGCCGAAGCCGTTGTCTCCGGTCGCGAGAAATACACGCGGCCGGAGACCGGAATCCAGCCGGCGCATTCATGCCCGCAAAACATAAGCCGACGCCGCGCAAGCCGCTGACGACGCTCTCCACAACGATGCCGTTTTTCGAAGGGCGGGAGAGACGCCTCTCAAAAGCCGTATTCGCGTAAATCCCGAGAAAACCAGGGTCGCCAACCGAACATAAGAAACATTATCGGACGTTGTCGGGGCGGGTTGTTTGGGGCTTGGGGAGTTCCAATTCAGGGCTCCGGCCCTGCCTCGTGCATGGTCCTTGGACGTGCCGAAGGCCTCGTTGGCGCGAGCCGGTTCGAGGTCGAATTTCGCGCCGGTTTCGGGATGGGTTGGAGACCGACGGCAGGGTGCGAAATTCGTTTCCGGCCGGCCGCCCCGAGACTTACAATTCCAGCGCGCGGCGGGCTACGAGGGAGCACTAAAACGGGCGCCCGCCGGCGGTTCAAAAACTGAGTTTTTGGTAGGGGGGCCAAACACCGATGGACGAGCCGATCGTGGTTCCCGGCGAGCTTCCGGTCGTAGCCCCGAGTTTCCCTTCCGCCCCCCTGCCCGCCTCCAGTCGGCGTCCGATCCGGCCGGTCGGGTTTGCCGGATCGCGCCCGTCGTCCCTCGGCCTGACGATCGCGACCTTCCTCAAGCTCGCATTGTTCGCCTACGGCATCGCCGATCTCTACGACCTGAGCCGCTACGATTGGATGACGTACGTCCGGCCGCACGACGCCTATGCATACGATGTGCCTCCCGACCTATCTCAGGTGCCGGAGAACGAGCAGGGGAAGCTGACCGATCCGGCCCAAGTGAGCGCACGGCTCGAGAAGTTCGTACACGATCTGTTGTGGCTGGTACCCGCGTTCCTGGTCGTTCTCGTCGTTGAACTGGCGGCGATTCTGTGGTGGCAATTCCGCGCGCATCGCAATCTAGCGAGCCTGGGGTCGATGGGCCTGCGGTTCGACTCGGTCTCGGCGCTCATGTGGTGGTTTGCGCCGATCTATTGCTGGTGGATGCCGGCGGTCGTGGTGCAGGAAATCTGGCGCGGCTCCGATCCCGGAGTGCCCGCCGGCGACGCGCGGGCCTGGCGCGTAAAACGCACGTCGGCGGTCGCCGGCCTGTGGTGGTCGCTCCGGATGATCGCCAAAGCGCTTTATTGGTTCGCGCTGTTCATGTTCGTGATCCAGGCCTGGTCGATCGTCACGCCGTTGGAGCTGACGATGATCGCCATGGCGACGACCGCGGCGTCGCTGGTGACGCAGGTCGATTTGGTTCGGCGCGTGTCGAAGCGACAAACGGCGCTCTACGGCAAACGGATGCGGGCCGTGGAGAAAGCCGTGGCGGCCGGCGAGCCGGTGGTGAACGCAATTGAGGAAGGCGCGGAGACGTCGTCAGAAACGCTCGCCGCAGTTTCCGCGTCCGCGCCGTCGAGCGACGAAGCTTTGGAACTAGGCGAGCGCGACTTATTGCACGCGGCGGAGCGGGGCGGCGCCGCGGAAGATTCGTCCGAGAAGAACGTCTTTGAAGCGGCCGACGTCCTCGAACTCGGCGAAGCGCACGAAGCGCGGAACGACGAAGCGCCGCCGAACTAAACGTTCGTTAACCGGCGGCGCCTTCGGTGAACACGCCCATCTTGCGGAACTTTTCGTAGCGGCCGGACAGCAGTTGATCGACGGGCAGGGCCTTGAGTTCGCGGAACGACTTCTGCAGATACATCTTCAAACGCGCCGCGGTTTGATTGTGGTCGCGATGGGCGCCGCCGAGCGGCTCTTCGATCACGTCGTCGATCACGCCCAGCCGGAGCAGGTCGCGCGAGGTGAGCTTCAGGGCCTTGGCGGCCTTTTCCTTATGCGTGTGGCTCTTCCAGAGAATGCCGGCGCAACCTTCGGGGCTGATGACCGAGTAATACGAGTGCTCGAGCATCGCCACGCGGTCGCCCACACCGATGCCCAAAGCGCCGCCGGAGCCCCCTTCGCCGATCACCACGCAGACGATCGGCGTCGGCAATCGCGACATTTCGAACATCGAATAGGCGATCACGAGCGACTGGCCGCGCTCTTCCGCGCCGATGCCGGGATAGGCGCCCGGCGTGTCGATGAAGCAAACCACCGGCAGGTTGTACTTCGCCGCGAGCTTCATGCGGAGCATCGCTTTGCGATAGCCTTCGGGATGAGCGCAGCCGAAGTGGCAGGCTTGGCGTTCCTTGAGCGTCTTGCCTTTTTGGTGGCCGATGACCATGACCTTTTGTTCGCCGAGCTTGGCGAAGCCGGTAATAATGGCGCGGTCGTCGCCGAACGATTTGTCGCCGTGCAGTTCGACGAAGTCGTCGAAGACTAGGTTTAAATAGTCGCTCGTCATCGGTCGGTCCGGATGTCGCGACACCTCGACCGTTTGCCAAGGCTCGAGCGAACCGAACACCTGCTTCTTGAGATCGACCGTTTCGCGTCGGAGTCGGCGCACCTCTTCGACTTCTTCGGCGCTCTTCTGCGGCGCGGCTTCGAGCTTCGCGATGCGCTCTTCCAGTTCGTGGATCGGACGTTCGAAGGTGAGTCGGTTCGCGGCGGCCATGGATGCGGGAGCCTCGTTCAAAGATTCGAAACCGGCGACGCGCGCAAGGAGGGCCGCCTCTGCAAGCGACTCATCTTAACTGCCGGGCGGCGTCGTGTTAACCCGCATCGGCGACCTCGCGGCCCTCGATATGCGGGAAAACCAGGACTTTTCGGCGAGCGAGCGGCAAATGGGGGCGGCCGGCGACCTACCTCTGCCGCCCGCGTTTGCGAACGCCTACGACATCGCGGCCGGCGTCGGCTTCAACACTTGGATGGCGCGGACTTCTTTCAACACGTCGGCGACCGACGGCGGGCGCTTGTCGGGCGATTTGGCGAGCATCGAACGAATAAGCTTTGCAAATTCGACGGTCAGCGACGGATTGTTGACCCGTGCGTCGGGGAGCGGATAGATGAGGTGCTTCGTCAAGAGTTCGTTCGTCGTCGAGGCGGTGTAAGGTTGTACGCCGGTCGCCATGTGAAACAGCGCGCAACCGAGTCCGTACACGTCGGTACGCAGATCGATCGGCTCCAATTTGATTTGTTCCGGAGCTAGGTAGCTGCGCGTTCCTTGAATTTGCTTGTGGCGGCGTTTCCAGAAATAGCGTTCCCAGGCGCCGGGCACTTGTCGGGCTAAGCCGAAATCGATGAGCTTCACATCGCCGTTCGGCGTGAGCATGAAGTTGTCGGGCTTAAGATCCAGATGGATCCAGCGCCGCGAGTTGAGGTAGGCCACGCCCTCGCAGGCCTGTTCGACGATCGACGGCAGCCACGGTTCCAAAGCGCGGCGGCTTTTGCGAATAACGTCGCGCAGGTTCAGCCCTTCGCACAGCGGCATCCTCAAGTACGGGCCGAGCTTCGAGTGGTCGAAGTCCGTCGCCCCGAGCACGTGCGGATGGTTCAGTTGACGGCCGACTTCAAATTCGTGTTGCAGGCCTTGAACGTGCTCGGGCGCTTTCTTGAACTCGTCGAGCAGGAGCTTTAGCGCGAAGCGTTCGCCCGTCGAGTCGTCGATGGCGGCCCAGACTTGGCTGAAGCGGCCGGAGCGAATCTGATAGAGCAGCCGATAGGAGCGGACGAATTGGTTGGTGAGAATTGCCACGAACTGCCGCTTCGAAAACGCGTGGATCGCCAAAATCGCTCTGCCGATGGATGCAATTTAGCAATGCCGCTGCGGTAGGCCAACCACGCGGCGCACGGACTCGCGCCGTTGCGCATGCCGAGTGTTAGCGTTTGATGAGTGAGTCGTTCAATCGCTCGACTGCGGCGCGATCTCGTCGTAGCCGACGCTCACAAGAAACAAACCTTGCGCGGGGACCTTCATGCCGGCCCGACGGCGGTCGCCGACCGTGATGATCTCCGCGGCCCAGCTTTCCGGCTTTCTCCCACGGCCGATTTCGACGAGCGTGCCGACCATCGTGCGGACCATGTTATAGAGAAAGCCGTCGGCTTCGAACTCGAAGTAAATCCGCTTCTCCAGCGGCGCCGCGAGGCGGAAACAGCGGGCGTCGAACACGGTGCGCACGCTGGAGCTGCGCTGCGGCCATTGGGTTTCAAAGGCCCGGAAGTCGTGCGTGCCGATCCAATGCTGCGCGGCCCGATGCATCGCTTCCGCGTCAAGCTTGCCGAAACAATAGTGCCACGCGCGATGCCGCTCGAACACCTCGGGAGTGCGGCTGTTGTGGACGACGTAGCGATAGCGTTTGCGCTTCGCCTGTTTGCGAGCATGCCAACGGGGCGGAGCCTCCTCGGCCTTGAGCACCGCGATGTCGTCGGGGAGCTCGGCGTTGAGAGCCCGCTGAAACGCGAGCGGTTGCAAGCGGGCCGCCGTATGGAAACTGGCGACTTGCCCCAAGGCGTGCACGCCTGCATCGGTGCGGCCGCTGCCGGAGATGATGACGCTCTCGCCGGTGATGCGCTTGATCGCCTGCTCGATTGCGTCCTGCAAGGTCGCCTTGCCCGGCTGCCGCTGCCAACCGGCGTAAGCGGTGCCGTCGTAAGCGAGCGTGAGCTTAATGGTACGCATGGGCGACTGCTGACTGCGGACTGCTGAATGCTGAACACAAGGACGCCGGGCCCCTTCCATTCTGCAGTCAGCAGTCCGCATTCCGCATTGGTTTGCTACGCCGTGGCCGTGCTGCGAGCCAACAGTTCCGCGATTTGTACGGCGTTGGTCGCCGCGCCTTTGCGGAGATTGTCGCTCACGCACCAGAAGGCGATGCCGTTGG
>CAZWDN010000062.1:0-19823 GCA_964633125.1 uncultured Pirellula sp. | reverse complement strand
TGATCGTCGCGAGTTCGAGTACGTCCGGCGCAGCGTCGGACCGCCGGTTCACGGGGGATGCGGCCGCCGCCGAAGCCGCGGCGATGTCGGTATCGGGCGGGCATTATTTCCCTTCGTTGCCTTTCGGGTTCGACGGAGGGTCTGCAAGTTTTGAAGGCGCGGTGGTCCCGACTTCGTACAACATGCCGTCTGCATCGCCTCCGCCGTCGCCGCAGCAATTTGAGATGTCTTCGCCGGGGACCGTGAGTTCAACGATGGCGCTGGACGATCCTTCGCCGTTTCCGCTGTATGTTCCCGGCATGCCGCCGCCGGGATACGGCGTCGTTCCGGCGCAATTTGAACAATCGATTCCGGGACCCGCCTTGGCGGGATCGGCGGATGCTTTTGGGCCCGCTCCGGAGCCGGGTGCCTCCCGATTCGCCATCCGACGGGCGGCGCGCCCCAAGGCGCGGTGGTCGATCGGCGCCGAATCGCTCTTTCTCACGGAAGGGAGCAAGCCTGCCGGTCCGGCCTTGATTCAGCAGGTTTCCAACGACGCCATTCTGCTTTATGCTCCGCAACTAACCGCCATGCAAGGCGTAGGTTCGCGATTCACGGTCGGCCGGCAGCACTCCGAACGCCTGGGTTACGAGTTCGTCTATTCCGGACTTTATAGCGCTAAGCAGTCGGCCTCGGTGCATGCGGACAACGACCTCGCCCTCGCGGGACCGATTGCGTTGGCGTCTCTGGATTTCTTTCAATCCGACGATATGACGGTGATCTACGATACGACGTTCCATAGTTTCGAATCGAACTTCATCGTAACTCCCGATTTAGGCATCGGATCGTTCTTGATCGGCAGTCGCTTCATCTATTGGAAGGAACGCTTCGATCTGCGCTCGTCCGACAGCGATCAGTTCACGAGCGACTATGTCGTCAATGCGATGAACCGGATGTACGGCGCACAGATCGGTTGGAACGGCGCCGTGACTACGGCTTTAGGTGATACGTTGTTCAAGCTGCGCGGCGGCTTATTCGGGACCCACGCCTCGCAGGGGCAGTCGCTATACGATTTGGACAACACGTTCGATCTGCGGCCCGCGACGGGCGGGTTTGATAATCGCACCTCGTACCTCGGCGAATGTTCCGTGGTGCAGTGCTTCAATCCGGCCGCAGGAGTCGACCTGCGCGTAGGCTATACCATGATGTGGATCGAGGGGCTGACGCGAGCTCCCGAGCAAGTCGACCTTTCGGACAATTTCGACAGCGGTACGGCCATCCATAGCGACGGCAGCATCTTCCTACATGGGTTCAGCCTCGGAGCTACCTTTAGTTGGTAAGCCGCGACGCGGCGAGCCGACTGCGAAGCGATTCGCCTTAGCCGACGGTTACGCCCTTCGGCTGGGCGTTGCCGAAGATGGGCACGACGCCGAGCGGGAACGGCGCCGTCGGACGGAAGACGCGAATCACGCCCTTGGTCCGCCCGTCGGCGGCCTGGCCGGTGAAGATCATGTCGATGATGCCGTCGGCGTCGGAGTCGCGCACGGCCGCATAGACGGCGGATTTGTTTCCCGTGTCGCTGTAGGCGCTGAATTGGGCGGCCACCTGCGTCGTTGCCGCGTAGCTGCCGTTGGGTTGTCGTCGGCCCGAGGTGCCGTCGAGCATGGCGATCAGCGAATTGCCTCCCTGCCCTTGTCCGACGATGATGTCGGGGGTGAGATCGCCGTTGATGCGCCCAACGGAAACGCTGGAGATGCCTCCCAGGAAGTTGTTGGCGAAAAAGCCTGTATACTTCGCCCAGGCGATCGGCGGAGCCGCCGGTGTGGCGGCGTTGGGGGCGATGAGTCCGGGGAAATTCACCAATGGATTGAAGACGACGACGGTCGCCGCCATACCGGAGCCGGAACCGACGATGATTTCCGATCGCCCGCCGGCATCGAGGTCTAGGTTGCCCGCGCCGACGGCCGCCCCGCCGATGAAGTTCGTCGGGAAGGCGTTGAAGCGATAGAGCGGATTGTTCGTGATGGGATCCGCGTTGCCGGCCACGATGTCGAAGACGCGAACCTCGACGACTCCGCGTTGCGGAACAACGATAAGTTCGGGTAGTGCGTCGGCGTCGATGTTGCCGACGGCAATGTTCACTCCGTTCAGATTATTCGTCGCATAGACCATCTGCCGGTAGCGAGTGAGTTCGACTCCGGTGGACGTGAAGACGCGAATTTCCGGTGCGCGGCCGCGTCCGGGGGCCGTGATGATTTCGGGAATTCCGTCCGGTGCGCCGAAGCCGGTCGCATCCGTGATGTCCGCGGTGAGCACTTGCACGCCTCCGCGGAAGGTCGACTCGTAGGCGAGGAATTCCACGACCTCGCCGGAGACGAGATCGACGTACTTTACCCACGGGGCGCTCGTGTTTGCCGCGACGGAGCCGGCGGAACCCATGGCAAATTGGTTGTTGAAGTTCTCCATGCCGGCGAAGACGACGTCTTGGCGCACGCCGAACAACGGCGTGCCGCTGCCCGGGAACTTCCACGTGCCGCCGCCGGGTACTTGGTTGGTAAGAGTACGTCCTCCGGTACCGATAAAGTCCACCCGCAGGTCGTCCATTGTTCCGACGCCCTGGGCATTACCGTCTACCGTGATCTTGGCGGTGGTGCTGGGGGTAACGAAGAACGAGTTCGCGACGCTGGTGCCTTCCAGCAGGATGTTCTCTAGAGTCGAGTTGAAAGTAACGCCCGTCAACGAGCGCGCCGCGCCGTTGCTCATCACGGTCGTGACACTCGACGTACCGATCGTATAGTTGGCCGACAGTGCGTTGCCGGCTCCGTCGTCAAACAGCCGCAACTCGTCGACCGTGCCCGTGCCGCCGTCGACGGAGACGCTGCCCGCGACATCGTTCAAATTGCCGGTCGCCGGGGCGAGGACGAAAATGTCGTTGCCGCCGCCGCCGTTGAGGGCCAGAGACGAGCCGTTCCAACCGTTGATGTTGTACGTGTTCGCGGCCGCGCCGCCCGTGAAACTTGCCGTTTCGACGGTCGTGTAATTCAACTGATTGCCGACCGCGATTTGTGCCGCCGTCGTCGAGAGCGTCATCGTCGCGGCATTGTTGGTGATGTTCATGGCGTCGGTGCCCGCGTCGCCGTTGAACGTGAAGGTGTTTAAGCCGGCCAGCGCGAAGCTGTCCATGGAGACGTTGAGCGTATCGTTCTCGTTGCCGCCGTTGACGGTGACGGTTTGAAGCGTGGATCCCGTGAACGGCGTGTTAAAGTTAACGGTGTCCGCGCCGGCTCCGGTCGATACGACGACGGCAGTCACCCCGGAGTTGACCAGCGAACCGACGGTGACGGTGTCGTTGCCGGTTGTGGTATCGCCGTTGCCTGCATCGACGGTGAAAGCAGTAGCGCCGATAAACTCCAGCGGGGCGACGGCGATCCCGGCGGTGGTGCCGGTCACGCGGCTGCGCGTCGCCGCGGAGCCCGTGCCGAGAGTGAGCACGTCGGAGCCGCCGAGCGTCTGCACGGTCGCGGCGGCGGCGCCCGTCAGCGTCATGGTGCTGCCCGCCTCGAATTGCGAGAAGGCGAGCGACAGCGCGGGAAGCACGACGGTTCCGGATAAGCCGTTCACGGCGGAATTCGAAGGGCTGAAGACCGCCGAAGCGACGGCGCCTTGGGATATCGAAAGATTATCGGTTCCCGTGCCGCCGATGATCGTCGCGGAGGAGCCGTTCCAATTGTTGACGACGAACGAATTGGCCGCGGCGCCGCCGGTCAAAACGGCGCTTTCCACCGCGGTGAGATTGACCGTTCCGCCGCCGGAACTCGTCACCGTGTTGGTGCCCAGCGTGGTCGTCGTGACGTTGTTCGTCACGCCGATCGTGTCGGTGCCGTTGCCGCCGTTGAAGGCGATGGAACCGCCGCCGGTGAGCGAAAGGTTGTCGAAGTTGAGGTTGAGTCGGTCGTTGCCGTCGTTTCCGTTGAGCGCAAACGCGGTAATTGCGGTGCCGAACAGCGGAGCGGAAATCGTGACGGTGTCGTCTTCCGTGCCGACGTTGAATGCGACGGTGGTCAGCGACGTCGGCGTCCAGGCGGTGACGATGATGTTGTCGTTCCCCGCGTCGGCATTGACGGTGAGCGTGGTAATCGCCGCCGTGGCGCCGGCGGATAGGAAGACCGTGTCGTTGCCGGCTCCGAGGTTCAACGTCACGTTGCCGAGGATGGTGGGTACCCAGGTGCTGACCGTGACGGTATCGTCGCCGACTCCCACGTCGGCCGTCGCCGAATCGAGGATGAAGCTCGTCGCCCCGCTGAATAACAGCGGCACCGCGAAGATGCCGCCCGTGGTCCCCGAAACGCGCTGATTGACGACCCCGCTCACGGAGACGGTATCCAAGATCAGGCTGTCGGAAGCGAGCGGAGTCTGCAGCGTAACGCTGGTGATGCCCGTCATCCGCACGGAGCTGCCGGCATCAAACTCTTGGAAGCGAACGACGGTCGCGCCGACCGTGACCGTACCGCGGAAATCCGTGTGTCCGTCGAGTCCGAGCGTGTTATTCGTGCCGGGAGTATACGTCGCCGCGGCTGCGACGCCGGAAATCACCAACTGATCCGCGTCTTCGGCGTTGCCCGTGTCGCCTCCCATGCCGCGGATCAAGACCTGCTGACCGAGCGAAGCATCGATGACGATTCGGTCGCTGCGCGCGCCGGCGTCGATCAGCAGCGGGTTGGCGAGGCTGACGCTGTAGGAGTAGGTCGTGCCGCCGAAGAAGGGGACGGTGATCGACGACGTATAGGCCGCATCGTTAAACGCCTGCACCGTGATGTTGGCCAGGGCGCCGCTACGGGTGACGGTGATGATGTCGTTGGCGCCCGTGCCGGTGATGTACGTCGTGCCCGGCACCGCGCCGATGTTGGCGTCGTTCGCCATCTGGTCGAACGGCGTCGGACTTGCGCTGAGCACATTGTTGGAGGTATTGCCGTCGCCCATCACCATCGGATAGCGAGTGAACATGCTGAACCCGCCGAAGGTTCCGCCCGCGAGATACGACATGATGTCCGACTCGTGGATGGCGCTGCTAATGCCCGGCGCCGACGATGGGAAATTACCGAACGTATGCCGCAGCCCGAAGTTGTGAGCGCCTTCGTGAGCGATGCCGAACGCCAAGAGTTCCGTCGACCAGGTGGTTCCATTGAGCGTAATGACGGCCGTGTCGTCGCGCAAGTTCGAGCGAGCTAATAGATCGTCGAGGTCGGCGATGCCTACGAGTCCGTCGGCGCCGGGGTTGTAGTTGCCGGCGCCGATGATCATTTGTCCGACGAGGATGTAGCAGTCGTTGTCTTTGACCGCGGCCTCGTTGGCGTCGAGCGTCAAGGAAACGTCGTTAAGGGATGACGCACCGCGTACCGATACGCCGTTGACGATTTGCGCGCTTGCCGTCAACTCGACCACCGTGATATCCAGCGGTTCGTAAAAGCGACGGACCAGCGACATGATGGAGGCGCGCATACTCGCCGCGGCGCCGCCGTAAATCTGATTGAACGACGTCATCGTAAACGGATCGGTATCTGCAAACGGAACACCTGTCGTCAGGTTGTCCATCTGCGGTCCGTTGACGTTCGTATTGCTGCCGGGAGCGACCGTGTTCTGGAGTCCGCCGATTGTGCCGGTTAGTCCCGTGCCGAAGTTGTCGCCGAAATCAACGTACAGGGTCGATGTCAGCACGTTGCGTGCTTCAAGGGCCTCGACGTTTAACTGCGCAAATGTCGCTTGCCGATTCTTCTTGCGCGAAGCGCGAGACGACGTTTTCAGCGAACTTAACTTTTTAGAAATGCGCGCGAACATGGGCACACCTGAGGAATTGGCCGTACAACCCGTCTTTAACCTTCGAGCGGGGGGTACGTCGCATACTATCCTGCGCGAATCCAATGTCCAGCGATGTGTCGAAAAAAAGGGGACGCAATTCCCGTTTCGACGGCTGATCGAATGGGGGCCGCCTGGGGGGGGACTTGCGGGGATGCCGAAGCAACTGCCCGGCGTCGTCGGTGACGCGGCGAGCCGTTTCAGAGAACGCGGGGGCGGCCGTGGATACGAGCAACCGCATTTTTCCAACATCGATCAGGCACGGCGATGCCCCGGGCGAGCATTAACGTCCAGATGCAATTGCACGGTGTCGGGCGTCGTCGCGGCAACGCGCGCCACCCCGCGGCCTGTCAGCTAAAGCCCGATTCCATTAGGCAAGGAGTCGGCGGCTATTCGCCGCTCGGCGGAAGCGACTTTCCGGGAGCGCCGGCCATCCGTACGTCGCGCACGTGTTTATGGCATTCGACGCAGCGCATCGTCATTCCCATGTAGGCGAGCGCCGCGCCGTCGATGTTGCGCTTGCGCGCGGCCCCGGCCACATCGTCGGCCGAGCGACGAAACTCGATGCTATGTTGCAAGTATTCGGGAGTTTGAAATACCTGCCACATTTCATCGTGGCTCAACAGGCTTACGTCCTGCGCATTCTTCTCAATAAGACGAAAGTCCTCAAGCACGATTCCTTCGAGAATCTTCTGAGAATGATTTAGTTTGAGTCGCATAAACGCCGTGACGTCACTCGGATCTTTCGATTGTCCGTTAGATGCGAAGAGGACGACGACGGCGAATGCCACGGCGGCTGCGGCGCGGAAACTCATGGTTGACTCCGGAAATGCGGGGACGTAAGGCAATCTCACTATTCTGAAGCGCTAGGACTCGAATTCCGGCGCTTCATTGAAGGCGTTCTGCAAAAGTGCGCTTTCGCCGGGTTCAAACTCGCGAAGGCGCTCGGCAAACTGGTCGCAGTCGCTCCGCAGGGCGTTCCAAGCGTCGGCCGTTCGGCTCGGGCGTTCGGCAATCGATCGCAATTTCTCGGCAGTCTTCAAAAAATCACGATATTTTCTTTGGAGCACTTCTGCTTCCGCAGCAATCTTCGGATTGCGCGCGCTAGCTTCTTCCAAGCATCCTCCGGCGGTCTCCTCGGCGACGTGTCGTGCAAGATGATCGCACAACTTCCCGATGCAACGTCGAAGTTCAGCCGCCTGAGTATTTGTCACGTTCGAGACCGAACGCTCGGCGACGAGCTTTCGCAGCCGTTCGACCGCAGTATGCAACGCCCTTCGTTCAGCAAGCGCTTGCACATAAAACGGGTTTGCTTCGTGAATGTGATAGCCGTTGTTCATAAAGCACCTCCTACCGGAGTATGCGTCGGGGCGGGAGCATGCGGCTTGACGATCAACACCGGGCATTCCGCCCGACGCGTGACTACTTCGGCGACGCTCCCCAGAAGGAGGCGACCGAGTCCCGTGCGTCCGTGGCTGCTCATCACGATGAGATCGACTCCCTCCTCTTTCGCCAAAGCGATGATGGTGTCCGCCGGGGCGCCTTCGACCAATCGATGTTCAAAAGGAACCGTCGGATCGGTCGGCTTGATTTCGTGAAGCATCGCCTCCATGGCACCCCGATCCGGCTCCGGTACGCCGTAGTAAAAGGCGCCGTCGCCGTAGACCACCGGCGGTTCTTCCACGTGCGCGATCAGTAGCGTCGCCCCGCTATCGCGAGCAAGACGCGTGGCATACTCTAAGGCATCCCGCCCTTTGGTCGAAAAATCACTGGGAAACAGTACTTTTTTCGTTTTCATGACTGTGTACCTCCTGCGGGCGGCTTATCGTTCCGACTTCTACCGAAGGATGAATGATGCGAATCGGGTGCCAGGAATGCGCAACGACATGGCATGGAGAAATGGTCGGCAATCCCGATATACCGAGACTTGTGACCGACTGGGATCGCCCAGTGGTGCGCGCGATAATGCGCGCCGGCGCTCCCTGCCGCTCACCCTGATCGCACGAATGACCCGGCTGCGATACCGGATAATTGCATTAGTTCGCATGTTCTGGGGAAATGCCGGCGTGACGCGTTTCGGTACGACGGTTGCAATTGCCGTGGAGAATCGAATCTTTGCTCCGCATTCCGAGCCGGCCGAAGCGGCGTTGTTATCTATCACCGTTCATTTGAAACTTAATTTCCCCAATTCCCATGAGCGACGATCAAAATTCTCTCCCCGTTGATCTGTTGGTCGTCGACGACGACGCCGAATACCGCGGCACGGTAGTTCGCCGGTTGACCCGCCGCGGCTATCAGATTCAGGAAGCGGGCGACGGCGAGACGGCGCTGCAATTATTGCAACGCCGTCAGTTTGATATCGCACTGCTCGACATGGTCATGCCGGGCATGTCGGGCGTGGAATTGGCCGAACAGCTCAAGCAGATCCAGCCCGAATGTGAAGTGGTGCTGCTGACTGGCCAGGGAACGGTCGAGTCGGCGGTGCGGGCGATGAAGGTCGGCGCCTTCGACTTCCTAACGAAGCCGTGCCCGCTCGCCGAGTTGGAAGTGGTTTTGGAGAAGGCGCTCGCTCAGCGGCGTTTGGTCAAAGAAAACGTGCAACTCCGAGAGGTTTTGTCGCGTTCTCAATCGAAGACGGAGATGGTCGGGCAGTCGCCCGCGATGCGCGAGGTGTATCATCTCATCGAGCGGGCGGGACCGACGGATAAGGCCATTCTCATTCAGGGCGAAAGCGGCACCGGCAAGGAATTAGTCGCCAAGGCGTTGCACCAACATAGTCGGCGCGCCGATAAGCCGCTGGTCGTCATCAACTGTGCCGCCCTTGCCGAAACGCTCTTGGAGAGCGAGTTGTTCGGACATGAGAAGGGTTCGTTTACGGGAGCGATCGCGGCAAAACCCGGCTTATTCGAAATCGCCGACGGCGGCACTTTGTTTATCGATGAGATCGGTGAAATGCCCGGTTCTTTGCAGCCCAAGCTGCTGCGCGTACTGGAAGACGGGTCGATGCGACGCATCGGTTCGGTAAAGGAACGCCGTGTCGACGTGCGCATTATCGCCGCAACCAATCGCGATATGGCCACAGAGGTGAGAGCGGGACGTTTCCGCGAGGATCTCTACTACCGAATCAACGTGATGTCCTTGCAGTTGCCGCCGCTGCGCGACCGCGTCGGCGACATCTTGCCGCTGGTAAAGTCGTTTCTCGGCGACGATTGGCGAATCGAACCCGAGGCGATGGAACTCATCGAGCGATATAGTTGGCCCGGCAATATTCGGCAGTTGATCAACGCGATCGATCGGGCCAAGATCCTGGCCGACGATAAGTTGATTCGTGTTCGCGACCTGCCGCGTGAAGTGACGCATTTACACCCGGAGCCCGCGGCCCGCGCTGCGTCGTCGCCGGCTTCGTCGCATGCCGATCCGACGACGCTTGCGTCGCTGCAACGCGCCCATATCGTCGATACTCTGCAACGAGAACGCGGCAATAAAGCGCGCGCCGCTCGCGCTTTGGGGGTAAATCGGCGTAGTTTGTATCGGTTGCTCGAGCGATACGGGATAACGCTCGGCGACGAAGGGGTCGCGGCGCACTAGCTTCTTCGGAACGACAAACGCGGGAGCAAGCGGATCTCTTCGCCGGAAACAGCGTTACGCGATTGTTTATTGCGATCGTCACCGGCGGAACGCTGCTGATGCTGGGGACGGTGCTGTACACCTTGTAAACGTGAGCGGGGCCTAGTCGATCGGCGGCTTTCGCAAAACGATGTGAAACGAACTCCCTTCACCGGGCGTCGATTCCGCCCAGACCTTGCCCCCTTGGTATTCGAGCATCGTCTTGGTGAAGTACAGCCCAAGTCCCGAACCGGGGCGATTACGGTGGGCCGTCGAACGATGAAACGGCGCGAAGATTTGTTCCAACTCTTCGCGCGGGATACCCGGCCCGTTGTCGGCGACGACGAACTCGACTTCGTCGTCGCGGTTTCGGATCGTCGTCGCGATACGCCCGGTTTTTGCATCGACGTATTTCAGGGCATTGGCAAGAACGTTATAGAACGATTCGCGTAGGCGAATGGCGTCGCCCCATACGATCGGCATGGTTTCGGGGGCGTCAAACTCGATTTGCTTCGCTTGCATCGCCGGGCGCAGCCGGTCCAGCGCCTCGCCGAATGCGGCTTGGCTGGAAACTTCCTGTAACTGACGCGCCAAATCGAACGACGTCGTCGCGTGGAGCAGTTCGTCGATCATGCTGCTCATGCGAAACGTGCGATCGCGCGCGGAGGCGATGAGTTCCTTGGCCCCGGAGGGCATCTGATCGCCGAATTCATCCAAGGCCTCGTCACAGAAATTCGCCACCGTCGCCAACGGCGTCTTTAGGTCGTGCGAAGTGAGATGCGCGAACTGACGCAGCTCGATATTGGCCTTCCAGTACATGTCGAGAGCCTTCTGGATGTTTTGCGTCGCGCGCAAAAAATAGGCTTCCAACGTCAAACCGAGGTCGAGAAATACGACCTTTAGAAGCGACATCAGCGTTTCGAGTTCCGGAGAAATCGGTTGATCGTCGCCGCTCAGATAATGGCGAAAGGAGTGCTGCACGTACTGATTGTAGGCGCCCAGAAACATCTCCGGATCGATACCGACGTTGGCGTGCGTTTGACCGACGTGCTTTCGCTGTTCGACGTAGGCCGTATCCCATTCGCACTTCAGGAGAGATAGAAAGTGCTGTTGTTGAGCTCGTTTGAGCCGCTCGACGACCGCCGGTTCCTTTAGAAAGCGGGCGGAGCTTTCAAATGCGAACAAATGCCGATAGAAGGCCTCGACGAACGTCACCGAATAATCCTCGAAACGGGGCGCCAGCGCCCGCAGTCGGACTTGGTCGCGTTCGTCGAGTTCTAGAAACGACAAACGATCGCCGAGCTTTTTGGGGGCGTCATTCGCAGGGTCGTTGTTGTTCTTTGGGGGATCTTGGTTGGAATACGGCATCGTTAAACGACCATGAAATTGGGAAGTTGCCGCGAAAGTACGGCCGCTTGCGTTCCAGCATTCTAGCGGTACGTTGCCGGGAATTTCGACCGGCGTGAGCGGAATTGTATTCCGCGGCGCGCGGCTTCGTACCCGAATCTACTTGCCGCTCAAGGTCGAGGCGAATCCGTGCCTCGGCTTCCGTCGATTCGAATCGTTCCCGAAGGGCCGTCTTGCATGCATCCAATGACCTTCCACGCGACGCGGATTTTCTACGGTGCGGTGTCGGCCCCGGAGGTTCTCGAGGCGCTCCCGCAACTGAAATTACGCCGAGGACTCTCTTGATTTGATCGCGTGATGTTGTCCAATAGAGGCGGAAGTCGTAACACCGCCAACCATGAATTAATTCACCATGAAAACACTTTGTAATGGTCTGTTCGTCCTCGCTCTGACAGCCTGTTCCTCGTTCGCGGCCGAAGGAGAAAAGCCGAAGTCGAGCGTCATCATGGAAAAGAAGCTGGAGTACTCCGAGGAGCTCTTGCGGGCCATGATTACGGAGGACTTCGCGTCGGCGGAACGCGACGTCAAGTTGTTGAAGACCTTCACGCGTTTGGAAGAGATGTATCGCGGCAAACGGCCTGAATATCGTGCACAGCTCACGAAGTTTCAGGACTCCGTCAGCGCCATCTCGAAAGCGGTGGACGACAAGAATCTCGATGCGATGTCGAGCGGCTATGCCGACATGATTCAAAGCTGCGTCAAGTGCCACCAGATCCTCCGCAGTAAGTAGTCGTCGAGAGAATCGACCTCGCGCTTTCGCGCCCGCGGTTAGCTCGCGGGCTTTTCCTTTGAGCGCTAACGTCACGGAGCGGTGATTCCGTCGGGTCGGTGTTTCGTTCTAATTCGCTCATTTGGCGAACCGCTCATTGCCTTCTGGTGTGATGAAGCGTTGTCCCGTGTGTTGACTGATCAGGATGTTAAATTGGCCCTCGCTGATTCGGCTCTTGCAATAACAACGCGGCTTGTTCGGCAGCCGCCCTTTCATTTTTTCACGTTACTCTCCACTTCTCGACCGGAAACCATGCAAACCGTCCTTCATCGTCTCAGTGCGCTATTCCTCATGGCCGTTTCCCTGCTCGCACGCCTCGAGTCGGCATACGCCGAGGCTCCGCTTGACGCTTCGGAAGCGGCCGACGTCGCCGTAGAGGCGTACGTTTACGCCTATCCGCTCGTGCTCATGGACGTCAGTCGTCGGGCTATGACGAACGTCGCCGAAGTAACGCCCGACGGCCAATCGCCGATGAACCAATTCGGCCACAAACGGACTTTTCCCGACGCGACTTTTACCGACGTCGTTCGCCCGAACGCCGACACCCTCTACTCGAGCCTGTGGTTCGACGTCTCGCGTGAGCCGCTGGTAATCAGCGTGGGCGACTCGGGCGGACGTTACTATTTGCTCCCGATGCTCGATATGTGGACCGACATTTTCGCGAGCCCCGGCAAACGTACGACCGGCACGCAAGCCGGCGCGTTTGCGATCGTCGGGCCGAAGTGGACGGGGACGCTTCCCGACGGCGTGCAAATGTTGCGCGCTCCCACGGCGATCGGCTGGCTCATCGGACGCACGCAAACCAACGGCAAAGGCGACTATGAGAACGTTCATAAGTTTCAAGACGAATTGAAGGCGGCGCCGCTTTCGGCGTGGGGCAAGCCTTATGCGCCCCCGCGGGGCGAAGTCGATCCCAACGTCCCGAAGAAGCCGCCGGTGGAAGTCGTAGCGGAGATGGACGCGGCCGAATTTTTCGCTCGCTTTGCGCAGCTCACGGTCGACAATCCGCCGCATGCCAACGACTATCCCGTGCTCGCGCGGATGAAGCGTCTCGGTCTGGAGCCCGGCAAGCCGTTCGATCTCGCGCAGACCTCGCCCGAGGCGCAAGCTGCATGGAGTTCGGCTCCGCGGAAAGCGCAGGCCAAAATCATCGGTTACTTGGCCAATGCCAATAAGAACGTCAACGGCTGGGCCATGATCCTGAATCCCGTCGGCACGTACGGCACCGACTATTTGAAACGCGCCCTCATCGCGTATGCAGGCCTCGGCGCGAACGTCGTCGAAGACGCGATCTATCCGACCGCATTCGCCTTCGCGGGAAAGCCGTTCGATTCCGCTAAACGGTACGTTCTGCACTTCCAGGCCGACCAGATCCCGCCGGCTCGCGCCTTCTGGTCGCTCACCATGTACAACGAGCGCCAGTTCTTCGTCGCCAATCCGATCAATCGCTTTGCGATCGGCGACCGTGATGCGCTGAAGTTCGCCGCCGACGGCTCGCTCACGCTCTACATTCAGCGCGACTCGCCCGGCGGCGACCGTGAGTCGAATTGGCTCCCTGCCCCGCAGGAGGGCTCGTTCTCGATGAACCTCCGCCTCTATTGGCCGAAGCCTGCCGCGCTCGACGGCACTTGGCAACCGCCGGCCTTTGAAGAGGCGGCGAAATAGCACGGAACATGTCGACGTAAGTTCGCATTCGTCGGCGCGACTTACGTCTATTTTCGATTTCCGGGTGCGTACATAAGTCGTGTTATGTACGCACCCCTTGTGGGTTTTGGGGTTGTGCGTACTTAGAATCCGTTATGTACGCAGTGCGTACATAACCGGCGACGTAAGTGCCGGACTTGAAGAGCGATTTACGTCAAAGTAGCAGGCGCACTCCGTGTGCCTGCTGCTTCAAATTGCCAAAGATCACCCCGCAAGGTAGCGAAACCGTCGGGCAATCTCCAGGCGATTTTTGGCCGGCCCGGGGACACGTAGGCCGTCGCGCCGACGGTCGTCGGCATTGATCAATAGTTCGGCCCTCGGCAAGGTCTGCTGCCGAGGGCCGAACGTCGTCATCCGTCGCATCTGTGAGATGGGTCCGGTTTCTCAACCGGTACGACTAGCGCGCGGTCGGATTGTCGATGAGGAAGTCGTCGACGAGTTCGTTCTGATCGCGCGTCGCCAAGGCGGCCAACACGGCGATGTCGATGAACTCGCTGAGGAACTTCACCGAACCGTCGCCGAAGGAAACGTGCGCGCCCCCCGGGTGGAAGCTATAAATGCCCCCGCTGCCGTCGCGCGCCGCGTCGGCGTGCGTGCCGCCGCCGCCCCAACCGGCCGCTTGTCCGTCGGAGGTTTGTACCTGCACGCCGTTGGCGGCGTTGATGCCCCAGGGCCCGATCGGCGTTTTGCCGTCTTTACTGAACCCGGCCAGGCGGATGTCGTTGGCGTTGCGCGACCAGCCGCCGCCGTTGACGCGCACCGTCGTGAGGTCGTCGCTGACTTTCACGCCCCGTTGATAGAGATACGGTCGTGCATGCGATTCCGCGAGGAAGATCGTGTGCGAAGCGCCGTCGGTGATGTCGGCCAAACGAGCTTTGGTGTTCGGAGCCAGCGCCCCGAGGCCCCAGCCGTTCACGAATGCGCCGAGCGTCTTTTGCGCGGCATAGGTTCCGCCGGTCGCCAATCCCTTGCCGCCGCCGACGATGGTCGTCGTCGGCGTGTTCGGACCGTCAATGCCCGGCGAACCGCTCGCCGCGCCGCTGCCGGTGAAGAGCCGCTGATCGACGGCCCGGATGTTGGCGTAATCGGTCACGCCGACGATCTGCGCAAAGGCTTCGGGCCGACCGTCGAGGCGGTCCTGGGCCGGTGACGAAGGATCAAGGAGCACGGGAAGGCGGGTCGACGTGACGGCCAGGTTCTCCGGAGCGAACCAGTCTTTGCTGAAGTCGTACCGTTCGTACAGGTCGCGACGATCGAGTTGCGGCAGGACGTGCGTAATCCAGCCGGCTCGGGGCTTCGTATCCCCCGGCACCCGCCCGGCGACGGGGAGGTGCCCGTTGGCCGTTTCAAAATTCAGAATCGCCAGCGTTATGTTGCGCAGGTTGGCTTGGCTGGTCGAACGCCGCGACGTGGCGCGAGCATATTGAACAGCCGGCAATAAAATCGCGATTAAGGCCGCGATGATCGCGATGACGACCAGCAACTCCACGAGCGAAAACCCGCGTCGTTTCCCGCGACGCAACTTCCAAGAAATCTTCATGACTCGATCCCCTTCAAAAAAGCGATGGAACAAAACAGAGTAATTCATCCGAACGAACAGGAATTTGCGGGCGCAACGCTACCGAGCGTCACGCAATATCTAGCGCGCCTCGCCGGGGCCGTAGCCGCGGCTCATGTGCAGCGGCGGCAACTTGACGGCGGCGTTCGTGTCGACGACCTTGACGCGCAGCGGCGTCGAGTCGACGTTCTGAAAGCGCTTCGGTGCGACGTTGCCGAGATCGGCGTACTTCTCGGCGTCGCCGCCCGGCGGGCAAGGCGGAATCCAATCGACCGTCACCAGATAGCTGCAGGGAACGGCGCCGTCGCCGGTGCCGAACGTCGAAACGTGAAAGCGCCCCGCCGCATCGGCGACCGCGTACGCTCGTCGCGGTTCGTTGCCGAAAAAGGCGTAGGGGTGGAATACAAGTCGCGCTCCGGCGGCCGGTCGTCCCTCGAAGAAGATCGCCCCTTCCGCAGGCACGACTCGAGGACGCGGCGGCGGCGACGCGACGGCCTGTTTCTCTTCGCCGAACTCCACGACGCCGAGCGCCAGCAACGAACCGACGCTTGCAAGCACGATCACGCCTAAGAGCGCCGCGATTGTGAGCGTTCGGCGAGGTTGCGGTTGTCGTGCTTCAACCGCCGCCGCTTCGTGGGGCGACTGCGCATGGCCCGATTCGCTGCGCACGCTCGGAAGATCGACCGAGGAGCGTCGGGCGGCGGTAACGCGCAACAGGTCGATCACCTCGGTGACGCCCGGAGTCGAACGGACCAAACTCAGCGCTTGGTGATGAGCGTCGGCGCCGGCGACGCGCCCTTGCAGCGTGACGATCGAACCGTTGGCCGCGACGTCGATTGCGCGATAGGCCCCGGCGTCGTAAGACATGAGCATTTCGGCGACGCGGTGCATGAGCGGCAGGTTCATATCGTCGGCAAGCGGCGGTCGAGAAGAAGCGGTGGCCATGATCCATTCCTTTTGCGTGCGGAAACTGTGGCGGTGTCGGGCCGCGGAGTCGCCCGGAAGCGACGCTGCGCGCGGCAACGTGCGAACGAAAGCCCGCGTGCGATGCGCGCCGAACTCAAGGGTTCGATTGCAAACGCGGGGCGTTAGAGCGTGCGACAGCGACAACAGCGGCGTTGCGCGCGAGAATTCGCAATCCTGACCGAGGACGCGGGAGGATCGCTCATCGCCCCGGCGTTGTTGCGGAAAACGTGCGGTCGTTCCCTGCCGCTGAAAAGAATTCTTCCCTGAGTCATAACCGGCTCCCTAAAAACGAAAGGCAGTGCCTCCGGGAGACCGGTGAGCGAAACTTGCGAACAAAAGCGGGCGAAGCGAGACGCGTTTCGCCGGCGTTTAACGTAATCGTGTCTTTTCGGTGCGGTCCACTTGCACGACCACCCCGTCTTGTACGGTGATGACCACTTGGCCGTATCGCAAAGATCGCAGGGCTTGGCGAACGTGCTCCAAAGCCTGGAGCAGGCGCGCCTCGCGTGGATCGCCGTGCGCGTCGTTGCCGCCGGAACCAAGGCGTTCGGCGGCATCGGTTCCTGCCGTTGCGCGTACCGCAGGGGGCAATTCATCCGCCATGTTCGATTCTCGCGAAAGGTGGGGTGTACGGATGTGGGGGCGAATGGTTGCAGCCATCGTGTTGTTCCTACGCGGCCGATAGTTTACTATTATTGTCAACTTACTGTCGTTGTTGGCGTAGCTCTTGCAAAGCGAGTTGCGTGCCAAAGCCGAGATTCTCACCAATCGCGGCAAATCGTGACGGTCGACACGGCGGTTTCGGATCGACCTGTCGTACTTCCGTCAAATGCGATAGTTTTTCCATTCAATGTAATTGGGCCGTTGTATTTAACGGGACACACATGGAACGTTTTGCTCCCCTGCTCCTCAATGTCTGGCGCGAGGCTTGCCGCCATCTGGAAATTGGCGAGGCTGTCGCGACGGCCTCGCCCGAGCTGTTTCAGCGGCTGCCGATGAACCTCGTGCTCATCCGCCGCTTCGACCCCGAGCGTCGCTCGTTGGAAACGATCGCCGTCGGGCACTGCCGCCCTTCCCCGACGCCGCAAGCCCGGAAGCATGAGTTTGCTCCCGGCCAGTTCGAGCAGTTACTTGCTTGGTGCCGCTCCGGTGCAATGCTCCACGGGAACGTGCGCGATCTGCACGAGCTTCCCGCCGGCGCGATTCCCGAGGATCTCACCGGAGAAGCGGTCGTCGGACCGCTGCATGGCGAGCACGGCCCGATCGGGCTGGCGATTTTCGTCACCGACTTGCCGCGCCGCTTTCAAGAGCGCCATGTCGAGATCGTCGGCCACTTGCTGGAGCCGTTCGGCGTGTGGGTCGAAAACGATCGTCGGCAGCGCGAGCTTCGGATTCTGCGCGAGGCCGCGGAAGCCGAGAACCAGTCGCTGCGTACCAAACTCGGCAAAGTTGGACTCTCGGAATCGATCGTCGGTGCGCAAACCGGCTTACGCGAGATCATGCAGCGCGTCGAACAGGTGGCGCGCGCGGACGTACCGGTGCTCATTCTCGGCGAATCGGGCTCCGGCAAAGAAGTGATCGCGCGGGCGATTCATGAACGCTCGGGACGCTCGAAAGGCCCATTTTTACGAGTGAATTGCGGCGCCATCGCGTCGGAACTCGTCGACTCCGAACTCTTCGGGCACGAAAAAGGAAGTTTTACCGGAGCGCTCGGGTTGAAGAAGGGTTGGTTCGAGCGGGCCGACGGCGGAACGTTGTTGCTCGATGAATGCGGCGAACTCACTCCGGGCGCCCAGGTGCGTTTGCTGCGCGTGTTGCAAGACGGCACGTTCGAACGCGTCGGCGGCGAAACGCAAGTCACCGTGAACGTGCGCATCGTCGCAGCGACGCACCGGAACCTCGAGGCAATGACGGCCGAAGGGAGCTTTCGACACGATCTATGGTATCGCTTGTCGGTGTTTCCGATGCGGTTGCCGTCGTTGCGCGAACGACCGCATGACATCGCCGCCATGGCCGCACATTTCGTACAGCGGGCGACGCAGCGCCTCGGCATGCCCCCCTTGGCATTGCAGGCGGCCGACCTGCGAGCGCTCGAGGCGTATGCGTGGCCGGGCAACGTGCGCGAGCTCTCGGCGGTGATCGAACGGGCCGTGATCTTGGGGGACGGCAAGCGGATCGACGTCGCCGGGGCGTTGGGGGGCCAGTCGCCCAACCTGGCCCTACGCATTGCTTCGACTCCGGAAATCCTCCCGGTGCCTGATCGCGGCGATGTTGCCGGCGGCGGTCTTGCGCACTCCGGAAACTTCCCGACCTTGGATGAGGCGATGAGCCGACACATTGAGGACGCTCTGCGGAAATCGCATGGTCGGATCGAAGGGCCTTTCGGGGCGGCACGACTTTTGCAGATTAATCCGCACACGCTGCGAGGCCGGATGCGAACGCTCGGTCTCGATTGGCGAAGGTTTCGCTCCTCGGCACCGGGCTAGTGCGGCTGGGTGTTTGAGCTGATCACCGTGCGCGAGCGATTGACGCAACGCCATGGTGTAAAGAGAGTTGAGGTTAATGTCTCAACTTAGGTGTCAATGTTTACGATAGTGATAAACAAAGTAATTAAACGCCTCGTGGCGAGGTTTTGTCTAGGAGAGTCGCTCATGTACGCAACGTTACCAAGGCTGGCCTGCTCCCTGGTTGCTCTTTCCGTCGCCGCGCTGGCGTCGTGCAGCAGTAGCACCACGACGGAGGTCCCCGCCGCGGGTGGAGCCGCCCCATTGGAACTCCTCAACGTGTCGTACGACCCGACGCGCGAGCTTTGGAAGCAACTCAACGAAGCATTCATCCCTCACCACGAGCAGGCGACCGGGCGCAAAGTGACGATTCGCCAATCGCACGGCGGTTCGTCGAGCCAGGCGCGCCAAGTGATCGACGGACTCGCCGCCGACGTCGTGACGCTTGCCATCTGGCAAGACATCGACGCGATCCAAAAGGCCGGTCTGATCGCCGACAAGTGGGAGCAACGCTTGCCGAATGGTTCGCTCCCCTACTCTTCCACGATCGTCTTTGTCGTGCGGAAAGGGAATCCGAAGGGAATCAAAGATTGGCCCGATCTCGGTCGTGAAGGTGTGCAGGTCATCACGCCGAGCCCGAAGACCTCGGGCAACGGCAAGCTCAGTTTGCTGGGAGCCTGGGGATCGGTACTCCAGCGCGGCGGTTCGGAAGAGGATGCGAAGAAGCTCGTCACGGCGATCTACAAGAACGTCCCGGTGCTCGACTCCGGCGCGCGGGCCGCGACGGCGACCTTCGCGCAGAAGGGAATCGGCGACGTGCACCTCACTTGGGAAAACGAAGCGCACTTCGAAGTGAGGGAAGCGGGCGATGCGCTGGAGATCGTCTATCCGCCGATTAGCGTACTGGCCGAACCGCTCGTCGCCTGGGTGGACGCCAACGTCAAACGTAAGGGTTCGGAAGCGGACAGCAAGGCGTACCTCGAGTTTCTCTACACGCCGGCCGGCCAACGAATCATCGCGAAGAACTACTATCGTCCGACCGATCAACGCGCGGCTGCGGAGTTCTCGAAGCAGTTCCCCAAAATCGAACTGTTCAGCGTCAATAAAGTGTTCGGCAGTTGGAATCAGGCCCAAGCGAAGTTTTTCGCCGAAGGGGCCGCCTTCGATCAGATCTATGCTCCGGCCGCCAAATAGTATTGGCTTCGCGACGGGCTCGCGTTCTCAGGGAGCGCGGGCCCACCGAAGTCGCAACCGAACCATCGGAGCGATTGACGCATGAGCCGCCGCATTTTGCCCGGGTTTAAATTCAGCCTGGGTTTCACAATCGCCTACTTGGCGCTGTTGCTGCTGTTGCCGATGGCCGCGTGCCTCTACAAGGCCTCGGCCCTGACGGGCTCGCAGTTTCTCGGCGCCGTGTGGACGCCGCGCACGCAAGCCGCGTATCGCTTCACGCTCGAAGTGTCGCTTTGGTCGGCTT
>CAZWDN010000061.1:0-19930 GCA_964633125.1 uncultured Pirellula sp. | reverse complement strand
AGCCTCGACGCGAAGCAGCAGGGGGCCGGAACGTCGGATACCGCGGCAATGGCGAAGAAACTTGGCGACGCCGCTTCGCCGGCGAACAGCGACGTCGCATTCGGGGCGACACGCAAAGACGGCTTCGGCATCGGCGGCGGACGAATGCTCGAAGCCGAAGAAATGCGCGGCATCGCGAGCGGCGGAGCGGCGGCGGGAAAAGTCGTTGCGGGGCAGGGGAGCTTGGCCTACGGCGACTTGGCCGGCATCGCCCAGAACGATTTTAATCGAGCGCTCACCATCGCGGCGCAGGTGCGCGCCATGGAAAGCGAAGCGCAAACACAAACGCGGCGTGTCTCGGCCGTGCAACTGCAGCAACGCCTGGCCCAGGTGGAAGAAGCCAACTATCGCAGCCGACAAAACGTCGCCGGCGATGCGCCGTCGCAGCGGTTTAGCAATGGCGCGTCGCCCGCCGAAGGGTTGGCGATGAAGGCCGTGGCCGCGGCTCCCGCCGGTGCGGCGGGGCCGAGCACGGAACAAGTCGCTCAAAACGAGCAACTCCAAGAGAAGCAGGCTTTGAGACTCAACGGCGGCGTGGCCTTCCAGACTGCCGCGCCGGCCCAATCGGCCCTCAGCACTTCGCTCGGCCGCAATGTATTGGTCGTCACCGTCGAAGGGACCGAGGAAGCGATCACGAAGGTATTTGCCCCGGCCCTGCGCCGTGAACAGATTGCCGACTTAAACAACTCTTGGCAAACCGGCGACGCTTCCTTTGCGGCCGCCGATTCGGACATCGCGGCGTTGCGCAACGCGGAGCCGGCGTTGCCGACCATGGTTTCCAACGCCGCGACGCCTCAAGACGCCGACCTCGCGCGAGCGTTAGCGCGACGCGCGGCGGATAAGTCGGCGGAGGACGCGGTGAAACTCGGCGTTGCGGCGAAGTCCGATTTCGCGACGAAACAAAACGTCGAAGCGAAGTCGTCCGGAGAAAAACAGGCCGTCGCGAAGGCTCCGGGTTCGTCTTCGAGCGAGGAGTATTTCTACGTCGTGGCGCCGGAAGGGAGCTTGGAGGCGGCGATCCGTTCGTTGCGAGCGGAGGCGGGCTGCGTGCTGAATCTTACCGTAGAGCCGGGCCCGACGACTCCGGTCGATGAAAGCCGTTGGGCGTCGTACAACCGCGCCGGCCCGACGACTCCCACGAGCCTCGCCAGGCCCGAAGCGACGTCGGCGGTTGCGGCCAAACCGGCGGTGGTTTCGCCACCCGCCGCTCCGGCCGCGGCCGTGCCGGCGACGGCGGCCCCTGCTTCCGTGGCCGCGATGCCGAACGATTCTCGTTCGGAAACGGCACCGAAATCCAAAGTAGCGGCAAGTACGACGCCGGCGCCTGCCACGGCGGCGGCGCCCGTGCCGCCGTCCGAGGCTCCGGCCGCGAAGGGGGCTCCGGCGACTTCGGCGAACTCTGCGAACGGTACCTCGTTAGTCGCCGGCGGCATACTTTCCAAATCAGGAGCGGGCACCTTGGTTCTGGGCAACACGGTACCGGGTAATACGGTGTCGGGCTCGCCGGGCGAGCGCGGCTTGAGGGGCTCAACGACCCTTTCCGGCTCGTCGGTCGGGAACGTCACGATGAACCAGAGCGGGGTTTCCACGGCGGGCGTGGCGAGCGGCCCGATCGTGGAGAATAAGCCGCAGTTGCCGTTCGGAACGGGCGGCGTCGCAACGCAACAGATCGTACCCACGAGTCCCGCCTTGTCGGCGATCACGCAGTACGGATTGCCGGCGCAAGTCTCCGGGCGGCAGTTTGCGGGAACGCAACAGATCCTGCCGATGAGCCGCGCGCAACGGCTCTCGTCCCGACAGGTGGCGGTTTTGGAGAGTGCCGCCCTGACGGCAACCGCCGAGCCGAACTCCGCCGCCCCGCGACCGAAACCGGATTTAGATAGCCTGAAACGCGAGGCGGAGCAACGCGACGGCGCCGAGCGCACGTTGACGAAAAACACCGGAGAAACGAGCGGCGGTCTCGCGGGCGGACCGGCGGCTCGGCCCGGCGAGCCGTTGATAAGGCAGCAAGAACGGGCGGCAGGCCAAGAAGCGCCTACGACGAGCACGCCGTTTGTTTGGTCGTTCGCGCAGTCGAGCCCGCCGCTCCCTGCGGATTATCGTGAGGCGATCTTCGTGTTCCGCGTCGTTTCGCCGGAAGAAGCGAAGCCCGTGATGAGTGACGCGCAGTCAAAGGACGCGGTGCAACGGGTTCCGTTGACCAAATAAGCGGTCGCAATAAGCTACCGAAATGAGTGGCGGCGCATCAGGCCGCATTTCGCTTACGACTTCTTGCGAAGTTGCGCCAGGATCTCGGCCGTCGAAAGTTTCTTGCCTTCTTCAGCGGGAGCAGGCTTCTTTTCCGGAGCCGCCGGAGCGGGTGCGGCTTCCGGCGCGGCGGCGGCAGGTTCCGGAGCTGCCGGCTTGGCCGCCGGAGCAGGAGCGGCGGCAGGCGCGGCGCCTCCCGACTTGGCGGCGGCTTGGGCCCGCAGCATTTCAGCCACCGACGGTTTCTTCTCACCCGACGCGGCGGCCGGTTTGGCGGCGGCGGGAGCCGCGGCAGGCTTGGCGGCGGCCGCAGGCTTCGGCTTCGCGTGCTTCTCTTCTTCCGGCTTGGGTTCCGGCTTCGGCACGAACTTCAAGAACTCGGGGTTGATGTCGAACCAACCGATGTTGTTGTCGCCGCCGTCGAATCGCACGAGGGCCCGACCGCTCATGTTCACGGTCTTCACTTGGCCGGTCATGTTCTTGAAACGTTGCAACTCCGGACGGCTCGCGTCGACGACGACGTACTTATCCGTGTAATCACGCTTCAGTTTTTCGATCTGATCAAACATGGCGACCGTGCGGCTTTCGCGGAAGGAGGACCAAGCGGGACGAGCCGATATTTTGTCGCCCACGGCCCGCAAAATCAAGGACGGTCGATTCCGTCGAAAACCGCGTACTTCCAGCCCAGCGTGGCCGGCGGCGGCGGAAACTCACCGGATGGTCGGACCAGGGGGGCGTCTGAGAATTCGTTTACGACTTCAACAATCGTAGTGCCCTCGGCGACCAACTGAGGCCACCGACCACGAAAACCTTCGACATACGAATAGGCACTTCCGAGATGCTCAGGGCAGGCCTGAAACCGCACGGCTACGTCGAACCGTATGCTCCGCCGATCGGCGGCCGCTTCCACCGCCGCCGACCAGTGCGACCTGCCGGCCATGCCGATGAGAAACACGATCGAGCCGGTCGGACGCTGTTCGACGTGCAACTGTTGAAACGGCGGGCTCGCGGGCCAGGCTTCGTCGGCGCGACCTTCCAGCGACGTGAAGGCGGTCGTCCAATCGTTCGTTGCGACATCGCGTACTTCGAGGCGATGCGCAATGCGGTCGCCGTCGTGAAAGAATACGACGCGGACGCCGTCGGCTTCGAGCATGGTCTCCGAGGTCGCCAACGTTATCCCTGCACCACTTCTTTGCCGGCCCGCCAGCGGAGCACGGCGTCGAGAAAGCCTTGGATGTCGCCGTCCATGACGCTCATGAAATGCGTTTCGCCGTAGCCGGTGCGCTGGTCCTTGATGCGCTGCTCCGGATGTTGGAAGTAGTTGCGAATTTGCGAGCCGAAGCCGGTCTTCGCTTGCGATTGATACTTCGCGTTAATCTCCGCCTCGCGCCGCTCTTCCTCGAGGCGCATCAAACGCGCCCGAAGCATCTTCATGGCGAACGCCAAGTTTTTGTGCTGGCTCCGCTCGTTCTGGCATTGCACCACGATACCGCTGGGGGCATGCGTAATGCGGATGGCGCTGGCCGTTTTGTTGACGTGCTGGCCCCCCGCGCCGCTGGAGCAGAATTTGTCGATACGGATGTCGTCGTCCTTGATTTCGACTTCGAAGTCGTCGTTCACTTCGGGCGAAACATCGACGGCCGCGAAGCTCGTCATCCGTTTCCCTTCCGAATTGAACGGGCTGATTCGCACCAAGCGGTGCATGCCGCTTTCGCCGCGCAGGTAGCCGTAAGCCATCGGGCCGCGAATCGCGATGGTCGCCGTCGAGATGCCGGCCTGCTCATTGTCTTGGCGGTCGAGAATCTCGACGTCGTACTCGTGTTTCTTCGCCCATTGGATGTACATCCGCAGGAGCATTTCGGCCCAATCGTTGGCGTCGACGCCCCCGTCGCGGGCGTTGATCGTCATGATGGCGTTGCGCGAGTCGAACGGCCCGTTGAGCAGGCCCTTGAGCTCGAGGTCGGCCAGGACCTGCTCCAGACGATCGAGCTCGGCGGGGACTTCGGCCGCGAACTCCGGATCTTCTTTAGCCATCTCCAACATCGCGTCGAGATCGGCCAGCGAGGCGTCGAGGTCTTTGATCGGCTTTACTAGCGCGCTGAGCCCCTTCAGTTCGCCGACGACGGCCTGCGCCTTTTCTTGAACGTTCCAAAAACCAGCCTCCGCCATCTGCGCTTCGATGGCGCTCACGCGTCTCAGCTTGGCGTCGTAGTCAAAGAGAGTCTCGGAGCTGGGTGACGCGGCTGCGGATGGCGTCGGCACGATCGGCGAGCGAATTGTCCATGGTCGGGAAGTTGCCGGTAGCTAGTAGCTGGTTGCTAGACAAATGGCTCGAAACCGTCGACGGAGGAAACGTCGGATGCCGGCAATGCCGTTATGCACGCGAAGTTTTTCACGACAAAACGTAGCGGTCGCGGCGGTTTGCGAGCTTCGGGGAATTGTATCGCGGCAAACCTCTTCGGGCGAGGGCTCAGACCTTGCTCAAGTTCCCTCGTCGTCATAACCGATACCTCCAAGAGAACCATTTGTCGGTCGCTTGCGCGTGCCTATGGGGGGCGCGTCTTCTCGATCGGCGTACGACCGGCGTCCTCGCGACGTCGGAGGAGTTCGCTCGATGCACGCCTTCTTCTCGTCGCTGGCCGCCGCGGCTCACGGCGGTCGTCAACCGCGGCATATCGCCTTGGCGGTCGTTCTCGGCTTTATGGCCGGGGCCGTTTGCGATTGGAATCTCACCTTCGCGAGCCTGCTGCTGTTGGCATGCTGGCTCAACTGCCGGCTCTGGATGCTCCCCGTCGCCGGAGCCTGCGGTTACACGCTGGCTTCGATCGGCGCGCCGCTCACACACGCCGTCGGCGTCTTCTGCCTCGACAAGCTCGAACTCGGCGCGATCATCGCCGGGCCCGGCACCGGCCCGTTTCTCGCGCTCTTCGCGTTGGACGATTATCGCACGTTCGGCGCTTTGTTGACCTCGCTGCTGGCCGCACTTCCGGCCGCGCACGCGGTCGTACGCGTGGCGAATCATCGCACGAGCGAATCCGACGCGCCGTCCGGAGCCGCCGCCGATCCGCTGTTGCGGTCGTTCGGCTTCCCGGCGGTTTGCTGCGGCGCGGTGCTCACGGCGACGCTCATTCACACGGTCGGCGAACATCGCGCCGCCGTAGCGTTTCTCCAACGCGCTTCGCTGGCGCTCGACGTGCAACTCACGGCCGACACCGTCGACTACGGCCTCTGGACCGGGCGGTTGGAGATTAGCAACTTGCGCGTCGCCAAGACGGACGAGCCGGAATCGACGGCGCTCTTGATCGAACAGGTTTCCGCCCAGGCCGATCCGGCCATGTTCTTGCGCGGCCGCTTGACGTGTTCGGAACTGACGCTCGCCGGTTTGTTTTGCGATGCTTCGTCCCGACCGCAACCGCGTCCCGGCGTCTTCGCGGCCGGTCCCACGCTGCTGAAGGAAGATGTTCCGCAAGCCTCGCACAACGAAGAGCCGTCGCGCGGCGTCGACTTGCGCGATCTCGTGCGAAGTTGGGATGCCGGCGGCGAGCGGCACGCCGTGCTGCAACAACTGGTCGCCGTCGTCGAACGGTTGGGCGACCTTGAAGCCCCGGCCGGCGGCGTGCTACAGCAGTTTACCGAACGAGGCTTCGCGCCGCGGAATTCGTCGCTCACGCAGCCTGCGCCGCTGGTGCAAGTGAAACGCTTGCGCATCGAGCGGCTGCCCGCCGCCTGGCGGTTGAGCCCCGACACCCGCTTGGAACTGACGCATCTTAGTAGCGACCCCGCCCATGCGGAACACTTCGCGCAGTTGAGCTGCCGCGACGCCGCGTACAAATTGAACCTCGCGATGACGTTCCACCTGGCGGGCGCCGATCGCCGCCACGCCGTCGAGGTTTCGATGGAAGACCTGGCGGCCGACGAGGTGCTGAACGTCGCCGCCGTGCGCAATTCGCTGGAACTGGGCGCGGCCCGGTTTGCATCAATCACCGGCCGCGGCACCGCCGCGCGCGACGGTTTGGAACTGAATCTGTGCGCCGCGGTCAAGAACGTCGCTGTTCCCGCCACGGCCGGCCCGATGGCCGGGCTCGACGCCGCCCTTTGGCGTCAGAGCTTGGCGTACCTCGGCGAGTACCGCGTCGACGTCAAGGCATCCGGTCGTTGGAATCAAGTGAAGGTGCAGTGCGTTCCGGCCGCGGCCGTCGAACAACTGAAGCATCAATTGCGCGCCGCCGGAGCCCATGAATTGGTCAAGGCCGTCGAAGCTCAACGTTCGTTCGCACCGGGTTCGATCGCCGCTCGTTCGGCCGCTCCCGTCGCGGCCTCTTATCCCACGACGCAAACGCCCGCAGCCGCTTGGCCGCTTGCTCCGGCCGCCATGCCGAAGCCTGCCGTACCGGCGGCGCCCGTCGCGACTGCGACGCCGACGGCTTCGCAGTCGGCCGTTGCCGCGACGCCGGTTGTGCCGGCCGTCGCCGCCGTATCTCCCTATGCAGCACCGGCCGCGCCGTACAACGGTCCGCTGACCGTGAAGCCGGCGACGATGAAGGACGTTGCGGATGCGACGCCGAAACTCGCCGCGGCGGCAAGCGTGCCGGCCGCCTCGGCCGCGACGACCAACACGACTGCGACGACCTCGGCGACGACGAAGAGCCCGGCGCCCGCCGTCGCGGCCAATGCTCCGGCGGCCCTGGCGTCATCGCCTGCCGTGACGAAGGAAACCGTTACTGCAAACGACGCCGCTCCGATCGCATCGCCGACAAAAGCGGTTGCCGCCGCCGCTCCGGCCGCGCCGAAGCAGACGCCGGCGCCCGCAACCGCAACCCTGATTTCTCCGGAACCGCAAGTTGCAGCGAAGCCGACGCGTAGCGCGCGGCCGGCGATCGGTGTTGCGAGCGATGCTGATTTTGGGGATGCCGGTCTGGTACAAAGCGGCAACGCTCCGAAAGCACCGCAAGCTCTTGATCCGGCGCCGAGCACCGTCGGCGAACGCTATGCGACCGCTCGTCCGACTCTCGATTCCGTGAGCAAGACTGCCCCGGAGAAAAACCTCGGCGCACCGTCGAATTCGTCGAAAGCGGTCCAGGCCGTCGCCTTGCGTCAGCCTTTAAGCGTGCTTGATCCAAGTGCGGCTCCGGGCCCCGTGAATCTCTCGGTCGGCTATACGGAAGAGCGCACCGTCGCGCCGCCGACGAGCGACCTGCCGAGCAAGCAGACGACTCCCTACGCCGTGGCGCCTTCCGAAGCAGGCGAGCGACGTGAGCCGGTCGATCGCCGTAATGCCGCCGCCGGTCCGCGGCTGAGCTCGCCGCAGCCGCTTGCCCAGCGGCCGGCCGCGGAGCGAAGCGCGGTACGCGAACTGCCGCGGCAAGCGGCCGAACCTTTGGCCGACGCGCCGACCGCCGTTCCCGAACCGCGAGCCAAGTTGCCGGCGGACGAATTTAAATCGCCTCGCACACTCGACGGGACGAGCCTCGCGCGGATTCCCGACAACGTGGAAGCTTCGCCGCCGCCGCGCGCCGCCGAATCGTCCGGAGGATACACGTTCCACTCGTTGCCGGAACGCCACGGCAACACGGCGACGCTGCCGAACCAGCGACGCGCCGCCGACGGCACCGTGGTGAAATCGAGGGGGCTGCTCGGCAATTTCTCGCTCTTCGGCGGCAAGCCGAAGGAAGTGCCCGAGGGCGAATCGATCGAACTCACTCCGCCGCCGCGGGCGGAAATGCAAGTCGAACCGGCCCCCAAGGCGCCGTCGGGTCCGAAAAAGATGTTCAATAAGGTGAAATCCTTCTTCACGTTCGGCGGCGAACCCCCGATGGAATTGCCGGAGCCGAGCGAAGGCCCGGCGATGATCGACGAGCGCGACGCTCCGCCGACGATGTCGCAGCGCGATGAAGTGGTGCGACCGTCGAGCTACTCGGACGACTCGAACGTGAGCGACGAACCGGTGCGTCGCGCCGCGCCCGAGCCGACGACCGGCGCCGCGGCGCGAATGTCGGCCAATGAGTCGTTTTACGGCCGCATGGTGCGGTAAACGCTTGCGATCGGGCCTGTGCGGCCGCTTGTCCGATTTTTCCCGCACGACTACACTGCGCTGAGAGCTTTTTTCAGCGCGGGACGTCCGATTTATGGCCAAGGTCGTGTTAGCAATGTCGGGCGGGGTCGACAGCAGCGTCGCCGCGCACCTCTTGCGCCGCGACGGCCACGAAGTCATCGGCCTCTTCATGCGCCACGGCGAAGCGGCCCCCTCCTCGACCTGCTCCGTGTCGGCGGCGACTGCGACGACCGGCATCGCCGCGGCCGATTCGCTCATCAAGCTGCTGCCGGCGAAAGGGAGCCATAAGCAGGGCTGCTGCAGCTCCAGCGACGCCGCCGATGCGCGGCGGGTCGCCGATCGGCTCGACATCCCCTTTTATGCGATCGACTTTCAGGACGACTTCGGCCGCATCCAAGATTACTTCGTGGAAGAGTACGTCGCCGGCCGGACGCCGAACCCCTGCGTCATGTGCAACAACTGGCTGAAGTTCGGCAAGCTCTGCGAGTATGCCGACGGCGTCGGCGCCGACTTCGTGGCGACCGGCCACTATGCCCGACTCGTGCGCGGCGACGACCCCGCGGCCGTTCCGCAACTCGTGCGCGGCGTCGACGATTCGAAGGATCAAACGTACGTGCTGTTCGGCATCGAGCGCGAGGTGCTCCGTCGCGTGCTCTTTCCGGTCGGCGATTTCCGGAAAGAGGAAATCCGCGAAATGGCGCGCGACATCGGCCTGCGCGTCGCCGACAAGAAAGACAGCCAGGAAATTTGCTTCGTGCCGGACAACGACTACGCCGCCTTCGTGCGTAGCCGAGTCGGTGAGCTGGAGTCGTCCGGCGAAATCGTGACGACCTCGGGCGAGGTCGTCGGGCGACATGACGGAATCGAGCATTTCACGATCGGTCAGCGCAAGGGGCTGGGCATCGCATTCGGCGAGCCGCGCTACGTGGTAAAGATCGAAGCAGAATCGAAACGCGTCGTGGTCGGCACGTCCGAAGAATTGCTGCGCGACGAACTTACCGCCCGTCGCACCAACTGGCTTTGCGACGAGCCGACCGAGCCGCGCCGCTGTCAGGTAAAAATTCGCTACGCTTCGCGGCCGGTCGAAGCCGTCGTCGCCGTGCTGCCGGGCGGTCGGATGCATGTCCGCATGCTCGAGCCTCGCGGCGGCGTCGCCCCGGGCCAAGCCGTGGTTTGCTACGACGGCGATCGCGTCCTGGGCGGCGGTTGGATCGAATAGCGGGCAATTGCCCTCAGCCCGCCGCCGCCAAGCATGTCCGCGCGACACTCGCTTTTCCTCGCCGAACGGGTATCTTAACGGCGTCCCCGCTCCGATGGTTTTCACCCAGTCTTCGCATCCGAGATTGCCATGAATCTCTCCCAGTTGCTGCTCTTCGCCCAAAGGAACGCCGGGAATCTCAGTCTGCCGGTCCTCGCCGGCATCGTGGTGTTGGTCTTCTTCGGCATCGTGCTGCTGATCGTGCTCATGAGCTACGGCAGCTTGTGGTTTCAGGCCTACATGTCGAACGCGCGCGTCAGCATCTTCAGCCTCGTCGGCATGTCGCTCCGGCAAGTGCAGGCCCGGGTGATCGTGCAATCGAAGATCATGGCGATGCAGGCCGGCGTCGGCGATGATCCGCATACGGGGATTACCACGCGTCGACTGGAAGCGCACTACCTGGCCGGCGGCAACGTGCTCGGCGTGATCCGCGCGATCATCGCCGCTCATCGCGCCGGCATCGATCTCGACTTCGATAAGGCCGCGGCCATCGATCTGGCCGGTCGCGACGTGCTCGACGCCGTGCAAACGAGCGTCAACCCGAAAGTGATCGACTGTCCGAACCAAGGCTCCGGCAAAACATTTCTTTCGGCCATCGCGAAGAACGGCGTCGAACTCAAGGTGCGCGCTCGCGTAACCGTGCGCACCAACATTATGCAACTCATCGGCGGAGCGACGGAAGAAACGATCGTCGCCCGCGTCGGCGAGGGAATTATCACGTCGATCGGTTCGGCCGAAAGCCACCAGGAAGTGATGAAGAACCCGAACGTCATTTCGCAAGCCGTGCTGCATCGCGGGCTCGACGCGCAGACGGCGTTTGAGATCGTCTCGATCGATATCGCCGATATCGACGTCGGTGAAAACATCGGCGCTCGCCTGCAAGCCGATCAGGCCGAAGCCGATACGCGCGTGGCCCGCGCCAAGGCGGAAGAACGCCGCTCGTTCGCCATCGCGAAGGAGCAGGAGATGAAGGCCGAAGTCGTGCGCAATCGGGCCTTGGTCGTCGCCGCGGAAGCGGAAGTACCGGTCGCCATGGCGACGGCGTTCGCCGGCGGCAAGTTCGCCGGAACCGGCTCGGCGTAAGTGATTGCCGAGTGTCTTGGCCGTTTCGCATTCAACTGCAGCGTTGGGCGGCCGGCGATGAGCCGCAGGCCAAACCGCGGTTGCTGCCGGGACATCGCTTCGTTCCGCCCCGGCCGACCGACGCGGCGAGCTTTCGATAACCGCCCTATCCGTCGCGCGTCATCCGGCCGCGCGAGTAGCCGCTATCGGCCGGCGCGCGGTAGCGAACGTCGAGCAGCTTGCTTTCCAGCGGCTGTTGCCCCTGTTTGAGCGAGCGCATTCCCAGGTCCAACACGGTGCTTGTGAGCAGCGTGCGCTCGACGGGGTAGGGGGGCTTGCCCGCGGCGAAGAACTTTTCGATGTTCCCCATCAGGCCGTCGAAGAAATTGGCCCCCGGCGGCTGCGGCAGCACGAAATGCGTGCTGAGCGGTTCTTCGCGTTCGGCGATGCGGCCGGCGAACGAGAACTCGGAAACTTGCTCGATGAGATTGAGCGCGGCGCCGCGCGTGCCGTCGACATACTCGACGAGAACGGCTTGCGGCTTGCGAACGTTCTCGCGCACGTCGCCCGTGTTGTTCGAAGGATTCCGGCCGAGCGCGGCTTGCAAGAGTTTCCACGACCAGAGCCCGTCGTCGCCGGCTTTCCACACGGCCGGACCTTCTAAGGCCGTGACGCGACGCACGCCGGTCTCGCCGCCGCGCCGCCGCTCAAGCATGCATTGCAACGTTTCGAGCGCGTGGAAGAAGTAAATCTCCGAAGGGCCGCGATCGAAGCCGAACGCGACAAGGCCTTCTTGAAACGGCGTGTCGAGCGGCGGCTCCAGTTCGGGCCGACGCCAAGTGACCGGCAACGACGACCCCGCCATGAGCCCGAAGCCGAGACGTTGCGACGCGGCGACCATTTCATGCGCTCGGGCGGCGTCGTACGAGAGGTGCTTGTCGACGAACACGGGCACGGCGCGGCCGGCGGCCTCGAAGACTTTGACGACTTCTTGAAACAGCTCGTAGCGCGGATAGAGGACTTGGTCGTATTCGTTCGTCTTGTAGTCGCCGTGCTCGACGACGAGCAGAACGGCGTCGACGTCGAGCTTGCCGGCGGTCGGGCCGAGCGCTTCGGCGGGCGTCTTCACGACTTCGTAGCCGTAACGCGGCGCCTCGGCGCGCGACATGTCGTCCGCCGGGTATTGGTCGTTGAACATTCGCACGAGTTTCAGCGCCGGCTGATGATGGACCGCTTCGCGATGGTAGCCGTGCAGAATGCGACGGCCGAGATGATAGGCGTGCGAGCGGAAGCGATAGATTGAGTTGATCATCGCGACGCGTTTGATCGGCGGTTCGTCGACACGCGCGAGTGCGGAACTACCGCAGGCGGCGGCCGCGGCGGCGAGCGCCGAATGTTGAAGAAAGGCACGGCGAGAAGGGCGCGCAAGCGTCATGGCGAGATGCTCCGAAGGCGGGAATCTCCGAAGACTATAACCCGCCGGCGCGCGAGCGGCGAACTTTACTGCGGGCCGCTCAATTCCTTGCGCAGTTCGTGCAGCCCTTCCACGCAAATCTCAAATTCATCGCTCAATCGTTCCAGCACCGGGCCGGCGACGGCCGTATCGTCGGGCGCGGGAATTTCCGCGGCAATCGAGTAGGCGATCTTTCCCTGTTCGCGGTAGTCGACGAAGCGATCGAAGCGGCTCTTATTCCGCCGGGTTTCGAGAATGTCCGGGTAGAGGCCGGTCCAGAACAACGTAAAGTCGCCGATGTGGCGATGGGCTTCGCGGCGCGCTTCGCCGACGCGAGCCGCGGCTTCGAGCATCATCTCGGTGACCTCTTCCAGCCGCCGGCCGACCGGATCTCGCAGCCGGTAAATTTCGTCGAAGTGGATGAAGCGGCCGAGCAAGCCGGAGACGTAGTCCACGAGCGGCGGATCGGCGAATCCGAGCCGCGTCTCGAAGACGTACTCGGTCAATCCGGCAAAGAAGCGATCGGGCGAGACCTGCGAACGAATCGGATCCATCGGCAACGACCTCCGGCAGGTGAGGCCCGCGGTTGCGGCCTCCACGGCGAGACTTCGTATTCTTCAGTATCGGATCGAACCCCTATTCGAAGTTTAGGCAGGCGTCGGAATTTGGGTCAAGATTGCAATTGCCGCGGCCCACGCCCTTGCGAAATGTCGCGTTCGGGCCGAAAAAAACGGACATTCCGGCTGACAAGCGTCGTGCGGGCCGGTCGGCGCCTAGTGGACATCCCCGGCGTTATCGTGCTTTTCGGCGCATCCGTTGCTAGACTGATGCTCCGCCCGCTCAACTCCCTCTGCGCCCTTTGTCGATGGTTCCCGCCATGCATTTTCGCCGCCGCTTCGTCTGTTTCGTCGTCGCGATTCTTCCTGGTTTACTCGCCGCCGATTGGCCGCAATGGCGCGGTCCGGCGCGCGACGGCGCCGCGCCGACTTCGCCGTCGCTGATCGGTTCGCTGCCGAGCGACGGCGTATCGCCGGCTTGGTTGAGCGAGCAGTTGCCCGGCGGCTTCGCAGGCGGCTGGGGAAGCCCGATCGTCGCCGACGGTAAAGTGTTTCTCTTCGTGCATCACAAAGCGCAAAAGACGCCGGGCGCCTTGCCGAAGCGCAAGTATCCGTACTTGGCCGACGACAAACGGGGCGGTATGTCGCCGGCGGAATACGAAGAGTACGAAAAGAATCGTCGCGCGGAAGACTTGGAGTTCGGCAAGCTCTACGAGTTCAAAGAAACGTTGGTCGCGCTCCATGCCGCCGACGGCAAGACCGTTTGGCGCACCGATACCCCGAGCGTCTATTCGCGCTTCGTGCAGTCGGGCACGCTCACGCATCACGACGGCAAGCTCTACTTTCTCGGCGCTGCGCGCACGGTTCGATGCGTCGACGCGGCGACCGGTAAAGAACTCTGGCAAACGACGCTTCCGGGAGAATTCCTCGACGAGTTCTACATGTCGAGCTTTCTCATCGTCGACGGCGCGGCCGTCGCGTTCGCCGGAAAATTGTTCGGGCTCGATGTCGCAAGCGGCAAGCTGCTGTGGGAAGGTTCCGACAAAATGAAAGGACAACACTCCAGCGCCGTAGCCTGGACCCACGCCGGGCGCACGCTCGCGATCGCGAACGTCGGCGGCGGGGAGACGATCGGCTTCGAACCGCGCACGGGCAAGGAACTCTGGCGCGTGAAGTCGGAAGCCAATAATTCCACGCCGGTCGTGGTCGGCGATTACGTCATTACCTACGGCTCCAGCCGCCGCAGCGGCTTGCGTTGCTTCAAGGTCGCCGCCGACAAGGCGGAGGAAGTTTGGAACTATCAGCGCGCCGGCGACAAGGGAAGTAGCCCGGTCGTGGTTCGCGATACCGTCTACGTGCAAGGGGAGAAACGCCTTGCGGCCGTCGATATTGCGACCGGCGACGAACTCTGGAGCGCGAATCTCGATTTGGCGTCGCCGCAATACACGTCGCTCGTGGCCGCCGACGATAAAGTCTTCTACGCCTACGACGGGCTGCTCTGCTTCGCCGCCGATCGGGCCGAATTCCGGCCGCTGATCGACGTGAAGTTCAACAAGGCCGGCCTCATGGCGACGGAAGACGCGCAGCGGAAACTACTCAAGCTCGACGAAGTGGAAAAGAAGCCGAACGGCCTGGAAGAATCGACGAAGATCTACAAGCGCGAGATCGGCGACCAAGGGCCGCTGCCGTGCGCATCGCCGGCCATCGTCGACGGCCGGCTCATTCTGCGGCTGCGCGATCGCGTGGCCTGCTACGATCTCCGCGCCGGCGGCTCGCGGCCCGCGCCGGCGTCGTCGCCGGCAACTTCCGGCGAGTAGTTTCCCACGCACTTCGCGCGCGGTTGTTTCGGTCGTGATGGTTCGTTCGCATCTGCTCTGTAGAGGGACGCGAAGGAACCAATACGGTCGAAAGGATCGGCACATGAGCGGCTTCATTCAGCGTGCGCTGCCGGCGGCGGTTTGTGGTTGGGTGTTCGCGGCGACCGGCGCAGCGATCGGAGCCGAAGCTCCGCAGGCTCGGGAGGGGATCGACCTCTACGCGGCGGTCGCAAGCGGCGCGGTCGAAGCCCGCGTCGTGGCTCGCGATGCCTATCACCTGCGGGTCTTCTTGAAAAACCCGGGCACGGAAGCCGTGCGATTGCAGATGCCCGCCGTCATCGCGGCGCGGCCGGTCGATCTGGCGGCGGCCCAAGACCCTGCGCAGCGGAATCTCGCCCAGCAAAACTTCTTCAACCCCGGCGCCAACAACGGCGGAAACAGCTTCGGCACCGGCTCGCAGGGGGGCAAAACGCAGGCCGTCTCCGGTCCGCCGCCGTTTGGAATCACGGCCAACTCCGCAAACAACCAGCAAGGCCAAAACAACATCTTTGCGATTCCGCCGGAGAGCACGCGGGAATTTCGCGTGGCGACCGTCTGCGTCGAGCACGGCAAGCCGAACCCGCGCAGCATGGTGAAGTACGAACTGGTGCGACCGGAAGAGGTCGGGGTCGGTCCGGAGTTGGCCGACGCGCTCGCCGGCTACGGCCGCGGCGAGAGCGATCAAGAGGCGATGCAGGCCGCGGCTTGGCATTTGGCCAACGGCAAGACCTGGGACGAATTGCGCCAGATGTCGCGCATGGCCGCGGTCAACGCGCAAACGCCGGTCTTCACGAAACAAGAACTTGCCGCCGCGCGCCGATTGGTCGAAGCCTCCCGGCAGCGAATCGCCGCCGCGAAGCAGAAGGCGAGCGAAACCCCGGGGGCGACCAAAGTCGTCGCTTTACCCAAGCTGTGAGAGCAGGCATCCGGCCGGCGCCTAACGCCTGCCGCCTAGCGCCTGTTCCTACACCGCTACCGGGTAGCCTTCCACTTGGATGCAGTTCTGCTTGGTCGCGGCTTGAGCGTAAGCTTCCAGCCCGCGATTCATCAGCACCGTGGCGTCGTCGAGTTCGTTGATTTCGGCCAAGCCGAAGCTCGCCGTGAACCGCACTTCGTCCAAGCCGTCGACCGGCAAGCGGCACTTCTCGATGGCCTGACGAATCCGTTCGATCTTTTGCGTCGCTTCGCCGGCCGTGACGCCCGCCAAGACGATGGCGAAGCGGTCTTCGGCGATGCGAGCGAGCATTTCTTGATCGCGAAGCACCGCCTTGAGAAATTGAGCGACGGCGCGGAGCACGACGTTGCCGGCCTCGTGGCCGTGTTGCTTGACGACTCCGGCGAATTGGTCGACGCCGCAGTAGAGAATCGTCACCGGAGCATGATACTTGTGGTGCTGCTCGACGCGGCGGCGGACGTCTTCCGCAAACGCTTCGCGGTTCGGCAACGATTGCAGCGGGTCTTTCCCGGCGTCCGCGGCGGTCTTGTCGGCCGACTTCGCTTCGGCTTGCTTCGGCTCGGCGGCCTTGGCAGGTTCCGAGGTGCCTTGCTTACCGCTGGGGATCAACTTCGTGCCGTCGTGCAGGTGCACGCAGTTGCGGCCGGCCTTCTTCGAGGCGTAAAGACCTTGATCGGCGCGGGCCACGAGCGCCTCGACTTCTTCACCGGCGAGCGCTTCGGCGATGCCGCCGCTGACGGTGACCTTGAGTTGTTGGCCGTTCGACTCGACGACCATCCGTTCGATCGCCGTGCGAGCTCGTTCGGCGGCCAGGATGGCGCCGGGCGATTCCGTGGCGGGGAGAATGATGGCGAACTCTTCACCGCCGTAGCGGCACACGAGGTCGACGTCGCGCATGACCATCGAGAGCGTGCAAGCGACGTGGCAGAGCACGTCGTCGCCCGTTTGGTGGCCGTACGTATCGTTGAATTTCTTGAAGTGGTCGATGTCGAACAGCAACAGCGACACCGGCGTGCGGTAGCGTTGGTATTCCGACACGCGACGTTGGATTTCGTCGTCGAAGGCGCGACGATTCAAGGCGCCGGTCAGGGCGTCGGTGCGGGCCATTTCCATTTGGCTTTGCAGCGCGGCCGCCTGTTCGGCGAGCTTGGCCTCGGCCGAGCGGAGTTCGGATTGCAGCTTCTCGTTGGCTTCGGTCATGTTGGCGACCGCGGCCATCACGGCCGCTTCCAGGTCGACCGATCCTTCGCCGGCGGCGCCGGAGAGTTCGTCGTTGATTTGCTTGACGCGAGCATTGTGTTCGCCGACGTCGTGGCCGATGCGTCCGGTCAGGCGATAGACTTGTTGCATCGCCTCCTGGATTTTCTTCGAGTCTTCTCGCTGCTTCTCGCGCAGCGCTTCCATTTCATCCGTCCCGGCGACGTCGCCGCTCGCGGCCTTCGCCGAACCGGCGAACAGCCACACGGCCGCCGCGCCGAAGAGAAATTGCACGATGGCCACGATGGCTAGGATGTCGATTCCGAACTGATAACTCGTTTCCATGACCGTCCAGTTTCAAGTCGCTAGAGAATAACTCGAGCGCCGCGACCGCGAGGGTCGCCGGCGATGTAAAGCTTCGGTAAGCCGCAAAGTCGGCTACAGACATTTAGGTCACCGTTGGCCGCCTGCCAAATACCGAGCGGGAAATTAATCGACTGCCGCGCGCTGCGGATTCGCTCGTAACGGTCGTACCGACCGGGCCGATTCCGCGCGGGTCGGATCGCCTGAATACCGAGCCGGACACGCCGTCGATCCGAACTTTCGACGCGGAGATTTCCCCGAAAATCGCCGCCGCACGCCGGTTTGCTGGACTCGCCCCGGCGACGCCGTCATAATAGTTACATTCGTTACGCACGTCGGTCGGAACTCTTGGTCATGCTGTTTGCGTTCGTCGCTCAAGAAGCGTCTCAATTCGGCTACGCCGACGCCGTGAAGGCCGCCGCCGGCCTCGGCATCGTCGTGGCGGTCGGGTTTTACCTTGTGGGTAAGTTTCGCGGTGCGTATCGACAATCGGACGTCGTCGATACGAATTTGCTCTCGAACTTTCGAGAACTGCACTCCCGGGGTGAGCTATCCGACGAAGAATACCGAACTATAAAGGCACAGCTAGCTGCGAAAATCCGTAATCAGTTGGTCGAGTCGGACAAGGCGAACCTTACGGACAACGTGGATTTCACGGACGCCTAGTCGAGGTTGCCGGCGACGATGGCGATCGGCTGCCGGCGCGGAGGAGTTTGCGGACGGGATCGAACAGACGTGATTTTCCGCCGGGAAGTGGAAAACCGTTGTCCGGATGCGACGTATTAGATGCGTGGCTCGGATGGTTACGGACAGGGAAGGCCTGCCGGTCGAAGTGTGTCGACCGCTCGAGCGACAACTTGCGGAGTATTCCGAATCGTCTGCCGAACAATACGTGCGGCGGACTTCGGAGGAGACGAAAGGAACAGCATGCCTTCAGGACGAGACTTGACGGGTGGTCGACGGAGCGCCGGCACCACGAAGAAAAACGCCTTCTGCTCTTTCTGCCGAAAGAGCTACCGCGACGTCGGCCCGCTGGTCGAAGGTCCGGGCGACGTCTATATCTGCGGCGAGTGCATCGAGCTTTGCCAGTCGATCCTCGACCAAGAACGCAAACGCCGCGGCACCGGCAAGCCGCTCTTCAATCGGATTCCGCCGCCGCGCGAAATCATGACCAAGCTCGACGAATACGTCGTCGGCCAAGAGCAAGCCAAGAAGGTGCTCTCCGTCGCCGTGCACACTCACTACAAGCGTCTGCAGGTCGCCGGCGAAGGGACGATGAGCGACGTCGAAATCGATAAGTCGAACATCCTGCTCATCGGCCCGACCGGCAGCGGCAAGACCCTGCTGGCCCGCACCTTGGCCCGGCTGCTCAACGTGCCGTTCGCCATCGGCGACGCCACGACGCTCACCGAAGCGGGCTACGTCGGCGAAGACGTCGAGAACCTGCTGCTCAAGCTGCTGCACGCGGCCGACTTCGATCTGGAATCCGCCCAACGCGGCATTCTCTACATCGACGAAATCGACAAGATCGGCAAGACGAGCAACAACGTCTCCATCACGCGCGACGTGTCGGGCGAAGGGGTGCAACAAGCCCTCTTGAAGATGCTCGAAGGCACCGTCGCCAACGTCCCGCCGCAGGGAGGCCGCAAGCATCCCGAGCAGCAGTACATCCAGATGGATACGTCGAACATCCTGTTCATCTGCGGCGGCACGTTCGTCGGGCTCGACAAGATCATCAGCAAACGGCTCGGCAAGAAGACGATCGGCTTCAGCCAAGATTCGGTGCGCAATATCGCCGCCGAAGAGCAAGAGACCGGCCGGCTGCTCTCACAAGTCACCAGCGACGACCTGATCGAGTTCGGCCTGATTCCCGAACTCTGCGGACGTCTGCCGGTGCTCGCGCCGCTCCGCCCGCTGGACGTCGACGCGCTGATGAAGGTGCTCGCCGAACCGCGCAACGCGATCGTGCGGCAGTACCAGAAGCTGTTCGAGATGGAAAGCGCCGAGCTCGAGTTCACGGAAGACGCCGTCCGCGCGATCGCCAAGAAAGCGCACGAAAAGGCTACCGGCGCTCGCGGTCTGCGGACGATCATCGAAGAGCTCATGCTCGACATCATGTTCGAGCTGCCGGAAAACGGCGCGGGCCGCCGCTACGTCGTCACGCCGGAAGTAGTCTTGGGTCACGCCAAACTCTTCCCGGTCGGCGAAGCCAAAGCCAAGTCGGCGTAAGCCGCGATTCTCTCTTCTTCCCCTCTCCCCTTGCGGGAGAGGGGCCAGGGGTGAGGGGTCGCTTTCTTGAGCAAGTGACAACGTCGCGGCGAGGGGTAGCTTTCCGCATGCGAATCGTATCGAGGGGTGAGGGGTAGCCGAGAGTCGGTCTCGGCGCCCCCTTCACCCGCGACGCAACAACCAAAACAAAGTCGGCGTAACGTTCAAGCTCGGGGCCGCGCGACGCCAGTCGTGATCGAACCGCCGAGAAGTCAAGTTACGCCGCCGCACGAGCCCGAGCCGGTAACCAATCCGGCCGGGCTCTTATTATTCGGCGACCGCCTCGGCCGCAGGCCGCGTGGGTGGCCCAGGTTGCTGTGCAACCTGGGCGTGCAAGAGGCAATAAGACTTTCCACTTCTGCGGCTGCGTCCCCAAGACCGACGCGAGTGTTTTGCATGACGTTCGGTGGTAATACACCCCGTTCGCCCATGAACGGTCAGGGCCTCCCGTAAACCCAGGTTGCACAGTAACCTGGGCCACCCGCGCAAGTCCTCATCGTTTGAATTCGCGCTATCCAACGTCGTGCGGCGCGACCCTCATCCGGCCTAAAGGCCACCTTCTCCCAGTGCAGAATTATTAGACTGCTAGCGTGTGGAGTTAAATCGCGTTCGCGTTCCAATGT
>CAZWDN010000060.1:0-20022 GCA_964633125.1 uncultured Pirellula sp. | reverse complement strand
TGATGACCCCCATGTTGTTTTCGGTAAGCTACGCCGGCTATTGGGGCCAGCATCGTTTGAACTTGCCGGAGTTCTTTCGCAAGGCCGCTGCGCTCGGCTATCGATCGGTCGAACTCGGCGCGAAGCGGCCCCATCTGTCGCCGCTCGACTTTCGTGGTAACGCCGAGTTGGCGAAGCTGAAGCAAGCGGCGGTCGCGGCGGGTGTCGAGATCGGCACGATCGCGGCGTACACTGATTTCACCGTCGGACACGGCTCACCCGAGGTGCCGCTGGTCGAAATGCAAGTCGCTTATGTGCGCGAGGCCGCGCGCATGGCCCAGGCGCTGGGCGCGAAGATCGTGCGCGTCTTCAGCGGTTACTACACGCAGCCGTCGGCCTATCAACAAGACTGGAACCGATGCGTCGCGGCGCTACGTGAATGCGCCGAAGTTGCCGCGGAGTTCGGCGTCGTCGTCGGTTTGCAGAATCATCATGATGTCGGCGTCGCGGTCGAGGCGTATGTCGAATTGCTCGATGAAATCAACCATCCGAACCTCAGAGCGATGTTCGACCCCTGGTCGATCGCCTTGCACGGCGCTAACTTATACGAGTCTGCCAAGCGATTGGCGCCGCGCATGGTGCAAACGACGCTGGCCGACTATGTGCGCCTGCCGCGCTTCGCCTACCGTCAGCACTTGGTGAATTACGAGAAGCTCGAGCCGGACGCGGTGCGAGCCGTACCGCTGGGCGACGGCTTTATCGACTACCCCGCGTTCTTCGCGGGCCTGAAAGAGGGAGGGTTCCGCGGCTACGTGGCCTATGAAATGTGTTCGCCGCTTCGCGGAGGAGGCGAGGAAGCCAACCTCGACGCCGCGGCGCGCAAGAGCCTGGAACGGATCCAAGCCTGGAGTGTATGAAACGGATTACCGGTTGATGTCGTTATTTTGCCCCGTTTTTTCTTGGGAGATACGTGCTTATGTTGCGTCGTCTTATGTTGGTCGCCGTGGTCGCTTTGTGCGGCCTGGTCGGTGTTTCGCAAGGAGCTGATAAAGTGCCCGCCGCTCTTGATTTCAAAATGCAGACGCTCTCGGGCCAACCGGTCGAGTTGTCGAAGTACTTGGGCAAGGTCGTACTGATCGTTAACGTCGCCAGCGAGTGCGGCCTGACGCCGCAATACGAACAGCTTCAGGCCTTGCATAAGCAGTACGCGGGCCAAGGGCTGGCCATCGTCGGCGTGCCGGCGAACGAATTCGGCGCTCAGGAGCCGGGCTCGAACGCGGAGATCGCCACGTTTTGCAAAGCGAACTACGGCGTCGAGTTCGACATGCTCTCGAAAGTCGTGGTCAAGGGAGACGGCATCTGCCCGCTCTACGACTACCTGACTAATAAGTCGAAGTTCCCCGGCCCGATCGGCTGGAACTTCGAGAAGTTTCTCATCGGCCGCAACGGCGAAGTCGTCGCACGGTTCGCCCCGCGCGTGAAGCCGGATGCTCCGGAAGTAATCGCCGCCATCGAAGCCGAACTCGCGAAGAAGTAAGGCTCCTGCGATTGTCGATATAAAAGAAGAAGCCCAGGGACCGCTGTCCCTGGGCTTTGCTTTTTCGTCACTCGGCAAGGCGGAGTGCTTACAGTTCCCAGCCCTTGCGGTATTCCTTGCGGACGAACTCTTCCGCTTCGGAGCAGTTCGTCACGCGGCAAGCGGCGCCGTCCCATTCGAGCTTCTTGCCGGTGCGAATGGCGACGTTGCCCAAGAGGATGAACTCCGTCAGCATGCCGGCGACGTCGAAGTTCGAATAAGGGGCCGGTCCGCCTTGGATGGCGGCGATCCATTCTTCTTTCATCCCCTTATCGCCCTTCCCATTGCGCGGGATGGTCGGTTTCGGCGGCTTAAAGTCGACGAATTCCTTCTTGGGGAAGAGCACGTACGCCGCACCGTAGTCGTTCGGCGAATAGAGCGTTCCCTTGTCGCCGACCAAGAGCAAGCCGCTGCCCGGAGGTTCTTGTCCTTGCAGCAATTCGGCCGACGGCAGATTCTTGACCAGTTTGCCGTCTTTGTCCGGCACCTTGCCTTCGTACCAGACGACTTTGCAAGGCGGCAAATCGCCGCGAGCCGGAAACTGGTAGGTGACCGTCGCAAAGCTCGGGCAGGTTTCCTTGTTTACATCGCCGGCTTGCGCTTCAATCGAGGTCGGCGAGCCGAGCTTCATTGCGCGGAAAGCCATGTTCGCGGTATGGCAGCCCATGTCGCCGAGCGCGCCGGTGCCGAAATCCCACCAGCCGCGCCAGGCAAAAGGATGGTACACGCTCTTGCGCTTCGCTTTCGGGTCGGCATTGCGATATTCCGAAACGAACGGCCGCATCGGGGCTGGGCCGAGAAACGCGTCCCAATTAAGCGTTTTGGGAATCGCGTCGGTATAGTCGGGCCGCGCGACGACGTCGGGGGCTTGGGGCCAGATCGGACGGTTCGTCCAGATGTGGGCTTCGCGAATCGGGCCGATGACGCCCGACTGCAGCACCTCCACCGCTTCGCGTAGGCCGTTCTCGGCCGAGCCTTGGTTGCCCATTTGCGTGGCGAGCTTCTTCTCGGCCGCCGTCTCGCGCATGATGCGGGCTTCGAAAACGGTATGCGACAGCGGCTTCTGCACGTAGGTGTGGATGCCCATCCGCAAGGCCCGCATCGCCGCCGGAGCGTGCGTATGGTCGGGCGTACTCACCGTGACGGCGTCGATCGACTTGCCGACTTCGTCGAATAACTTGCGGAAGTCGGTGAAGAGTTTCGGCTTCTGGGCGTCGAATTTCTTCGCCTTACCGTTAAGCGTGTTTTCGTCGCAGTCACAGAGCGCGACGAGGTCGCAAAGCTCCGCGGCCTGATCGGTGTCGCTTCCCCCCTTGCCGCCGACGCCGATGCAGGCGAGGCGAACGCGTTCATTGGGCGACTTGCTGGGTTCGGCCGCATAACTATTGGCGACGAAGAATCCGGCGCCGACGGCGGCCGAGGTCTGGAGGAATTCACGACGGGTAGCCGCAGCTTGCGTGCGACCTTTACGAGGGCGTGCCATGCCGAAAAGCTCCTGAGATTCGAGGCGGGACAACGGGGCAGTGAGTCCACAGCATGCCAAGCGGCGCGGCGCGCCGCAAGCAGTTATGCCGCGTGGGATACTTCGGCGGCCGCCGAAATGTGCGTTTCTACGCAGAAGTTGCCGCTCGGAGCGTTGTCGGGCCGTGAAATTGGGGGGCGGGCGACATCTGCCGGGTCGCCCAGGAATCCCTTGAAAGGCGGAAACTTTCTGGAATTGCCGGGGTTAGATGAAGTGCGGCGGAGAATGGTTTGTCCGAAGCGGAGATTGAGTGCATGCCCACGATTTTCCTTCTTCTTAAGTCGTCGTTGGTACGACCTTGGCTGGCGGCCGTATTGGTCCTCGTTCCGTCGGCGCTACCTACCACCCTGCTTGCCGCCGAGTCGTTGAACACGGCGACGAGCGCCAGTGCTCCCAAGGTTGCGGGGACTTCGGCGTTTTTCGCTCGGATCGACGAATCGTTGAACGCGGAAACACAAGGTTCGGCAAGTGCGGGTACTGGCGCCGCCGTCAAACGGGTCGACGACGAAGCCTTCGTCCGACGCGTGTACCTCGACCTCATCGGGCAATGGCCGACCGCCGCGGAGTTGACCGCCTTCGTCCTCGATCCCTCGGCGAACAAACGGGCCGAGTTGGTCGCGCGATTGCTCGACGACGAGCGTTACGGACAAAATTGGGGCCGCTACTGGCGCGACGTCGTGCTCTACCGCCGCGCCGAAGATCGTGCGCTGCTCATGCAAGGCACGGCGGCGCAATACTTCAGCGAAGTGCTGAACGTAAACGCCACTTGGGACACGATCGCCGCGGAGTTAATCACCGCCTCAGGCGACGTAACCGAACAAGGATCGACGGTGCTTTTCATGGCGCAGATGGGCGATCCGAACGAAGTGGCGTCGGAAGTGTCACGCATCTTCTGCGGCGTGCAGATTTCTTGCGCCCAATGTCACGATCATCCGACCGACCGCTGGAAGCGGGAGCAGTTTCACCAATTGGCGGCATTCTTCCCTCGCACCGTCGTGCGGCCCGTCATCGTCGACGGTCAGCAACGGAGCTTCGCCGTCGACTCGCGTGACTTCGGCCCCCGCTTCATGCCGGGGGGCGTCGATGCCAACAATCCGCGTTTCCGCCCGATCGAGCACTATATGCCCGATTTGAAAGATCCGGCCTCGCAGGGAACGCTCATGCAGCCGGTATTCTTCGTAACGGGTCAGAAGCTGCCCGAAGAACAAACCGACATGCAACGCCGCGAGACGCTCGCCAAATGGCTGACCTCGCCGGAGAATCCCTGGTTCGCCAAGGCGCTCGTCAATCGACTCTGGGCCGAGCTCGTCGGCGAAGGCTTTTATGAGCCGGTCGACGACATCGGGCCCGATCGTCATTGCTCGGCTCCGAAGACTCTGGAATTGTTGGCCGACGAGTTCACTAAGCAAGGCTACGATCTGAAGTGGCTCTATCGCACGATTCTCGCGACGGATGCCTACCAACGCGAAAGCCGGCCGCGGCGCAATCCGGAAGAGACGTCGTTCGCCGCGAACTGCGCACACCGAATTCGCGCCGATCAGCTCTATGACGCATTGCTGAACGCATTAGGTTTGCCGAGCGACGACGTCGCGGCGGGCGGCACGTCTCAACAGAATCCTCGCTTCGCCCTCGGCTCGCCGCGGGCGCAATTCGCCCGCGTCTTCGGCTACGACCCGAGCTCGAAGCGCGACGAAGTGACGGGGTCCATTCCGCAAGCCTTGCTCCTGATGAATGCTCCCAATCTCGCGGCCGGCATCAACGGCCGAAGCACGGCGACGACGCTCGGCAAGCTCTTGGCGGAAGACCGTAAGGACGACAGCGTGGTCGTGGAATTGTACCTGCGTTGCTTGGCGCGCGAGCCGAACGATAAGGAATTGGCCGTGTGCTTGGAACACATCAAGCAAACCGACAACCGCATCGAAGCGTTTGAAGACTTGCTTTGGTCGATCGTGAACTCGACCGAATTCTTGCATCGCCAGTAGTCCGTCGCGAGCTCGTTTCTGGTTTTTCTCAATCGCTTGGCCCGTACGGCGCGTACTCAATTTCTCGGTGGAACTTTCCATGTCGCATCGCATTTATCGTGAATCACAACTCCAGGTCCGCGGCAATCGCGTGGTGGGGCGGCGTGAGTTTCTGAAAAGCACGGCGCTGGCCGGAGCCGCCGCGGGGGCGTTGAATTGGACCGATTGCATCTCGGCGCAAGCCGCCGACCTGCGCAAGCGGGGCATGTCGTGCATCTTGCTGTGGATGCAAGGCGCACCGAGTCAGTTGGAAACGTTCGATCCGAAGCCGGGGCACGAGAACGGCGGTGAGACGAAAGCGATCGACACGAACGTGTCCGGAATTCGCATCTCCGAAAACCTGCCGGAAATCGCCAAGGTCGCCGACAAACTGGCGATCGTCCGATCGATGTCGACGAAAGAAGGGAATCATCAGCGCGCCAGCTACATGTTGCACACTTCGTACGTGCCGACGGCCACGGTTCGGCATCCTTCGCTCGGTTCGGTCGCCGCGCACGAGATTGCCGATGCGGCTTGCGAATTGCCGGCGTTCGTCCGAGTCGGCCAAGTGCAAAACGGTAGCAACGGCGGATTCCTCGGCACCGCGTACGATGCGTTCGACGTCGTGGGGGGCGGCGGACGCTTCGCCGGCGCCATGGGGAGCGGGGGCGGAATGACGCCGAGCAACACCACGATCACGACGAGCGAAGATCGTTATCGCCGTCGGTTGAATCTGCTCGATCGACTCGAGGGGGCCGTCGACAATCCGGCCATCGCGCAGGCCTCGGCCGATCATCGCAAGCTGTACGACAAAGCGGCCCGCATGATTATGAGCGAGCAAATGAAGGCCTTCGAGTTGCGCGAAGAGCCGCAAAGCGTTCTCGATGCGTACGGTTCCGGTGCGTTCGCCTCAGGCTGTTTGTTGGCCCGCCGGCTCGTTGAAACCGGCGTCACGTTCGTCGAGGTCGGCCTCGGCACCTGGGACACGCACCAAGACAACTTCACGGCGTGTAAGGCGCTCTGCAATCAGCTCGATCGACCGTATGCAGCGCTCTTGCGCGACCTGGACCAACGCGGCATGCTCGACCGTACGCTGGTCGTGTGGATGGGAGAATTCGGCCGCACGCCGCGCATCAATCCGCGCGGCGGACGCGACCATTATCCGCGGGCCTTCAACGTCGTGCTGGCCGGCGGCGGCGTGAAAGGTGGGCAAGTTATCGGCGAAACGACCGCCGGGGGCGAAGACGTCGTTGATTCCCCGGTTAGCGAAAAGGACCTGTTCCAGTCGATCTATCAGTCGCTGAAGATCAACACGCACAAGGAGTTCATGAGTCCGATCGGTCGCCCGATCAAGGTCGTCGACGGGGGCTCGCCGATTCCCGGCTTGGTTTCCTAAGCCCGATCGCGCTATTACTTGCCGTCGCCGACGAGCGCTTCGTTCTTGTAGATCGGCAGATGCCGGTAATAGACTTCGAGCGTACACACGGCCAGGGCCGTCATGTAGAGGCGGCCCCCCATGCGGTCATGATTGCCTATCGGCTGCCAGCTGCCGAGCTGATGCCCTTCTTTATTTTGCAACTCGATCAAGAGCGGCCGCATGCGCTCGTTCCATGTGCGCCATCGCTCGCCGCCGATATGGTGCATGGCTTGCGTGGCGTAATACCAGTAGTACATGTTGGAATCGTCTTCGCTGGGGAGATGATTCTTGAGCAACCAGTCGGCTCCGTGCAGCAGCGGCGGAAAATCCGTACGCCAGCCGGAGTAGAGCCGACAGAGTAAGCCTTCGGCAGTCATGGTTTCGGTCGCCCGCGATTGCGGCATGTAGCTGAAGCGCCCTTGCGTATCGCTTTCTTGCACGCTGGTGAGAAACCGGTTGCTCTGCTTGAAGGTCTTTTCCGGTACGGTCAGGCCGCCCATCTTGGCGCTGCGCAGCGCCATGAGTTGCCACCCGACGACGCTCGTGTCCCCCGGCTGATTGGGATAATAGCGCCAGCCTCCGGCCGAGTGTTGCGCCTCGATGATGAAGTCGACCGCTTTCTGCGCCGGGATACGCAGCTTTGAATCGTGCGTTAGGGCATAGGCTTCGCAGAGCGCCATCGCGGCTTGGCCGTGAGCGTACATCCCGGTGTTGCCGAAGACACGGTCCCCCATCAGCCCGCCGTCGTCGGCTTGGTTGGCGATGAGCCAATCGAGTCCCTTTTGCACCTCGCCCTTGTATTCGCAATCGACGCGGTGCGTGTAGCCCGCGCCGAGGAACGGCAACAATGCAAGCCCGGTGCCGGCGGTCTCGCTCGGCACGCCGATGTCGAAGCACTGCTCGCGGCATTCGCCGGCGTGGTTGAATCGGTCGAGGCTCCACGAGCCGTCGCTGTTCTGATGTTTGGCAAGCCATCGCAACCCCATCGCGACGGCGATCTCCGAGCGATCATTTCCCCCTTCGATGTTCAAGATTCGCGAGCGCACGCGCGGGTCGCGCCCCGCCAGCAGTGTGCCTGCCGACGGGCTTCCGGCTCCGGCGGCCGCGGAGATCGGTAGATTGGCGAGCGCCGATTCTTCGATCTTCTTGTGCAAGTCGGCCAGATCGGCCTGCGGCAGCGGCTTCTCTTGCAGCTTGAGGCCTTTGTCCGGTTTGGCGACGATCGGTGCGATCGGTTGTTCGCCCAACGGGTTTTTCTTGAGCGTCTTCACCACGACCGCGGCGCCCTTCGGTCCGCCGCCGTCGTCGGGCAGCACCTGCGCTTCGATAATCATCACGCGCGGCCGCGCCGGAACGGGAAAGATCAAGAGCCCGAGCAGGATGATGGCGAGCATGTTGACGAGCACGCTGGCCAAACAGGCGATCACCAACTCCCAAGGGAAGCGCCAATGATTTTCGTTGCGCGGCAAACGCGGAGGTTGCGGCAGCGCCGCGGCTTGCAACTTCGGGACGGGTACGGGGACCGGTCGAACGGGCTCGGCGCGGGGAGGTTCGTCCCGAACCGGTTCCGCGATCAACACCTCGGCGATGAGCTTCGGTGCCGGGGCGGGCTTGGCGCTCGGCACGGCGAGGATCGGCAACGGCTTCAATTCGGGCCGCTGCAACGGTGGCCGAACCGGCTGCGTCCAGGCGCTGCCGCCCGCGTCCTGTCGCGCGGCCGGTGCGGCGCCGCGCTCACGATTCGCTAATAATACCTGCGCTTGCCGTTCCTGTTCTTCCGTGAGTTCGACTTGAGCGCCGCACATCCGGCATTCGGCGAGCGCCAGCCAAAGGCGAATGCTCATCGGCGCGCCGCAATCCGGGCAAGCGCAAGAGAGCACTTCGCCGTCGAGCCAAATCTGCGAAGCGGCCGCGGAATGCCGCGATGCCGGCTTTATCGCCTGCGCGAACGAGTCCCCGACGTCGAGGCGATCGGCGGACGAATCGCGACCGGCAACCGACGACATGACAAGGCCGTCCTGAACGGATGAGCGAGAAGAAGTGTACCGTCAGTGTATACCCGTCGACCGGCCCACGGCAACTTACCGAAACGGCACCGATCAATTGTCGCCGTGAGACAATCGGGTACACTGAACCATTGGGCCGGTCACGGCCATTAGAAAGCCCCCAGGTTTCCAGTTCGACGCCGAATTGTCGGTCTACTTTGCCGTCGCTCCGCCGCCTTCGCTCGGGGTTGCCTACCGCCCCCGGGCCGTCGCCTTGCGGTTGCCGCTTGCCACACAAAGGTTTAGGAATGTCGCCGGAGTTGCAAGAGATCGTCGCCGCGCTCGAAGAAAACATGGGGCGCGTCGTGCTGGGCAAACGAGACGTCGTGCGGCTCTGTATCGTCGCCTTGCTCGCCGGCGAGCATATTCTCTTGGAAGACGTGCCGGGGGTCGGCAAGACGCTGATCGGCAAGGCCTTGGCGAAGAGCGTCGACGCTCGCTTTGCCCGAATTCAGTTTACGCCGGACCTGCTGCCGAGCGACATCGTCGGCAGCAGCATCTTCAATGCTCAGTCGAACGAGTTTATCTACAGCCAAGGTCCGATCTTCGCCAATGTGATCTTGGCGGACGAAATCAATCGGACCACGCCCCGAACGCAAAGCGCTCTGCTCGAGGCGATGAGCGACAATCAGGTCTCGGCCGACGGCCATACCTATCCGCTGCCGAAGCCGTTTCTCGTCATCGCCACGCAAAACCCGTTTGAGTTTGAGGGAACATACCCCCTGCCGGAGAGCCAGCTCGATCGGTTCTTGCTGCGGACGAGCGTCGGCTATCCGGAACGGGAGGACGAACTTCGAGTGCTCACCAGCCATCGGCGCGGCGAACCGGTCGAAGAACTGCGTCCGGTGATCGACACCGCTCAGGTCGTGCGAATGCAAGAGGCGGTTCGTGCGATTACCGTCGACGACTCCATCCACGAATATTTGCTCGACTTGGTCGAGGCGACCCGCCGTTGCGACGACCTGCAAGTGGGCGTCAGTACGCGCGGGGCGTTGGCGCTGTATCGCGCCGCGCAAAGCTTGGCGTTTATCGAAGGGCGCGAATTCGTCATACCGGACGACGTCAAACGCTTGGCGGTGCCGGTGCTTGCGCACCGTGTGATCGCCAAGGGATTTCTGCACGGCAATAGCCGCGACCATCTGGAGAACATCGTGCAGCGTTTGCTGGGAGAAGTCGCCGTCCCGCAGTAAGTCTTCCTCATTTGGCACGGTTCGGCGTCATGCGTCGTCTCCATCACATGTCGATTTCGCGTGAGGGGTTGATTTACCTCGCCGTGATGGGCGTTATTCTCACGGCAGCCGTGATTCGGCAAATCAATCTCTTGATGCTGCTGTACGGCGTCCTGGCAGGGCCGCTCTTGATTTCTTGGAGCTTGGTCCGGCGGACGCTTAAAGGGCTCGAGGTCGAGCGCAAATCGCCGAAGACCGTCATGGCCGGGGAACCGTTTCGCGTCGAGCTGGCGGTATCCAACTCCAAGCGACGCGGCAGTTTCGCCGTGACGGCGCGCGATGAAATGCTCCGTCGCGAAGCCGGCGCCAAGCCGATCGGGACGGACGTCTATTTTCCTTACGTGCCGCCGAAGGAAAACCGTACGGCAACTTACCAGGGCGTAATCGACGATCGCGGAGCATACGACTTCCAACCGATCAAGATCTCCACCCGGTTTCCGCTCGGCCTGCTGCGTACGATGCTGCGGATCGACAAGCCGCAGCGATTGCTGGTGTTGCCGCGCATCGGCAAGCTCGCACCGCAGTGGCAGCGGCTGTGGAAAGCAGATGAAGACGCCGTCGGCGGGCCGCGGCGACGCGGCGGCTTGCAAGAAGGAGATTTCTACGGGCTGCGCGAATGGCGCTCCGGCGATGCCCGCAGCCGGATCCATTGGCGAACCTCCGCCAGGCGGCAAGCCCTGACCGTGCGACAGTATGAGCGCAAACGGCAACTGATCGTGACGCTCGTGGTCGACATGTGGCAACCGGAGAAGCCGTCGCTCGACGATCGTCGACGGTTGGAGGAAGTCGTGAGCCTCGCGGCCACGGTCGCCGCGGAAGTGTGCCGCGAGGCGGGGCGCATGCTGACGCTGGAGATCGTCGGTAAGACGACGCGCAGCGTCCGCGCCGCCGCGTCGCCGCAGGTCTTGGAGGAATCGCTCAAGAATCTGGCGCTGGCCGAGCCGACGTCGTCGGAACGACTCGGTGAAGTATTGAAATCGACCTTTACGCAGTTGCGCCCCGGGGCCAACGTGTTGATCGTCGGGACACGCAAGTTGACGCTCGACGACGCGGCTCAATTCCCGCAACTCGCCTCCCGACCCGATATCCGCGCCTGGGTAGGGCGCGCCGCAACGCTAACGCCGGACGACCCGCTCTGGCGACAGTTGTTTCGGCGGGAGGAGACGTCGTGAGAATCGAACGTTCTCTTCAGGTATGTTCGGCCGCTCTGTCTTGTATCGGCACGGTCATGCTCGGTGTCGGCGAAGACAACTACACGCTCGTCGCCGTCTCCGTCGTCGTTTCAATTGCCTCGCTCGTGCTCTGCGACCGGCTGCGCCTGATTCAAATCAATAATCTCGTTTCCAATATTGCTTCGATCTGCGTATTGATCTTCGCTTTCGTACTCGCCGGTTCGAAAGCGTCCGACCATCGCGTGTTGATCATGGCCGAATTGATGGCGCACTTGCAGTTCATCCTGCAATTCAAGGCCAAGACCGTTCGCAACTACTGGCTGCTGGCCTTGGTGAGCTTCCTGCAAACGGCCGTCTCAGCGGCATTGGAAACGGGGCTTGCGTTCGCGGTACTGCTCACCGTCTATTTGTTCTGGGCGTTGTTTTTCCTCGGCACGTTCTACCTCTATCGCGAACAGTTGCGTCACGCCCCGGACGCCGGGGTGAATGGGAAGCCCTCGCGGCGAAAATCATTCGTCGCCCGACCGGCCTCGGAATCGCTGCTCGCCGGGGCGTCGCGCGAGTTTTCGCGCCGCATGGTCGGCCTGGCGTTCGGCACGATCGCCATGGCGGCGGTCTTGTTCGTCGCCGTGCCGCGCATCGGAAGGACGGGCTGGGACCCGGTCACGATCGTCGAGACTCGCACCGTGGGGTTTTCGACGGAGATCAACCTCGGCCCCGGCGGGCAAGTGATCGAAGACCCGGAAGTGGTCATGCAAGTCCGCTTCTTCGACTATCGGACCAACGCACCGCTGCAGATCGACGGCGACATCTACATGCGCGGCACAGCCGTCATGGAGTACTCCGACGGACGCTGGCAACGGGGCCGCGTGCAACCTTATTTCCGAAACGGGCTCCCGGCGATTACCGAACTGGCGTCCGACCAGGGCGCGGTTCGGCAAAAGATCGCGATCGAGCCTCTCTCGCGCAACGTGCTGTTTTCCTGTTATCCGGCGTTCACCGATCGCGTGGAAGAGGCGAAGCAAACGCTCTTCTATCAACCGCTGCTCGGGCAGATCACTCGGGTCGAACCGTTGCGCACCAAGCGCTTCGAGTATGAGATTGTGACCCCCGCGTTCCAACGAATGCGTCAGGGCGTGATCGTGCCGGCCTTTCGCACGCTGCAAGGCGAGGGGGAGCTTTTGGCCCTGCCGCGGACGCGTGACGGGCTGGATCCGCTGGCGGGCCTGAAGCAAACGGCCCTTCAGGTCGTCGCCGATATTCCTTCCACCAACGTCTTCCAACGCGCCAAGCGTCTGGAAAGCTATTTTCGCGACTCCGGGCGATACCAGTATTCGCTCGATCCGTTGGACCGTCCCGGCGAGGTTGATCCGGTGGAAGATTTCGTCGTCAATCGTCCGCAGGGGCACTGCGAGTATTTCGCCGGCGCGCTGGCGCTGATGTTGCGCGCCGTCGGCATTCCGTCGCGGGTCGTGCTTGGGTATCGCGGCGGGCAGTACAACGTCGTCGGCGGCTTCTATGAGTTCCAACAACTGCACGCGCATTCTTGGGTCGAGGCTTATCTGCCGCCGGGGGAAGTGCCGCTCGATCGGCTCATGGAGACGCCCGGCCTCATTCCGCCCGCGGAAGAATACGGAGCCTGGGTGCAACTCGACGGAACCGCGCCGACTTCGCTCACCACCACCGCCGTGGCCAACACGACCTGGAGCCAAATCCAGCAAGGGCTCGATTACGTTCGCTTTCTTTGGGTGAACTACGTGATCGGCATGGATTCGGCGCGACAACTCGAGTCTGTTTACGGTCCGCTGACCACGGCCATGGCCGACACGACCAAGCGTTTGTCTGATCCGGAAATGTGGAACGATTGGAAGCGAAGCGCGGCGGACGCTTTGCGAGCCCTTGCGAATCCTCAAGGTCTGCTCGCGTTGCTTGTCGCCGGCGTCGCAATCTTAGCGCTAGTCCGAACGGTGAAAACCATCTTTCGGCGGCGTGCCGAGGTTCGCCGATTTGCAAGAAAGCAATCGCGGCGGACGACGCCTCCGACGGAAGAGTTTTACCTGCGTTTGGAACGGTTGCTGACGAAGCTTTCGGTCGTGCGAACCGCCGATCAAACGCCGCGCGAGCTGGCGTTGGCGGCCGGCGGTGAACTTTCCGAACTCGCGCACACGCGCTCCGCGGCGCCGCTGCCGCGACGGATCGTCGACTATTATTACCGCGTTCGGTTCGGGAACCGGCCGCTCGAAGCCGAGGAACGTTCCGAAGTCGAGCAGGCTCTCGTAACGCTCGAACGAGCGATCAACCCGCCCGATAAACCGAAGCGGCGCTAAAGCGGCGGCTGTCACTAAGCTCGCAACGTCGCGCCGTGGTTTTTCGCGCAAGCTTCCACGACGCGCGTCCGCAGGTCGTCGGCTTCGACGTTCGTGAGGGTCCGCTGCGGCGAGCGGAGCTGCAGCGTCACGAGCAGGCTCTTCTTGCCGGAGCCGAGCCGCTTCTCATCGCGGTAGGGCTCTCCCTTGAGGTCGAACGATTCGACGAGTCCGTCGCCGCAGCCGCGCACGGTGGCGGCCAAATCGCTCCAGCGCACCTGCTCGTCGACCACGAGATTGATGTCGCGTTCCATCGCCGGATAGGCCGGCGTCGGCGCGTACCGCGGCACGAGCACGGCCGCTTTCGCCAGCGGCGCGAGCTTCAGCTCGGCCACGACGGTCGGCTCGCGCAAGTCGAGCTTCTTCAGGCCCGCGGCGCTCACTTCGCCGAGCACGCCGACCGTTTCACCGTTCAGCAACAGTTCGCAAGTCCGACCGACGGCGAGCAAGTCGTGCGCGGCGTCGCGCACCTCGAAGCGGGCCGCGGGCGCGAGCGCCGTGAGAATCCCTTCGAGCACGCCCTTCAAGCGGTAGAACGCCTCGGGCCGCGAGCCGGAACTCGTCAGTGCGAGCATCAATTCTTCTTGCGGCAATTGTCCGGAGCGCGGCAAGTAAACCTTCGCGGTTTCGAACAATTCGATCGTCCGGTTGCCGGCCGCTTCGTTTTCGCGGCGGGCCTTCAGCAGGCTCGGCACCAGTGAGCGGCGAAGCTTGTCGGCGCGTTCTAGAATGGGCATTTGCAACGCCAGCGGCGCCGCGTCGGTCCAAGGGCTGAACGACGTGCTGAGCCCGTCGTCGACGACGCTGATCGTCAGCGCTTCGTCGAACCCGCAGGCGGTGAGCACTTGCCGCACTTTGGCGAGCACGCGATCTTCGTCGGTCCGCGCGCTGCGGGCCATCGGCACGCCGACGTCTTCCGGAATCTTGTCGTAGCCGTGAATCCGGGCCACTTCTTCGATGAGGTCGATCTCGCGCTCGAGATCGCGCCGCCAGGAAGGAGGAGTAACCGTCACGCTCTCCTCTCCCCTCGCCCCTTGCGGGAGAGGGGCCGGGGGTGAGAGGGCCGCAGCTTCCTTGAGCCCCAGCGAAGAAAGAATCCGTCGCACTTCCGGCATCGGCACATCGATCCCGACGATCCGCTTGATACTCTTGGCTCGCAGCGTAATCGGCTCGCGCGGCTTTCGCACCGCGGCGACGTCGATCATCCCCTCGGCCAATTCGCCGCCGCAGATTTCGAGTATTAACTCGCAGCAGCGACGGCTCACCCAGTCGGCCGCGTCGATGTCGACTCCCCGCTCGAAGCGGTACGAGGAATCGCTGCGCAGCGCGAGCTTGCGAGCCGTGGTGCGGATCGAAAGCGGGTCGAACGCGGCGCTCTCAATTAAAAGCTCCGTCGTGGCGGTCGACACTTCCGAGTCGACGCCTCCCATCACGCCGCCGAGGGCCACGGGCCGTTCGGCGTCGGCGATCACGCACATGCCCGGCTCAAGCGTGTAGCTCTTGTGGTTGATCGCTTCGAATTTCTCGCCGCTGCGGGCCTCGCGCACGATAATCTTGCGACCGTGCAACTTGGCAAGGTCGAAGGCGTGCAGCGGCTGGCCCGTCTCCATGAGCACGTAGTTGGTAATGTCGACGACGTTGTTCACGCTCGGCTGACCGATGGTCGCCAATCGCTTTTGCAACCACGCGGGGCTCGGACCGACCTTCACGCCGCGAATCACGCGTGCCGTGTACCGCGGGCAAAGCTCCGGGCACTCGACGGCGACTTGCGTGAGCGTCTCGACTTTGGTCGCTCCGACTTTCGGCGCGGCGGCGGGGAGTTTCAACGTCGAACCGAACAACACCGCGGCCTCGCGCGCCAGGCCGATGTGCCCAAGGCAGTCGGGCCGGTTGCTGGTTATTTCCAAATCGACGCACCAATCGTCGCCGACGGCGGTCGTGCTCTCGTGGTTGAAGCCGGCCATCATCATGCGCAGCGCAAACTCGTCGACGCCGACGCTAAGCGGCACGAGCGACTTCAGCCACTGGTAGGAAATCAGCATGGAAGACTGCTGACCGCGGACTGCGGACTGCTGAATGACTTCGTTCTTATTCAGCAGTCCGCAGTCCGCAGTCGTTCATTGAGTTTAGAATTGTTCGAGAAATCTCACGTCGTTCCGATAAAACTCGCGGATGTCGGTCACCTGATGACGGCGGGCGCAGACCCGTTCGACGCCGAGGCCGAAGGCGAATCCGCTGACTTCTTCTGGATCGTAGCCGACGGCGCGCAAGACGTTCGGGTCGACCATGCCGGCTCCGCCCATTTCGATCCACCGGTCGTGCCACTGCATGTCGACTTCGACGCTCGGTTCGGTAAACGGGAAGAACGACGGGCGGAAGCGGATATGCACCTCGCCCCCGAAGTAGCTGCCGGCGAACAAGCGGAGCGTGCTCTTCAGGTCGGCCATCGTCACGTGCTTGTCGATGAGCAGGCCTTCGATCTGATGAAACATCGGATAGTGCGTGGCGTCGGCCGTGTCGGGCCGATAGACGCGGCCGAGCGAAATGATGCGCACCGGCGGCGGCTGGTTTTCCATCACACGAATCTGCACCGTGCTCGTTTGGCTACGGAGCAACATCGGGCCCGCGGTATTCGTCGTGCCCCTCACCCCCGGCCCCTCTCCCGCAAGGGGCGAGGGGAGCGACTTTTCGGCCACCGCGAGGTAGAAGTTTTCCAACGGATCGCGGGCCGGATGCGCCTTCGGGATGTTGAGCGCTTCGAAGTTGTGCCGCTCGTCTTCAATCTCCGGACCATGCGCGACGGTGAAGCCGAGCCGGCCCATGATGTCTTTGAGTTCTTCGATCGTCTGCGTCAGCGGATGCAGATGGCCGAGCCGCGGGCGCAGGCCGGGCTGCGTCGTGTCGAACGGCGGGCCGGCGGCGACCTTGACGCCTCCGGCCCCGGCGCGCTCCTGCGCCGCGGCGAATGCGGCCTCGATCGCCGATTTGACGTCATTGAACTTCTTACCCGCGGCCGGCTTGTCGTCTTTGCCGACGGTTCCGAGCCCCTTTTGCGCGTCTTTCAATCGGCCCGACTTCGCGCCGAGAAACTCGACGCGCGCGGCCTCGAGTGCAGCGGCGTCCCCGGCGGCGGCGAACTTAGCAGTCGCCTCGGCGACGAGCGCGTCGAGTTCGGAGATGAAAGCGGCGAGCGACATGGCAGAGACCCGAGACAGGAAACTTCGGACCGGAGAAGTGGAAGCCCGGTCAACGAGAGACCGGCAGCCTCGAAAGTCTCCGGTCTCTCGCCTCCAGTCTCCCGTCTTGCGCCTTAGGCCTTGGCTTCGAGCGCGCCCTTCACGAGGGCGAACACCGCGTCGAACGCGGCCGGATCGCTGATCGCCATTTCCGAGAGGGTCTTGCGATCGAGTTCGATATTCGCCTTGACCATGCCGGCGATGAACTGGCTGTAGCGCAAGCCCCGTTCGCGGCAGGCGGCGTTCAAACGCACGATCCAGAGAGCGCGCTGATTGCGGCGCTTCGTCTTGCGATCGCGGAACGCATAGACGCCGGCCTTGATGAGGGTTTCCTTGGCCGTGCGGAACATCTTGCGACGACCGCCGACGAAACCCTTAACCTTCTTACGGAGACGCTTCTTCGCTTGGGTGCGTGCCGCACCTTTCATAGAACGCATGGAACCGACCTTACCCTTCTAGTTAACAAGTCCGAGGCCCCGCCGATAAGTTCGGCGGCGTTTTTTCCAGCCCGACCTGCAATGGCGTAGCGGCGTCTTCTCAGATCGCTCCGCTACAAGTGCCGCAGATGTTGATCTGCGGCTATCGAGCAATTCACTCGATGTTCCGTCTGATAACTAGCAACTAGCTACCAGCGACTAACGACTTCTCTTAGTAGCTGTTGCCGCACAGCAACCGTGCGACGCGCTTCGATTCGCTCTTCGTCGTGGCCGACGTGCCGCGGAGCTTGCGCTTCCGCTTTTGCGACATCCGGCTCGCCAAGTGGCTCGTGCCGGCGCTGCGGTGCATCGCAATGCCGGTCGCCGACAGGCGGAACCGCTTCTTCGTACCTTTGTGAGTCTTCATCTTCGGCATAGGTCACCCGTCTCGATCTGAACTACTCGCCAACTTTCGTAAGTTGGAAAGCCCGTCATTATAAGTTGTTACGGCTCCGGTGGAAGTCCATTCGGCGGAATGATCCTCGGTTCTTGAGCCGGTGCCCGTAAACCTCGGCGAACGGGCGAATAATAGCGTTGCCGTGGGCGTCGAAACCCTGGATATTTGCCGTTACGGGTCGTTTCCACCGGCCCGCCGTTTTCCCACCCCCGCCCCCTGCCAGGAACCCGCCGATGCCCGCCGCCGCATGGCTTTCGAGCCTCGTGCTCTCGTTTGCCGCCGTACTGCCCGACGCGCCTTCGCTGCCGGCACACGCCTGGCCCCGATGGCGCGGCCCCGCCGAAAACGGCCACACCGCCGAAACCGCGCTCCCGGTAAAATGGTCCGACGCCGACCTCGCCTGGAAGACAACGCTTCCCGGCAGCGGGCAATCCTCCCCCATCATCTGGGGCGACCGCATCTTTCTCACCGCCGCACTCGAAGAGGGACGCGAGCGCATCGTGTTTTGCGTCGATCGCAAGAGCGGCAAGCTCCTGTGGCAACATTCGGCCTGGAAGGGCGAGCCGGAGAAGGTCCACATCATGAACGGCTGGGCCTCGCCGAGCTGCGCGACCGACGGTCGGATCGTGGTCGCGTTCTTCGGTCGCGGCGGCATGCATGCCTACACGGTCGACGGCGTGCATCTTTGGTCGCGCGATCTCGGCAAATTTGAAAGCCCTTGGGGCGTCTCGGCCTGCCCGGTGATCGTCGACGACAACGTGATTCAGAATTGCGACGCCGACGTCGACGGCTACATCACGGCGCTCGATAAGCAGACGGGAAAAGATGTCTGGAAAACGGAGCGCACGCTGAAGTCCGATCCGGAACAATCGATGCGCGGCTGGAGTACGCCGATCGTCGTGCAAGCGGCGGGCCGGCGCGAAGTGGTGCTCAACGGCCACGACGGCGTTCGCGCGTACGATCCGGCGAACGGCAAGGAACTCTGGTATTGCAAAGGCTTCAACGGGCGCGGCGAGCCGACCGTCACGCCCGCCGGCGAATTGCTCACCGTGGTCAACGGGCTTTCCGGCGACTTCTACGCCGTGAAGCCGGGGGGCTCCGGCGACGTCACCGCCACGCATATGGCCTGGCACACGCCGCGCAAAGACGGCCGCGATTGCCCGTCGCCGATCGTCATCGGCAAGTACGCGCTCGTGGTAAGTATGTCCGGCATTACGACTTGTTACGACGCCGTCGACGGTCATGCGTATTGGAAGGAACGGCTCACGGGGAAGTTCAGCGGGTCGCCGATCGCCGCCAACGGGCTGGCGTATCTCCTCAACGAAGACGGCACCACCTATGTCATCCGTCCGGGAGAGTCGCTCGACATGGTCGCCGAGAACGCCCTCACCGCCGGTGATGAAGAAATCTTCCGCGCCTCGACCACTCCTTGCGACGGCCAATTGTTCATTCGCTCGACGACGACGCTGTATTGCGTGGGGAAGAAGTAGCGTCATGGATCACGACTCGCGGAGATCGACTTCAAACGGATCCCGTCCCCCATTGCCGGGTCTTCCGTCGGATCGAGCCGTAGCGCGATGATCGCCCCTTGATAGTTCGCGTGCCGCGAGAGGTCGATCTCGTACGTGCGCATCGCGCCGTCGGGCACCACTTCGAAGTTCACGGCGTTCGGCTCCGAAAAACCGGCTTCGCCGAGCCGTCGCCAATAGAGCCGCGCATGCTTTTGCGACTGTCGAAAGGCGGCCGTCACGTAAAGCTTCGGGGCGTCCGCGGCTTGCCAGAAATCGCGGGCGCTCGTCAGGTGCGGGTCGTGGCCGTCGAACGTGACGTCGAGTTCACCGCGGATCGGCCAACCGGAATCGTGCGCGTTCGCATAGCGCCAATGTTGCCGATCTTTGTCAAAGCGGAAGTTCGGCCGGCGCGGCGTTTTGTCGGCATGGGCCGTGACGTAGTCGCGAATCTCCGTGAGCGTGCCGAGGACGAGCACGTAGCGATAGTCGTAGTCGATATTGTGATCAATGATTTCCGTTTGCACCGGCGCGATATACCCGGTCGGCCCGTCTTTGGTGCCGCCGCTGCCGGTCTTTCCCGCGAAGCCGCCGGAGAATTCGAAACAGCCGGGATGCCAAACGCCGAGCCCCCAATCTTGCTCGTTCAGGAGCGCGGCCCAGTTTTCCGTCATGGTCGAGTGTCGCCAGGGGAATCCTTTGCCCTCGGTCACGTCGAAGTGCGTGAGCGCGTCGTTCGTGTACGGATTGGAACCTTGGTAGCTCACGTGCCGGTAGTACGGCCCGTTCACATACACCGCGGGCAACTCTTGATGCCGAGCCGGGTACTGCGTCTTATCGCTGCGATGGTTGAGCATCCGCCCGCGGATGTGAGCCGTCGCACCTTCGAGGCGAATCCAAGATTCGAATTCGCATTCGGCCGGCACGTTATCGAGCGGCCACTGCATCGGAATGCAGCGGACGTAAAACTCATGCTTGGCTTCATCGCGGCGGAACTCCAGAATCTTCGAGCCGTGTCGGTAGTCGTCGCCGGTTTGAATCGGGTTCCAGCCGATGTGCGCCCAGTGCGGTTGCGGCTTCTTCTCGCCGACCGTGAACG
>CAZWDN010000059.1:0-20061 GCA_964633125.1 uncultured Pirellula sp. | reverse complement strand
AGTGCAACCCCTCACCCGTCTCATCGCGTGTTTGCAACACGCGATGATCCACCCTCTCCCGCAAGGGGCGAGGGAGGACGAATGCGTCATTCCCCGGTATTTGCCGGCTTCAGCACTTCGCGGAGATACGTGCCCGTCGCATTGCCGTCGAGCGCCGCGATGTCTTCCGGCGTGCCGACGGCCGTGACTTGGCCCCCTGCCGCGCCTCCTTCGGGTCCGATGTCGATGATCCAGTCGGCCGTCTTCATCACGTCGAGGTTGTGTTCGATCACGACGACCGTGTTGCCGAGATCGACCAGACGAACGAGCACTTCCAAGAGTCGGCGAACGTCATCGAAGTGCAGGCCGGTCGTCGGTTCGTCGAGGACGTAGAGCGTGTTGCCGGTCGCGGTGCGGGCCAGTTCCGCGGCGAGCTTGATGCGTTGGGCTTCGCCGCCGGAGAGGGTCGTGCAGTTTTGGCCGAGCGTCACGTAGCCGAGGCCCACTTCCTTGAGCGAGCTGAGCATCCGATGGATGGCCGGGAAGTTTTCGAAGAAGTCGACCGCCTCGTCGATCGGCATGTCGAGCACGTCGGCGATCGATTTGTCGCGGTAGCGCACGTCGAGCGTCTGCCGATTGAACCGGGCGCCGCCGCACGTTTCGCACGGCACGTAGAGGTCGGGCAGGAAGTTCATTTCGATCTTCCGCACCCCCTGCCCTTCACAATCTTCGCAGCGGCCGCCGGCGACGTTGAAGCTGAACCGCCCGACTTTGTAGCCCTTCTGTTTTGCTTCGCGCGTGGAGGCGAACACCTTGCGGATTTCGTCGAACAGCCCGGTGTACGTGGCCGGGTTGCTGCGCGGCGTGCGGCCGATCGGCGATTGATCGATCTCGATGAGCTTATCGATCTGCTGTAGGCCGGTGAGCTTCTTGAACGGGCCCGGCTTGGGGCCCGCGCCGAGCAATTCGCGCCGTACGGCCCGGACGAGCGTTTCGTTGACCAGTGAACTTTTGCCGGAGCCGCTGACGCCGGTGACGCAGGTAAGCGTGCCGAGCGGGAACTTGGCCGTGACGTCCTTCAGGTTGTTGGCCGAAGCCCCTTCGATGGTGATCGTCCGCTTCGGGTTGGCTTTGCGGCGCGCGGTCGGCACGGGAATGGAAAGCCTGCCGGCGAGATAACCGCCGGTGAGCGAGAGGGGGTTCGCCGACACTTCGGCCGGCGTGCCCACGGCCACGATCGTGCCGCCGTGGCGGCCCGCGCCGGGGCCCATGTCGATCAGGTGATCGGCCTGCCGCATGATCGCTTCGTCGTGCTCGACCACCAGTACCGTATTGCCGAGGTGCTGCAAGGCGCGCAGCGCGTCGATGAGCCGTTGATTGTCGCGCGGGTGCAGGCCGATCGACGGTTCGTCGAGAATGTAGCAGGTGCCGACGAGCCCGGTGCCGATGCCCGTGGCCAAGCGAATGCGTTGGAGTTCGCCGCCGGAGAGCGTATCGGCGCTGCGGGCCAAGGTGAGATAGCCGATGCCGACTTGTTCGAGAAACGCCAGACGTTTGAGAATTTCGGTGATGATCGGCCGCGCGATCGGCTCGCGCTCGGCGTCGAATTTGAGCGGCGCGAAGAACGCACGGGCATCGCTCACCGGCATGTCGCTGATGGATTGAATGGTTTGTTCGGCGAGCCGCACGGCACGGGCTTCCGGTCGCAAGCGCGAACCATGACAGACCGCACACGGGATGCTCGTGCGATAGGGTTCGAGTTCGTCGCGATGTCCGGCCGTGGCGGCGGCGTATTCTTCATCGAGCAACGCCAACACGCCGACGAACTTCTTGCCGCAGCCGTGCAACAGGTCTTCCAAGTCTTGCGGCTTCAGGTTCTTGAGCGGCGTGTTCCAGCGAATGCCGCGATCGGTCATGAACTCGGCGAGGTCGTGCCGGCGACGTTCGATTTCTTCCGCTTCGATTTCGCGCCACGGCGCGATGGCCCCGGAGCCGAGGGCGAGCGAGCGATCGGGGATGACGAGGTCGGGGTCGAAGCCGGAGCGCGAGCCGAGCCCTTCGCACGCTTGGCAAGCGCCGTAGGGGCTGTTGAAGCTGAACGTGCGCGGTTCGAGTTCTTCAAAACTCAAGCGACAGGTCGGGCAGGCGTGCAGCGTGCTGAAGAGTTCTTCTTTCCAATCGGAGACTTCGGCCGGCTTCGGGGGCTCCGTGTTGGCCGCGGCGGGAGCGGCGTGCGCGGCGCCCGGCTTGTTGTGGCCGTTGCCGTTGCCGTTCGTCGCGCCCGGTGCGCCGCCGTTCTTCGGCGGGCCGATCGGCTTCGTGCCGTTGGGTCCGCTGCTCTTATGCGCCGCGGAAGGGGCCGTGCCCGGCGCGGGAGCGGTTTGCACGGCGGCCGGGCCGTTGGCGCGGGCCGAGAGAATGGTGAGGACGCCGTTGCCGTGCTTGAGCGTGAGTTGCACGCTCTCGGCTAAGCGCGGTCGGAGATTATCGCGAATGATCAGCCGATCGACGATCGCTTCGATGGTGTGGGCCTTGCGCGGCGCGAGCTCGGGTACTTGGTCGATTTCGCAGACCATGCCGTCGACGCGTACGCGCACGAAGCCGGCCTTGCGGACGGCGTCGAGCTCTTCTTGGTGTTTTCCTTTGCGGCCGCGCACGAGCGGTGCGAGCAAAATCACTTTGCTGCCGACCGGCATGCTCGCCAGATTGTCGACGATCTGGTCGGGCGTTTGCCGGCGAATGAGCTCGTTGCACTGCGGGCAGTACGGCTCGCCGACGCGGGCCATGAGCAGGCGGAGGTAATCGTGAATCTCCGTGACCGTGGCGACCGTGCTCCGCGGGTTCTGCGTGCCGGCGCGCTGGTCGATGGAGATGGTCGGTTGCAGGCCTTCGATGAGGTCGACGTCGGGACGCTGGAGCTGCGTAAGAAACTGCCGCACGTAGACCGAGAGGCTCTCGACGTATTGCCGTTGCCCTTCGGCGAAGAGCGTATCGAACGCGAGCGAGCTCTTGCCCGAGCCGCTGGGGCCGGTGATGACGGTGAGCCGGTCGCGGGGGAGGTCGAGATCGACGTTTTGCAGGTTGTGCATCCGCGCCCCGCGCACGCGGATGAACTCCGCGTCGACGGCCGGGCCGGCGACGGGGGCGGTAACCTGACTGGCGGCGGTTGCGGAACTGGGGGGCATGCGAGCTCACTACTCACGGCCGGCGCGTGGTGTCCAATCTGGCAAGTGTAACCCGAGGGCCCGGCTTTCACAACCGAGCGGAGTGCGCGAAACCGCCGGAAACGCGGGGTTTCACGGGGTGCCGAGGCCGCCGCCGGCTTGAACGGCCAACGCGACGGAGTTACTATTACAACAACGCTGCACGGCAAGTTCGCGACGACGCGTCGCCGGACGCACGCCGGCGCGTCGGAGGCTCATGCACATGAAGAAAGCCCGCGCTGCGGAAGAGATCGGAGAGCTGAAAGCGCTGCTGCGCGGCTCCGGCTTGCGGAGCACCTCGGCCCGATTGGCGGTGTTGCAGCAATTGCGGGCCGCGAAGACGCCGCTCTCGCACGCCGAGCTGGCCAAGGAGCTCGTGCCGACGGGGCTCGACCGGGCGACCGTGTATCGCAACCTGATGGACTTGGCCGAGAGCGGCCTCGTGGCGCGCGCGGAGCTGGGCGACCACGTCTGGCGCTACGAAGTGCGCCGCGAAGGGCATGACCATTCGGCCGAGCATCCGCACTTCGTCTGCATCGATTGCGGCGCGGTGACCTGCCTAACCGACGTACACGTCGACATCTCGCCGGCTCCGGGAAGCAAGAAGTCGACCATCAGCAGCCTGACGGAAGTGCTGCTCAAGGGGCATTGCGGCAAGTGCGTGTGACCGCGGTTACCGTTCTGTAGGGAACGCCCTCCGTGGCGTTCCGCGTCGTCGTCGGTTTCAGACCTTGCGTCTTGGCGCGCATTCCGGGAGACGGAACGCCGCAGAGGGCGTTCCCTACAGGCGCTTTACTACGCCGCCCGAGCTAGGCGGCCTGTCGCAGCCGTCGCTCGTTTGACGCCGCTCCAGCAGAGGAACAGGCCGGGCGTCCGTTGTTGCGGACCCATCGGCAGCGGCTCGCAGCGGACGTCGTCGCAGTGTTCGGACAGCTTCACCGCCAACGGTTGGGCGCCGAACCAATGTTCCCAAGGATCGCAATGAGATAGCGATTGAAACCGGGCGTCTTTATCGATGATCATCACGCGACCGCCGGGACGCACCACGCGGCAGAGTTCGTCGACGGCCCGGGCGGGCACCAGCGCGTGCTCCAGGGCCTCGACGCAGAACGCCGCATCGAAAACTTCGTCGTCGGTCGGCAGCCGTAGGAGGTTGCCGCGGAGGGCCGCGGCGCGCTCCGGCAGATGTTCCAAGAGCGCGGCGGAAGGGTCGATGCCGGTGAGTTGCAAGCGGGGCGTATATTCGGCGAGCGCGCGTACGTAACGGCCCGACCCGCAACCGACGTCGGCGATGCGCGCCGTGGTTCCGCAGCGCGCGACGGTCTCTTCCGCGAGCCGTCGGACGGTGCGCAAGCGTTCGTCGTCCGGCGACAAGGGTTCGAGCAACGTCGTCGGCGCGCCTGCGAAGGCCGCTTCGACTTGGGCGCGAGCCGCGTCGAGCGAGTATTTGGCCGTCCAAGCGGAGCAGCCGTGCGGGAAGAAGGCCGCGCCGCGCCCCCAACTGCCGTACCAGCCGCCGGAGGGAAGTTGATGCGCGGCTAGGCATTGCATGGCGGCGTCGCCGATGCGACGTTGGCCGGTGCGAAACCAGAGCGCCGCGAAATGGGCGAGCCCCGCCGAAGAGGTCCAGGCGTGAGCGAGGTCGACCGTGAGCGAGCCGTCGCTGCGCAGGCAAGCGGCGGCTTGGTCGAGGGCGCGGCGTCCCAAGGTCTCGCAGCGCGGATCGACCGCGCCTAAGTCGAGCAACGCTTCGACGCCGTGCGCGGCGACGTGCGACGCCGCTTGGCCGAAGCCGAACTCTTCGCAACGCGCGGCCCGTTCGGCGGCGCGGGCCGCGGCGAGCCGCCATTGCGGCACCTGAAAGCGCTGGGCCGCCGAGATGATCTCCGCGAGCCCGCTGAGTTGCACGGCCGCGGGCGCCCAACGTTCGAAGGCGCCGCCGCCGCTGGGGATGCGGAGCGAGCCGTCGTCGTTGATGCGCGAAACGAGATAATTGCAAGCTTTACGCAAGGCGGGAAGCGCTTCGGCCAGCGCGCCGTCGTCGATGAGCGTGCGCCAGGCGCGGATGGTTTGCGCGGTGTTAAACAGAGATACGTGCAGCAGGCCGGCGTCGGGAAGCGAGCCGTCGCGGCGCTGCAGCGCCAGCAGGCTGCGCGCGTAGGCGAGCGCCTGGTCGCTTTCGCCGAAGTTCCAAAGCGTAGGAATGGCGGCCGCCGTGAGGCCGGGGCAAACGGCCGTCGTGCCGCAGGTGGGCGATAGCCCCAGGTCGCGCCCCGCGCATTCGCGCAACCAGCGCAAGGCTCCGGCCGGTGAAACCGCGCGCGGCCGGCTGGAGAGGCGTCGCCACCAGGCGCCGGCCCGACGTTGCAACGCTCCGGAAACGCGCTCCATCCAACGGGGGCCGGCGTGCGATGTGCCGCGCATGATGCGACCTGAACGAAAAGTGAGGATTGCCGAAACCGAAACCTCGGACTCTCTCGCAAACCAACCGACGGCGAACGCGAACTAACGCAGCGACTTCCACGAATCGGCGCCCGAAGCCGTTTGCAGCGCCGGCGGCGCTACGAGCACGATCTCTCCGCGACGACGTAGGAACCGCCGATGACGAGCCGCGATCCGCGGCTTTTCATGCAGCGCTTCTTCCAGAGCCGGCAGGTGCTCATCGCGCGTAACGATGCAGGCCTGCGGGTGTTTGTTTAGGTAGGCGTCGAGTTCCTCCGCGGTGCCGAAGGAGGGTACATGGCCGCGCGCATAGTAAACGAGCGTCGGTTCGTAATGACGGAACGCGACGAGTTGCGGCTCCGAGCCGACGAGCTTACGCGCGTCGGCGACGATGCTCGGACTCGTGGTATGCAAACTGATACGGCTGGCGAGACCGGCCGTGAGCGCGACGACGAACAAGAGCGACATGCCGGCGAATGCGGCCGGGACGCGATCGACGTGTCGCCCGCGCGCGAGCCAAACGAGCGCGCCGCTCCCGGCGAGCAGCGTTAAGCCGACCGCGCCGAGCCACGCTTCGCCCGGCAGAAGGTAATGGGCCACGATCGGCAAACCGGCCGCGATCGCCAGGCCCACGATCGCCGGCGTGTAGAGAGCCCAGCGGAACCAAAGCCGCGGCACGAGCGAGCGCGAGCGGAGCCATTCGTCGACGAGCTTGCCGGTGATGACTGCCAGCGCCGGATAGCACGGAAGGATATAGCTTGGCAGCTTGGTGCTCGCCAGCGAGAAGAATGTGATGTACAGGCCGGCCCAACAGGCGAGGAACGTGTCGGCCGCGCGGGTTTCGTTCGCCGCGCCCGAACGCAGGCGGAGCGCGAGGCGATAGATGCCGATCGGCAGCAGGCAGGACCAAGGAAAGAAGCCGACGAGTACGGCGAAGAGGTAATAGAAGATCGGGCCGCCGTGCCCTTCCATCGAGCCGGTGAAGCGGGCGACATTGTGCTTGCCGAGAAAGCCGACGAGCCAGGCACCGTCGGTGCGGAGGCCGACCGTGACGTACCACGGCAGCGCGACGAGGCAGACGACCGCGAGCAACGTGAGCGGACGCAACGCGAGCGTAGCGGCAAGGAAGCGGCGCGGCGCGAATGTTTGAGCGATTGTAGCGAGCGCCCGACCGTACCAAGTTGCGGGCCGATGCGACGGCGCTGATTCCTGTTGCCGTCGGCAAAGCAAATAGAGCCCCATGATTCCGCCGGGGAGTACGACGCCGACCGGGCCTTTCGCCAGCACGGCCAAGCCCATGGCGGCGTACATTGCCGGATACCCGCCGCGGCGCAGCGGCGACGGTTGCGTTGCGTTTTCCACGCCGCCGAAGCGTACGAAGAGGTAGAGCGTGAGCGTGATGCAGAAGATGAGCGTCGAGTCGGGCGTGGCCGCGCGTCCGCTGACGGCGAACATCAGACACGTGGCCATGGCGAGGCCCGACCAGAGCCCGACCGATCCGCCGAACAATCGCCGGCCGAGGTGATAGGTGAGCAGCGTCGTGCCGACGGCGAGCGCCGCCGACCAGAAGCGCGCCGTGAACTCGGAGACGCCGCCGACTTGATAAGCCGCGAGCATGAGCCAGTAGAGCAGGATCGGCTTGTCGGTACGGAGTTCGTAGTTGAACTGCGGCACGGTCCAATTGCCGGCCTCGAGCATCTCGCGAGCGCACTCGGCGTTCTTCGGTTCGTCTTCGTCCCAGAGGTAGGGACGACCGAGCAACGTGAAGAAGACGACCAGCGCGGTCGCGACGACGACGAACTGATGGCGGACTTCGAGGCGCATACCCGGGCGTTGCATCCTTGCTTCGGCTCGCACGGCGTGCTTCCTGCACGACTAGTGGGCGCGAACGAGGCGTCATGTTATGCGTCGTGGGAAACGCTCACAATGCGACTATTTGGCGCGAACGCCCGACGGCGGCGGGGCGGTGCAGGTAGTGCCGGCAAGGTCGCGGAAACCGGCGGCGGCTCTCAAGCTTCCTCTTGGAAGAAACGGCCTGTGCATCTACATTCCGCCGTCCCGGCGTTTGCCCCTTTCCTCCGCTATTCCCCGCTTCCTTCGCCGCGCATGCACCTTTCCGTTGACCATCGGCCGAACGTAGTCTTGCCGCAAGTTTCGCCGACCGAGCGCGCTTGGCGGCGGCAGACGCCGCTTGGGCTCGTGGCCGCCGGCTTCGCGGCGCTCCTGTTTGTCGACGGTCCGGTGGCGCGGATGCCGCTCACCTTCGATCTGCCGAAGACCGTCGTCCAGTGGCTCAATCAGGCCGAGACGTTCGGCAACGGCGCCGGCGTCGTGTTTTTCTTCGTCGCCGTGGCGGCGCTCGATCCGCGTCGCGCGCGCTGCGTCGTCCGACTGGCCTGCGCAACTTGGGGAGCGGGAATCGCTGCGAACATCGTCAAACTGGCGATCGGTCGTTGCCGTCCGCACTTTTGGCTGCAAGGCGAGCCGGATGCGACTTCGACGTGGGAGCAGTTTCAAGGCCTGCTGCCGCTCGGTCTCAACGAGCATGAGTGGCAAAGCTTTCCTTCGGCGCACACGGCCACGGCGTGCGGCTTGGCCCTCGGGCTCAGCGCGCTCTATCCGCAAGGGAGGCGACTGTTTCTCGGGCTGGCCGTGATGGTTGCTTGCCAACGCGTGGCCGGCGACATGCACTATGTGAGCGATACGCTCTTCGCCGCGGCGATCGCCTGGTGCGTCGCCTACGGCTTTTACGGCGACACCGCCTTGGCGCGCCGATTCACGGCCTGGGAACGTCGCATCGGCGCGGCGTCGCCCGTGGTCGAGCGCCGCGCCGCATAGCGTAGCGGTGTTTAGCGGGTCGTCGTGCCGCTTGTGACCGAAGCGTACTTCGTCCGGAGTTCCACCAATTCGCTGAAGGCCTTGACGAAGTGCTCGCGGCCGATCGTCGTGCCCGGATCGCGAGTAATGGTCACCCAGTCGGCGGCGCTCGAGACGTCGAGCAGGAATTGGCCGACCGGAATCGTGACTTCCGTGCAGCCGAGGATTTCGAAGTCGATCATCATTTGGCCCGCGCCGGTCGTCGACATTTTTTCGGTGACGTCGGCTTGCACGACCCACAACTTTTGCGCGGCGGCGACCTTCGCGGCGTCGAGCCCCGCGGCTTGCATCCGGCCTTCCATGCGGGCGACCAGAGCCGAAATCTTCGGGGCTCGTTCGCCGGCGGGATGCTTATGAATATCGCGGAACGCGGCTTCCCATTCTTGAATCATGCCGACCGTCAGCGCGTCGTCGGCGATCGCGGCCCGCAGCCCGCGGTAGACTTCAAACATCCGCAGGCGGTGCGAAAGATAATTGACGAGGTCGATCGCGTCGGCTTCCGTGCGATCGAAGAGCCGCTGTTGCAGCCCCTCATGGATGCGTTTGAGGAACGCGACGGCTTGTTCGCGCTCAACCTGCGTCAGCGCGGTGCAGTCGGGGCTGACCAAGTACGTCCGGACCGGACCCCAAAAGTCCTGCGACTCTTGAATGGCGGCGACCAACTGGTCGGGCCCGATCGTGATGCCGTGCTCAGTCGTGGTGGGAAGGTCTTGCCCGCTCGCGGCGCCGCAAAGAGTGAACAACAGAGCCAAGGCCGGCGCGATCGACAAAAACCTACGCATACCAGGACACTCCCTTGCCGCCGGTCGGGCGGGTGCGAGGACAAAATACGGCGCGCGGGTCCGCCTACGACGGGCGCAGCCAACAATAATTTCGGCCGATGGATGAAGTCGACTACAAAGGAAACGTAAAAATGGAGCGCGCAGTACGGGTTTTCTCCCGGCGACCGGGAATTGCCGCGTCGCTAGAATGAGGCCGAACCGCTCGCCGGCATGCCGGCAGGATTGGTCCCGTCCTCAAAACGGGCGGCTCCCCGACACGAGGTCGGGGGCTAATTGGCGGAGCCGCGAACCCTCAACCTGAAACCCTAAACCGATCTGACATGCGCCACCATCCGCTCGATTCGCAACTGTTCGTCGACAACCGGGCCCGGCTGCGTAAGCTGCTTCCTCAGGGGGCGCTCGCGGCTTTGAACGCCAACGACGTGCCGCCGACCAACGCCGACGGCTCGCTGCCGCTGGTGCCGAATTCCGATCTGTTCTACCTCTCGGGCATCGAGCAGGAAGAATCGCTCCTGGTGCTGTCGCCCGACGCACCGGACGAGAAGCTGCGCGAGATCCTCTTCCTGCGCGAGCCGAACGAACACCTCAAGACTTGGGAAGGGCACAAGCTTTCCAAAGACGAAGCGACGCAAATCTCCGGCATCGGTACCGTGAAATGGCTCAGTGAGTTGCCGACCGTGTGGCGCGGACTGATGTGCGACGCCGCCGAGGTATTCCTTAACACCAACGAACACAAGCGGGCCGTGGTCGACGTGCAATCGCGCGATGCGCGGTTTATCGAAGATTGCCGCCGCGAATACCCGTTGCATACGTATCGTCGGCTGGCGCCGCTGATGCACCAGTTGCGGTTGGTGAAGTCGGCCGCGGAGGTCGAGGTTCTCAAGGAAGCGATTCGCATTACCGACGCCGGGTTTCGCCGCGTGGCGAAGGCCGTACGACCGGGCACGGCCGAGTACGAGCTCGAAGCGGAGTTCGCCCACGAGTTTACGCGCAATCGGGCTAAGTTCGCCTACACGCCGATCATCGCTTCCGGCGCGAACGCCTGCACTTTGCACTACATCAGTAACGACCAACCGTGCGGCGCCGGCGACTTGCTGCTGATGGACGTCGCCGCGAATTACGCCAACTACAACGCCGACCTCACGCGCACGGTTCCGGTCGACGGTAAGTTCACCCCTCGGCAACGTGATATTTACGACGCCGTGCTCCGCGTGATGCGGGCTTCGATCGCCGGCTGCACCGTCGGCAAGCTCCATCGCGATTGGACGCGCGAAGCCCAACTCATGATGAACGAGGAGCTCGTGCGGCTGAAACTGATCACGGCCGACGACGTGAAGAAAGCCCCGCCCGACGAGCCGGCCTGCCGCAAGTACTTCATGCACGGCCTGGGCCATCCGCTGGGGCTCGACGTCCACGACGTCGGCGCGATGCACACGCCGTTTGCCGCCGGCTGGGTGCTTACCGTGGAGCCCGGCATCTATATTCCGGAAGAAGGCATCGGCGTGCGGTTGGAAAACAACGTCCTCGTCACGCCCTCCGGTCCGGTGGACCTGATGGAAGACATCCCGGTGGAAGCGGACGAGATCGAAGCGTTGATGCGGAAGTAGAAGCAGTTCTGTAGGGAACGCCGCGGAGGGCGTTCCCTACAGAGCTAGCGCCTAACGCCTACCGCCTAGCGCCTGTTCGCTACTCCGTCGTAAACGGGCTCGCCGGCAGGCCGGTGTTGTTCGTGAGGTTGCCGGTCGGTTCTTCGGCCCAGTTATAGCGGGCCGCCGTCGGCGTCTTCACTTCGGGCGACGAGAGGACGACCGTCGCCCCTTCGATCTTCGCCGCGGCCGGATGCCATTTGTTATCGGCTCCGGCGATTTCGAAGCCGAGCAGCTTCGCGCCGCCGGCTTTCATTCCTTCGGCATGATCGAAGGTGAGCACCACGCGATCGCCGCTTACCGCGTGCGAAGCGATCATCGGGCCGCTGTAGGGAATCGCTTGGCCGTAAACCTTCGCCAGGGCCCACAGCGCCAGGCGTTTGCCGACGTCTTGCTTATTGCGCGGATGAATGTCCTTCGCTTCGCCGATGTCGGTCGTCACGGCCATGCCGGTGTTCGGCACGGCGAGGGTCTTGCGCATTTGCTCGCGCACGACGACCCACTCCGGACGGCTGCCGCCGAAGTTCGGCAACTGTACCCAAGCAAACGGAAACTCGCCTTGATTCCATTGGCGGCGCCACTCCTTGACGAGCAAGGAGAGCTGCGTTTGATAATACTGAGCCTTGCCCGGCTGGGAGTTGGCTTCCCCTTGATACCATAGGGCTCCACGAATTCCATAACCGACGAGCGGTGCAATCTTGCCGTTGTAGAGGCCGCCGACGCCTCCCTTGAGCTTGCGCGTCGCAAGCGGATCGCGGGGCTTTTGCGGCAGCGGCTTCTTCGCGGCCTTCGCGGCGACGACGTCCTTCTGCCACTTCGCCACTTGCTTGTCGTATGTGGCTTTCGCAACTGCCGGATCAAATTTGGCGTTCGCTTCGTCGATCACGGCGAGAAACGGCTTGAGATTCGGCTCGGCCCGTTGCGCGTCGGCGGAAATCCACGATTCGATCGGCGTGCCGCCGACCGAAGAGTTGATGAGGCCGACCGGCTTCTTCAGGGCCGCGTGCAGGTCGCGACCGAAGAAGTAGGCCGTGGCGGAAAAGCCGCCGACCGTCTCCGGCGTGCATACGGCCCAAGAGCCTTGGCAATCGGCTTGCGGCTCCGTGGTCGGGCCGCTGCGCACGGTGAACATGCGCACTTGCGGCAGGTCGGCCGCCTTTTGTTCTTGTTCGAAGTTCAGGCAACGGTTCACCGTCATCGCCATGTTCGATTGACCGGAGCCGAGCCACACTTCGCCGACGAGCACGTCGCCGACTTCGAGTTTGTTTTTCTTGCCCGTCACCACAAGCTTGTGCGGCCCGCCGGCCGGCAGCTTGCCGAGCGTCACGCGCCAGCGACCGTTGACGTCGGCCGTGGCCGAGGCCTTCGCTCCGGCCAGCGCGACGCGGACCTCTTCCTTCGGTTCGGCCCAACCCCAGACCGGAACCTTCGCATCGGCCTGCACGACCATGTGCTCGGAGAAAATGGATGGCAGCTTGACGTCGGCCCGGGCTTGCGAGCCGGCGAGCAGGAGCGACGCGGCCCAAAGCAGCGAAGCGGGAAGGAACGATGAGGCGATACGCATGGAAGTTTCCGCGAAGGAAAGTACGGGGAGTTGTTGGTTTGTGCCGCTGCCGGCTCGTCCGGCAGTGCTCCGAGCATTTTCAACAGACGCTGCCGGGCAAGCCGGCAGCGGCACGCCGAACTATCAATCTGCGCGCTCGCCCGCGGCAATGCAACATCCGGCTTGCGGAGCGAGTAGAATCGAACCGGCGATTGCATGCGGCTAGGTTCATGAATGCTTTGCGGATATTCCCATGACCAAGCACCGGATTCCAAACAAATCCAAAGACCCAAGGACCGAAGAGAGGGCGCCGCTCCGACATTTGATCATGGGAGTTTGTTTCCTTGTTGGGAGTTTGATGCTTGGTCATTGGTCATTTGCTGCGGAGCCGCCGAACCTCATTTTGATCATGACCGACAACCACGGTCCCTGGACCTTGGGGTGTTACGGCAACAAGGACGTGCGCACGCCGCAGATCGATCGGCTCGCCGCGGAAGGGACGCTCTTCACGCACGCCTATAGTTCCAACGCCGTCTGCTCGCCGACGCGGGCCACGTTTCTCACGGGCCTGATCCCGTCGCAGCACGGCGTGCATAGTTTTCTGGCCGGCGGCGCGCCGCAAACGGGTGCAGGTTCCTATTCGACGATCGGCGAGTTTCGTTCGCTCGGGCAAATCTTGAAGGAGGCGGGCTACGCGTGCGGCCTCAGCGGCAAATGGCACCTGGGCGCGAACCTCGCGCCGCAGGCCGGCTTCGACGAACTGTGGATCACGAAGCCGGCCGGCAGCAGCGCGGAGTTTTACGACCAGGAAGTAATCGAGAACGGCGTCGTGCGCAAGGAACCGCAGTATCTGACCGACCTCTGGACGGAGCGCGGCGTGCAGTTCATCGAGAAGCATCACGCGCGGCCGTTCTTTCTGTTTCTCGCCTACAACGGCCCGTACGGTCTGGGATCGCTGCTCTTGAACGAGGCCCGCAATCGACACCGGGACTATTACGCCGATAAGTTGCTGCCGTCGTTTCCGCGCGAAGCGCCCGACGCGCGGTTGTTCAACAATCGCGACTATATCAACAACCCGACGTCGATTCGCCGCTACGCCGCGGAGATCAGCGGCGTCGACGACGGCGTCGGCCGCGTGCTGGAAACTTTGGCGAGGCTGAAGCTCGATGAGAAGACGTTGGTCGTGTTTACGGCCGATCAAGGGCTGGCCGGCGGCCAGCAAGGGTTCTGGGGGATGGGAGATCACACGCGGCCGCTGACGGCCTTTGATTGGACGATGCACATTCCGCTGATCTTCCGCCGGCCGCAAAGCGTGGCGGCGGGGAAGCGGAGCGACTTGCTCGTGAGCAACTACGATTTTCTGCCGACGGTCTTAAGCGCGCTGGGCGTCGCCGAGCTGGAGGCGCGCCGGGAACGAGAGCGACCGGAGTCGAAGAGCGTTCTACAATCCCCCGGCCGCGATTTCTCAGCGGCGCTGCGCGGAGAATCGCCCGCCGCTTGGGACGACGTGATGTTTTTCGAATTCGAAACGGTCCGGGCCGTGCGCACGAAGCAAGCCAAACTGATTCTGCGGCATCCCGACGGCCCGCACGAACTCTACGATCTCGCGGCCGATCCGGAGGAGCGGCGCAACCTGTATGATGATGCCGCGCATGCGGAACTGCGCGAAGCGCTGCGCACGCGGCTGCAGGCGTTCTTCACGAAGTACGCTGCGCCGGAGTTCGACCTGTGGCGCGGCGGCCGCTCGAAGGCGCCGCTCCACTCGCAGAAGGCCGCCGCGGGAAAGTAGTCGAGCATTGCTTCCATTCGACCGTGTGCCGCTGCCGGACAAGCCGGCAGCGGCACAGGAATCATTCGTTACTGCGAAGCGGCGCCGTTCGTCGGGCGGCGCGCGAAGCGCACGAGGTCGTACGTTTCGCCCGGCGCGAGCACGTCGGGCGCGAACGTCTCCGGCAGGTCGGTGTCCGACGCGTCGTTCGCGAGCGACGCCGCCGGACGCGGCGGATAGACCGAGACTTTGTTGTCGCCGACCACTTCCAACTCCTGCCCGCGCACGACGACGGCCGTGGCTTCGTCGATTCCCAGGCCGAGCAGCCGCGGGAACGTCTTTTTGAGCTGCAGCATGTCGGGCGCCCTTCGGCGTTGCGTGAAGTGTTGATCGATGGCGGTGCCGGGGAGGAAATTGAAGCCGCGTTCGTAGCCTTCGGCCATCATGATGGTGTTGCCCAGGGGGCTGCCGCGGACCAAGTACTCTCCTTGGATCGTGGCTCCGGCGGAGCTGCCGCCGATCACGCCGCCGCGGCGCAAGACGTCGTGAAACGCCTCGTAGCAGGCGGTCCCTTCGTAAGCGTCGACGAAGCGCCATTGCCGGCCGCCGCCGAACCATACGCCGTCGGCCTGACGTAGTTTTTCCACCAGCGATTCCGACTCCGCTTCTTCGCGCGAACGAGCATGTACGACGCTGACGCTCTTAGCGCCGGCCTTCGTAAGCCAAGAGGTTTCGGCGTCGGCCTTTTCCGGTTGGTCGCCCGCCGTCGGTACGACGACGATTTTGGCTTCCAAGCCGCCGGCGAGTTCCAAGAACTTCTGTTGAATGGCCTCGGTCATCCGGCCGCCGCCGACGATGAGCAGCGAACCTTTATTGACGCGCGGCGGGGCCGACGGCGCGGGGGCGGCGTGCTTGGCGTCTTTTAGCGGCGGGCGGATTTCCGAGGCCCTGGCCAGCGCGGCGCGGGAAAGCGCGACCAGATCGTCGCGCATATGCTCGCGGAGACGAATGGTCGCGGGGGCGCGCTCGTTCGACGCACCGAGCATGACGTGCGCGCACCCTTCGCCCAGCACGCGCAATTCGCGTCCGCGAATGACGAGCGCGGTCCGTTCGTCGACGCCGATGCCGACGAAGCCGGGATGCTCGGCGAGGGCCTTGGCCAAACGCCCTTGGCGGCGGCGCTCGGAAAAATGTTGATCGAAGATCACGCCGCGGACCAGGCCGAAGCCGGCGTCGAGCACGGGCACTCCGAGGTATTCGTCGACGATCGCCACCTCGCCGATCAGCGCCATGCCGGCCGAGGTGCCGCCGATGGCGCCGCCGCGGGCCAGCAGCCGCTGCAACTCTTCGACGACCGGCGTACCTGCGTACGAGTTCAAGAGTCGACGTTGTTCGCCGCCTGCGATCCAAACGGCCGTGGCCTCGCGCAGCGCTTTTCCGAACGCGGGGTCGGACGCGACGTCGCGCGAACGGGTGTGCAGTCGCGTCACCGAGCGGAAGCCTCGCTGCGTCCAGCGGTCTAGCAAGAGGTGCTCTTCCGCGGTGCCGGCCATTTGCGAGGCCGTGGTGATGACGACGAGCCGGCCCTCCGCACCGCCGGCAAGTTTGTGGAATTCGTCGTAGAGCCGATCGGGCAGCGTACCGCCGCCGCAAAGAAAGAGGGTGCCGGAAATCGGGGAACACGGTTCACGCGCGATACTCGCCGACCGGGCCTCGGAAGACCACCACGGGTTCGGCGAACATACGGCGAAAAGCGAACAGCAAACCCAGATCCCGCGCGCAATCATGTGCCGAGTCCTTGGCACGGTCGTCGAACGTTTCATACGTCGAAATCCTCCCTTACTCGGCGGGCCCTTGCACGGATTTCGTACTCGAGGGCGCGGCTTGCGACAGTTGCAACAACCGCTTGCTTTCGGCAAGTAAAAACTTCACGTCGGCAAACGGCTCAGCGCCGACGTCGATCCAGCGCAATCGGCCCGCCGCGTCGACCAGCGCCGTCGCATGCAATGCTTGCGCTTCGAAATCGTCATAGGCGCGCAGGGCTTTGAACGAGGTAAGATCGCCGCCGGACAAAATCGTGAACGCATACCGTTCCGCAGGCTTAAGCGCGGCCAAAGCCGATTGGAGATCGGCGGGCTTGTCGGTGCTGATCGCTACGATCTCGATGCCGGCCTTTTTGAACTCGCCGGTCAGCGGATGCAGCGCCTTCAGTTGATCGACGCAATGCAAGCAACCGAAGCCGAGATAAAAAACGAAAAGCACGTTGCGCCCCCGGTACTCCGCGAGCGCGTGCGCGCCGCCGTCGGCATCGAAGGCGGTGAAACTCGGCGCGGCCGACGGCTCCCAACGGATCGGCCCGAGCGTATCGAGCGCGGGTCGCACGCCGATGTCGGTGCGCGTGGCCGGCGGCGTGCGCCAGTCGGCGGGGAGTTTTAATTGCGCGGCCAACGGCTGTAGTCGTTGAAACGCGGGGACGTCGAGATCGGCCGACCCGGCCAGCGTGCGCAGCTCGGCGAACGTCTTCGCCGCTTCGTCCCGCTTGCCGCACTTCCAGAGGACGTACGCGAGGTTGGCCGTCGGCACGACCTGCTTCGCGCTCGCGCCGTACACGGCGCGAGCCAAACGTTCCGCTTCCTTTTGATTGCCCGAGAGGAGCGTGACGCGCGAGAGGTACTCGCCGCCGGTGATGCCGGCCTTCTTGAGCTGCGTGAGGGCGTCGGCGTACTTCTTGTCGCTCACCAGGCCGCGGGCTCGAACGTCGGCCAACGAGGCTTCGAGCTGCGAGATCTGCGCGCGGAACGGATTCAGGGCGTCGTTGCGGGCCTTGGCGACTTTTTCCTTCGGTTCCTTCTTCTGCTTGGCGGCCGTTTCGGCTTTATCGGCCGCCTCGGTTTGAGCTTTTTGCTCCTTGGCGAGCAGCGTTTCGAGCTCGGTTTGATAACGCCGACCCGCGGCCGCGTCGCCCGCTTCCCACGCCGCAACGCCGAGCACGCGGAGATGCTTGGCTTGATCGCGAGCCAGTTCCGGCTTTTCCAGATACGGCGTGCCGACGAGCGATAACAGGTCGTCGTACAGTTCGTAGCGCTGCAGGAGTTCGAGCAGCCGGGTGCGGCCGTAATGCGCCGTGCCGTTCTTCGTGAGGACGTTGTACTTCGGATGTCGGGGCATCTCGATCAGGTTCTTCGCGAGCTCGATGCCGTACCGCACGCGGCCGATGTTGCTCAGGTCGCGGATGAGCCATTCGTGGTTGTGCGCGTAGTTGTGGATTTGGTCCGGCATGATCCGATCGCGCATCATGTAGGCGTGATCGGTGCGCGAGGCCGCTTCTTGCTGCCAGGCGGCGTCTTCGTAGCGCTGCAGCTTCGAGAACGTGTGGCCCGGCATGTGCCACATGTGGGCGATGCCGGGCGTCGCCTGACCGCCGAGCGCCGCGGAGCCGAGCGCCCGAATCGCCTTCTGATCGTCCCAGAGGTGAATGCGATAGTGATGGATCGGGTGCATCGGGTTCTTCTCCAGCACCTGATCGATTAAGGCGTCGACCGCCTGATGGCTTACGATCGGCAACGGCCCGCGAGCCTGCCAGATGGTGAGCACGAGATAGGCCTTGGCTTCGACGTCGTTCGGGTGCTCATGCACGATGTTTTCCATCGCTTTGATGAGCGCTTGGCGACGGTCTTTGTCGCGCGTCGGGTTGGGCTTGGCGGCCGGCTGCGCAACGGGCGGCGTTGCGGCAGGCTTGGCGTCGGCTTTCGTTTCCGGCTTCGCGTCGCTCTTGGTTTCCGGTTTCGCTTCGCTTTTTGTCGCCGGCGCCGGGTCGGGCTTGTAGTAGGCGGCCCAGGCGTCGATCCAGAGCCGTTCGCGCGGGCTTGCTTGGTCTCGGCGCTTCACGGCCTCGGCGATGAACTTCTCGGCCCGCTTCGTGTTGTTCACGTTGGCCTGGCACATCCCCCAATAGTTCATGGCGCAGTCGGGGTCGAGCGCCGCGGCTTGGCGGAACGAGCGTTCGGCTTCGAAGTACCAGAAGCCGTGCAGTTGCGCAAGGCCCTGGTTGAAAAACTTCTGCGCCTCGGCGCTTTTCGTTGTGACGGAAAACGTCGCATTGCCCATGCCGGGCATCAGATAGGCGGACTGCCGGGGCCCGTCGTCGAACGCCTCGCCGTGGTAGGAGTGTCCTTCGCGGAGCTTCGCGTCGTCGTCGTCGCCGGCCGACACTTCGGTCGGCGACGCAGGAGCGGCGCTCGGGGCAACTTGCGACGGGGACGCGGGCGCGGCCGCGGCGGCGGGTACGACGAGGCCCAGCGCGCACAAAGCGCCGGAGGTCCACTGCGTCAGAGTCTTCATGAGCATTGGCTTTCGCACGATTCTTTGATTGCAACAACTATTTACGTCGCGACAACTGTCAGCGTTTTCTTATCAGACGTTTTGGTTTGACGGGCGGCCATGTCATCCGTTCATCCCCCCTCACCCCCGGCCCCTCTCCCGCAAGGGGCGAGGGGAGTCCGATCTGTTACTTCGATCCCTTCGCCTTCACCGGCAGCGGCGCGCCGAGCGTGTCTTTGTTCGGCGTGAATCCCTTGCCGTCGAGGTCGATGTAGATCGGGTTCGACACGGCGACTGGTTTGTCCTTGCCGCGGTCGGGGCCCATCACGTGGCCGAGCGAGAAGCCGTCGCCGATCGTCGCCACGATCAGGTGCGCGTCGGCTTCGAGTTCCAGATCGAGCTCGCGCTCGAACTTCACCACGCCGTTTTGGAACGCGTCGGGGTTGTCCTTGCGCGTGAAGTTCAGCTTCGGCAGCGGTCGGCCGTTGACGAACACCTGTACGCGGTCGACGTCGAGCCAGTTGGGGCATTGCACGCGGATCTTCAGTTTTACTTTCCGATCGGCCGCCACGAGGTCGCCGCCGGGACCGTCGCTCATCGCTTGTTTGCCGTCGTTCGTCGTCGCCCGCACTTCCAGATACGGGCCGTTCGTCATGACGATGTGCCCGTGCTCGGCGGCATGCACGACGTCGTCGGTCGTGAGCTTCGCCGGATCGTCGGTCGGGCTCTCCAGATAAATGCGGAGCCAGCCGGAGCCGTGAATGTTGTAATGCGCGTCGGTGTTGACGACGCCCGGGATGCGGTGCCCTTGATTGAGCAACTGCAGCCAATTGAAGATGGTATTGTTTTCCGTCTTTTCCTTGCCGAGGAGCGGCGCCAGGAAGATCTCATGCGGCGGATGCACCTCGACGACGTCGATATGCGGCAGCGCGTTGGTGAAGAAGCCGGAGTCGGGCTTGCCGTCGCCGTCTTTGTCGTAGAACAGCCAGCCGATATCGGGGTGGTTTTGTTGAATGAGCTTCGCCGAGCGGTCGTCCCACATCGCCAGGTGGGCGACCTGGAGTTCCGGGTTCGGGTCGGCGACCGGCCCGCCGCCGTCTTGGCGATGTTCGTGCAGCTTCAGCGGAAACGCGTTGAAGTGCGAAGTCGGCAGCGGAGCGCTGGTGAGCTCCATGCCGACGCACGTGCCGAGCAGGTGCTCGACGCCGAGCCGCTTCAGGTGCGGCGTGTAGCTGGAGAGGCGATTGTGTTCCGTGCAGGGGGCATACTCGACGTGTTCGCCGAGCAGATTGAGCACCCGGCCGAATTGGCTGGAAACGTTGTCGCCCGACGGGCTCGAATGGCTGTGGAAATCGGCGCTGACGAAGCCGGGTGTTTGTACCGAACGGACGAGCTTCGCGGTGAGCACGGCTTTCGAGCCCGATTCGACGCTGAGCTTCTGCTCGACGACGTCGTATTCCGGACCGTAGCTGACCGTGCAATCGTAGTCGCCCGGCGGAAT
>CAZWDN010000058.1:0-20126 GCA_964633125.1 uncultured Pirellula sp. | reverse complement strand
AACAACTCTTGGGCAACCTTGATGACTTGTGTTTCTTTCTCTCCCATGACCGATTCTCTCCTTGATTCTTTTCTTGAAACGGGCGGTGAATTCCTTTTCCAGCGGCCACGCGGGCTACTGTTTGACGTAAATGTATTTTGCCGTCAATACCAGTAACGAAAGTCCCTGCGGTGATAGCACTTACAGCATCGCGAAGTGCTTGCACTGAAAGCAGGCAGTGCTGCCCAGACCGGGGTCGCGATAGCACTGCTTAAAAAGCAGGCACCCGGTTTTTCCCGATCTGACAAGTGTCCAGCTCGAACTACCGTCAAAATCGGCAGTCTTTGCCAAGCCGGTGGTATCGCTCGGCCGATGTCTAACGAGAATAGGGACCTCGCTCCAAGAGTCGTCAACGACGGAAGCAACGCATGGGCTGGCAAGGCTGGTATACGATCGCGGTCCTCTTCCTGACCCTAGGACTGCTGGCATGGGGAAAGACATCGCCTGCCGCCATCATGTGGGGAGCCGTGGCTCTGCTTTACGGTGCCGGCATCCTGTCGACGGATGCGGCGCTTGGGGGGTTAGCGAACGAAGGGATGGTGACCGTCGCGGTGCTCTATATCGTGGGTGCCGGCATCTCGGAGACCGGGGCGATCGACTTCCTGGCTCAGAGGGTGCTCGGGAGTCCGAAGTCGCAAACGGCCGCCATCGCGCGGCTCATGATTCCAACCGCCGGCATCTCGGCGTTTATCAACAACACGCCGCTCGTGGCGATGTTGATCCCGATTGTGAGCGACTGGGCCAAGAAGAACCGGGTACCCGTTTCCAAGCTAATGCTCCCGCTCAGCTATGCGGCGATTCTGGGCGGAACTTGCTCGCTGATCGGCACGAGCACGAATCTTGTGATTAGCGGACTTTACAAGGAAGAGTTCGACGGCAAGTCAATCGGGATGTTCGACGTTTCCTGGGTCGGGATTCCCGCTGCATTGGCGGGCTGTGCGTTTGTAATTCTCTTTAGCAAGAAACTGCTCCCCGACCGGCGGCCGGCCCTCAGTCAACTGGCGGACCCACGTCAATATACGGTGGAAATGCTGGTCGATCCGGCGAGTCCGCAAGTCGGCAAGACGATCGAAGAAGCCGGGTTGCGGCATTTGCCGGGGGTGTATCTGGCGGAAATTGACCGCGACGGCATCGTCTTACCCGCCGTTTCGCCCGAAGAGCGCTTGCGGGCCAACGATCGGCTGGTGTTCGTCGGCGTGATTGAATCCGTGGTCGATCTACAACGCACGCGCGGCCTGATGCCCGCCACGGATCAGGTGTTCAAGCTTGATTCGCCTCGGTCGCAACGCTGCCTCATTGAAGCCGTGGTGTCGAACACCTGCTCGCTCGTCGGGAAGACGATTCGCGACGCGAAGTTTCGCTCGACTTACAACGCCGTCGTGCTGGCCGTGGCCCGCAACGGCGAGCGGCTTTCCGGGAAAATTGGCGACATCGAAGTCACTACCGGCGATACGCTGCTTCTCGAAGCACATCCCTCGTTCGTCAACCAGCATCGCAATAGCCGCGACTTCTTCCTCGTCAGCCAACTGCAAGATTCGCACCCGCCCAAGCACGACAAAGCCGGGATCGCTTTGGCGATTCTCGTCGCCATGATTTCGGCGGCAGGCTTCTCGCTGTTGCCGATGTTGCAAGCGGCGGTAATTGCCGCAGCCTTGATCTTGTTGACGGGCTGCTGCTCCGTCGAACAAGCGAAGCGAAACCTGAATTCCGACGTGCTGCTGGCGATCGCCGCGTCGCTCGCCATCAGCAAAGGGCTCGAAGTGACCGGCGCGGCCAAATTCATGGCCGAGAGCATGACGAACGCGGCGGCCGGGTCGGATTGGGTGGCGCTGGCGATGATCTACCTCGGCACGGTGTTAGTAACCGAAGCGGTCACAAACAATGCGGCCGCCGCACTGATGTTTCCGCTAGCCGTCGCCACCGCCGCCAAACTTGGGGCAAACCACTTTCCGTTCGTCATCGCCGTCATGATGGGGGCCTCGAACGGCTTTGCCACCCCGATCGGGTATCAGACAAATCTCATGGTTTACGGTCCGGGGGGATATCGATTTAGCGATTACCTGCGAATTGGAATTCCGCTCGATATTCTCGTCGGAATCATCACCGTGGCCCTGGCGCCGCTCGTCTGGCCGTTTCGCTAGGCGTCACGCCGGCTACGGTTAAGGGTTGGCAAAACGCCGGGGCCGCTCTACCTTCAGTAGCTCACATAGATGCTCCGGCAGCAAGCGCCGGGGCGTAAACCACCGCCCTCCGAATCCGCGCCAGTTAATACATGTCGCTTCGCAATCAATACATGATGGTGCCGCCGGGCACCGACATCCCGTCGGTCGTCAACGCCATCGTTGAAATCCCCAAAGGGCGTCGCAGCAAGTTCGAGATCGACAAGAACACCGGACTTATCCGGCTCGACAGGTTCTTATACTCTTCGAGCCATTACCCCGGCGATTACGGCTTCATCCCACAAACCCTCGCGGAAGACGGAGACGCGCTCGACATTCTGGTGATGGTGAACGAACCGACTTTCAGCGGCTGCTTAATTCAGGCCCGGGTCGTCGGCCTGTTTCGCATGAAAGATCGCGGGCTCAATGATTACAAGGTGCTCGCCGTGCCGGACACTGATCCGCTATTCGGCGAGTATAAGGATCTGCAGGACGTCGCCGGACACTTCCTGCGAGAGGTCGAGCACTTCTTTGCGACCTACAAGCAACTCGAAGGGATCCACATCGAGACGGGCGGTTGGGATAAAGCCGCCGTGGCGACGGCGACGGTGAAAGAATCGGTCCTACGATACGAGCGGTCGTTGCAAGTCGGCATGGTCGACCCGCCGATCGAAACCTAAGGGCCGCTAGTCCAGCGCTCGCTCCGGAATGGTCTTTTCGCTCCGCTCCTCCGTGCTGGAGACGCAGGCGGCGAGCACTAAGTCGCCGGTGACGTTGAGCGTCGTGCGACACATGTCGAGCAAACGGTCGACGCCGAGAATCAGCGCGATCCCCTGGCTAGGAACGCCTACGGTCTTGAGCACGATGATGATGAGCGGAATCGAACCGCCGGGAACGCCGGCCGTGCCGACGCCCGCCAAAACGGCCATCAGTACGACCGTGACTTGTTGCATGAGCGTGAGTTCGACGCCGAACACCTGCGCTAAGAACAGCACGACCACCCCTTCAAACAGCGCCGTGCCGTTCTGATTGGCCGTCGCGCCGACGGTCAGCACAAACTGCGAAACTTCCGGCTTGAGCTTCAGTTCCTCGCGCGCCACCCGCAGCGACGTCGGCAGCGTAGCGTTGCTACTGCTGGTGCCGAAGGCCGTAAAAATCGCTTCCGAAATCTGCTTGAAGAACAACGCCGGCCGCATCCGCGCCGCGGTAAGGAGCAGAATCGGGTAAACGACGAACATCTGCAAGCCGAGGCCGAGCAACACGGAGGCGACGAAGCGCAGCAGGATCAAAAGAATATCGAGCCCCATCTGCGATGTGACGGAAAACAGCAGGCACGCAACCGCGTAAGGTGCGAGCTTCATCGCAAAGCCGATCACGGTCATCGAAACGTCGAACATTCCCTGCAACACTTGCACCAACGTCTGCGTGCGTTCGGGAGACATCGTGATCGCGACGCCGATCACGAGCGAGAACACCATCACGGCCAGCATGCCGTTGCCGGGGCTGGAACCGTCGACGGCGCCGACCATCTCCTGCAACGGATTCTCCGGCAGCAAGTCGAGCAACGCATCGCGAACGTTTTTGGCCTTTTCGGCCTTTGCTTCCGACGTGCCGGCTTGCGGCGCGAACCGCTGATTGAGCTGCTGTTGCTGGTCCGCAGTCAGACTTGCCCCCGGCTGAAGCAGCCGCACCAGCCCGATGCCGATCGCCACGCTCGTGAACGAAAGAATCAGCGTAAAGCCGAGCGTACGCAATCCGACTCGTCCGAGCCGGCGCACGTCGCCGAGTTCCATCACGCCAAGCGTGAGCGCGGAAAACACCAGCGGCACCACGACCATGATGACGAGCCGCAAGAAAACCTTGCCGAGCGGCTCCGCGACGTTAATCGCCGCCGCCCGAATGAAGCCCGCCGCCGCGGGAGATTTCGCGGCGGCAAAGTTCGCGATCAAGCCGACGACTGCGCCGACGACTAAGCCGATCAAAATCTTCGTATGGAGCGGAATTCCGCGAGAACGCGGCTCGGGGTGCGTCACGAAATCCTCGCTAATCTGTTACTACTGCGGCGGCGACAACGGCGGTTTACCGCGATGCGGGCCGCATTCTATCGTGCCCCGGCATCAATCGCACTACCCGGGTTGGAACTCGGCGGCTAGACTTCCCAACGTTCTCATCACATTTCGTTTTGTTCGTCGCCACCCCGTAATCCGGCCGACATGGAAGACTTTTTCGAGCAGATTTGGAACCTCCTAGCAACGTTCGCCGATCCGCGTAACCTGCGGACTCCGGAAGTCTACGTCCGTGCGTTGGAGCAACCCGGCGTGATGTGGGCCGCGTTTATCGCCGTGAACCTCATTATCTTTACGGAGACGGGACTGCTCATCGGCTTCCTTCTCCCGGGCGATTCGCTGCTGGTCGTCACCGGCATCGTGGCCCGCAGCGCGGATTGGCCGATCTTGCCGCTAACCGTCTCCCTTTGCGCCTCGGCGATCATCGGCGACACGATCGGCTACGCTATCGGTGCGAAAGCGGGCCCGGCGATCTTCAATCGCCCGGAGAGCCGCTTCTTCCGCCGTGACCATCTGCTGGCGGCCAAGGCTTATTACGAACTCCACGGCGGCAAGACGATCATCATCGCGCGCTTCATTCCGTTGATTCGGACGTTCGTGCCGGTCGTCGCCGGCGCGGCCCGCATGGAGTATAAGTCGTTCCTTTCGTTCAACGTGCTCGGCGGCATCGGCTGGATCGTCAGCATGATCTGCGTCGGCTATATGCTCGAACCGCTGCTACGGCAGGTTTTCGGCGAGAGTTTTCAGATTGCAAAGCATATCGACAAGGTGGTGGTCGTCGTTATCTTCCTGTCGATCTTGCCTTTGCTCACTAAAGGCTATCGACGCTGGCGGGAAACACGTGCCGCGAAAGCGAACTCCTGACGGCGCCAATATCGGCGACTTCGAAGCCGGGGCACGCTCACGCCCTGCGGCGGGTCGGCGCGCGGCGCGCGACGCCGAAGTAGACGACGCCTGCCAGCGCGATCAGCAGGCCGACGATGCCGAACATCGTCGCATAGTTGGGACCTGTTTCGCCGCGCGTCAGGGTGAGAATCGCTCCGGCGAGCGGCGCGCCGACGAGCGTGCCGACGTCGAACATGGCCAGCACGAGCGTCGTGCCGGTGCCGCGCCAGCGTCCTGGAAACGCACCGCTGCCCCCGGCTACGACGGCCGGAAATAAGCTCGCGTGCGCCACGCCGATAAACAGCGCAGGAATCGCCAGATGCCAAGTCTCGCGTACCGGAATGAGCGTCCATAGTCCGACGACCAACGCTCCGATCCCCAGCGCAATCATCGGCCGAATTCCCAATCGATCGGGCACGCGCCGCATCGAGATGCGCGCCACGAAAGCGACGGGCGGATACAGATTAAAGAAAACCATCAGCCCGTCTGCGAGATGGAGTTCCTCCATATAAGTCGCTAGAAACACCGTCGGCAGATTCAAGCCGATGCCCGTCGCAATGCTCATCAAGAGAATCAGGCCCGGATTGTAACGGCGGATGAGCCACCACAGCGGCGGCCCTCGCCGCGAGCGTTTGCGCGGAACGTAGCCGTACGTCGCGCCGAGCGTGCAGAAGAACGACAGAGTGCCGAGCGTCGCCGCCGTCAGAAACACCGAATCAAAATGTGATCGCTCGGCAGTGCCGGAGCCGATGATCGCTCGCCCGAGAGCCGTTCCCGCCATCATGCCGATAAATCCGGAAGTCCCGAGCGTGCCGATGACTTCCGCCATACGAGCGACGGGCGCGCGGCCCGACACATACGTGATCGAGGCTCCGAAGATACCGGCCAAACTCGATTGATACGCCACGCGCAGGATGTAGATCCACGGCGTGTCGACCCGCGACACCGCCAGATGCAACAGGCAACAGGTGACGTAGCCGATGTTCGAGCAGATCCAAACGCGTCCCGCGCCGAATCGATCGATGCCCACTCCTTGAGCGAAGCGCATCAAGATGGCGCCGACCATGCCGATGCCGACGATCCAACCGATGTTCCACTCTCGTCCACCGATCGATTCGATGAACTCCGCGTACACGAACAGCAGGCTTACCGACACCATCATCGAAAGATTGGCGGCGTAGCTGAACCAAAAGGGGCGGCCGAAGCCGGCGTCGGTTCCGGAAGTTTCGGCCTGCGCCGATTCGACGCCGAGCGTTTCGGACATGGCGATGCTTTGCGGCGGGAAACGATGGAGAACGACGCACGGGCGGAGAGCCTCGCGGCGGGGCCGGCAGTATAGCGTTTCCCAGTGAGTCGCGGCATTCGAAAACATCGTTGCGGCACTCGAACTCGCGATAAATCGCCGCGGATTCCGCGGCCCGCGAATGCGGCTTTACCCCTCGGCGGGGTTCGACTAGAGTTGCTCACTTCCGGCTTTATGTAAGATTCTTAACATGCGTTCCGCCTGATGTCTCTCGCCGACAAGACGCTGATCAACATCGCGACGTACAACGAAATCGAAAACCTGCCGCACTTAGTGGAGGAGATCTTTCGTTACGCTCCCGATGCGCACTTGCTCGTAGTCGACGACAATTCGCCGGACGGCACCGGTCGCTGGGTCGACGAACTAGCGGCGCGCGACGAGCGCGTGCATTGTTTGCATCGCACGGGAAAACTCGGGCTCGGCACGGCGATCATGGCGGGAATGAAGTACGCGATCGAACACGGCTATCGCTACTTTTTGAATATGGACGCCGACTTCAGCCATCATCCGCGCTACCTGCCGAATCTTATCGCCGCCATGGAACCGCCGGGCGCCCCGCCGATCGACCTGGCGATCGGCTCACGCTATGTCGCGGGGGGCGGCGTGGAAGACTGGCCGCTCAAACGCCTATTGATGAGCAAAGCGGTGAATCTGTACGCGCGATGGCTCCTCTGGCTGCGCCCGCGCGACGTGAGCGGCGGCTACCGCTGCTACCGCGTACAACTGCTCGGCAAGCTCGATTTCGGCGCGTATATCTCCACGGGATACTCGTTTCAGCAGGAAACGATCTGGCGTTTGAAGCGGCTCGGCGGCCGGTTCGCCGAGGTACCGATATTGTTTTGCGACCGCGTCAAAGGAAACAGCAAAATCAACATGCGTGAAGCGCGCCGAGCGCTGGCGATCATCGCCCGATTGTCCCTAACGAACTGGTTCGGCCTGTAGCTCGACGTTGGCCGCACGGAGGCTTGCGACTCGTGAACATTCTCGTCACCGGCGGCGCCGGATTCATCGGCAGCCGACTTATCGAACGGCTGCTCCGACACGAACACGCGCAGATCACCTGTCTCGACAACTACAACGACTACTACTCGCCGCAACTGAAACGCGAGAACGTGCGATTCTTCGCCGATCACTCGCGCGTGCGCATGGTCGAAGGAACGTTTACCGACGCCGCGGCGATGCGCGCCTTGTTTCGGTCGCACGACATCGAGTACGTCGTGCATCTCGGCGGTTACGCCGGCGTGCGTTACAGCGTCGAGAATCCGTTTCCCTACGAGCAGCACAATGTCGGCGGCACCCTCGCGCTGCTTGATGCGGCTCGTCACGAGCCGGTACGCCGATTCTTGCTGGCCTCTTCCTCGACGGTTTACGGGCGCAACGCTTCGGCGCCGTTTCAAGAAGACGCCTACCTCGGCACGCCGCTCAGCCCCTACGGCGCCAGCAAACGAGCCGCCGAATTGATGGGCCTGACCTACTGCGATCTGTTTCACGTCCCCGTCGTCTGCATTCGGCCGTTTAGCATTTACGGACCGCGACTTCGGCCGGACCTGGCGCTGACGATCTTCGCCCGGGCGATTCTCGACGGCCGGCCCTTGCCGCTCTTCGGCGACGGCTCGATCCGTCGCGACTTCACCTACGTCGACGATTTCTGCGACGGCCTGGAAGCCGCGCTCACGGCCGACGGAGTCGTCGGTGAGGCGATCAATCTCGGGCACGATGAGCCGGTTTCCATCCGCGAGGTCATCGCCGTGCTCGAACGAGCGCTCGAACGCAAGGCGACGATCGAGCGTTTGCCGGAGCGACCGGGCGAGATGCCCGTGACGCACGCCGACCTGACCAAAGCTCGCCGCCTATTGGACTACGCGCCGACGACGAGCTTTGAAGCCGGCGTGGCCCGTTTCTGCGCGTGGTTCGTCAAGCACGCATCGTCGCCGACGTAGTACCGGAGCTACCAAGCGGCGGCGAAGAAGTGGTCGAGCGCGGCCTGCGAAATTTTCTGCGGCACATGCTGCGGCACGATGTGTCGCCAGTGCGAGTCTTGAAACGGCAGCCGACGGCTGATCATGCCGAGCGCGCGCACGGCGGAAAAAGCCCCCGACGCATGACGGTCCCGACGCGCACCGGAAGCCGCCCCGAACTGCGCGTCGAGAGCGAGATCACGTCGCCAGCCGGGCACGCGATCCTCGGTGAGAATGTAAAGATCGTCGGGCGATTTCAACAAGTGCGCGAATGCGAGCGCCGCCTCGACGTTCCAGGCCACGACCAAGTCGGCCGACTCCGCGACTTCGACGCCCCCGCGTCGCGAAGCCCCCTCTTCCATCCGCACGACGTGCAAGAAGCCGTCGCGCGGCGATTCGGAACTCGCCGGGCCCGTCGTGATTCGACGGTCGCGCACGACGGCATGTCGGGCCGATTCCGCGACATGCGCAAGGATATCGGCCGCCAGCCCGACGCCGTGCCCGAGCGGTCCGATGAAAATGGCCGTCACCGCCGACTTCTTCGGCCGAGGCGCGGAAAACCCCTCGGAAAATCGCATCCGTACCATGAGCGCATCCTGGCCGCAAGCAAGTCTGACGGACGTCGAGCGCAAGAACTCGTCCGACCAGCGCACTGCGGCGGCAAAAGCAGTTCCCAAACACTACAAGACCCGAACTCGACAAACCGAGCGAACGTTGCGACCAACGCGCGGCGCCAACGCCGCCGCGAAAGTTGCGACACTACCCATGCCGCAAACTTCCGAAGGAGCGCCATCAATCCGACCATCGACTCAACGTGCGGCCGGCCCTACCCGGAGCTGCCTCACGCTATTTTCGAATCGATCGCGAATTTTTTTGACGCTGCCGTCGCTCGTCGAACATTCGTACGCGTCTACCCACGCCTACGAACCGAAGTATTACAGCCGAACACGCGAAAGGCGTCAAATCAATTTGGTTAAACGCATTCAAATTTGCCGATCCGGCCGACGCGCCGGCAACGCATTCGGCACTCACCGTTTCGCAAGAATCGTCTCTTACGGCCCGGTTTTCGACGCTTCGCGTGCGGCGAGATCGCGCCACCATTTTTCGACCGCCGCCCGCCCTTCCGGTCGAGTAAAGGCGAATCCTGGATTTTCTAAGTCAATGAGCTCCGGAAACTCCCGGCGTTTGAGGGAGAATTCCGATTCCGACCCGCCGGCCGCGCGAACGAGCACCGCCGCGGCGCTGGCCCCGACGTCGGCGGCCTCCGGTTCGCGAATATTGATCGCATCGGTCGAAGCGATATGGTCCGCGAGCCACGCATCGCGCCCCGGCCACTGATACCGCTCGGCGACGACCAGTAGCGCCACCCAATCCATGCGATAGGGCGTCTCTTCCACGGGAAGCAGCACCAGCTTTCGATCGACGGCCTTTTGCAATGCGACGCCTGCGGACGCGGTGCCGATGCGGGAAAGCTGATAACAGAACAAGCCGTGGCTGCTGCCGTTACCGAACGGGGTCGGCGAGTCGTGCGGAATGCGTTCGTCCGGCACCGTCGCTAAGTAGTCGGCCGCAAAGAGCGACACCTCTTCCGGGTCGAGCACCACGAGCATGTCGAGTTCGCGTCCCGTGAGTCGATGCTTTTCTTCCAACCAGCGGCGGCACGTGTTGCGCGTGATCGCCTTACGGCGCACGGCGTCAAGCGTTTGCTGGCGCTCGCGCGACAACTCCGTCGGCACTTCGTATTGATACGCCAAACGGCGTCGAGGCGTGGGCAGGTTTTTCAAGTGAAACTGAGCGCCGTCTTGCATGCTCGACGGATGCGGAAAGAACACTCCGACCGGCCAATCGCCGGGCGACAAGGAGTTGCCGCTGACGCAATGCGCCGTGCGATCGTCGCAACGATCGAAAAGGCTCGGCTTCGGGGCATTGGCCGGCTGATTCGGCACGCCGAGAATCAAATGCTGGATCGCCTTGTGTTCGCCCCCTTCCCAAAACTCGGCGACCATCGCAGGCCGCGACCAATCGTAGACGACTTGCAATCGATCGGCGGCTTCAGGCGGCAGCGGCGTCGCTTCCGCGTCGCGTAAACGTCGGTCCAACGCGGCACGGACGCGTGGGAGCATATCGTCGCGCGCCAGCCAATACAGGAGTTCGCGTTCCGCCGTAGCGTGGCCGCGAGCAACGTCGGGCGCCTCGTCGGCGTTTGCGGCAACGCGAACCAGTTGGTTGATCGCCGACTCGATATCGGCATCCGTCGCCGCACTCAACCCTTCGGGCTTCAGTTCGTGGTTTAGCCAAGCCGACCACACGGCTTGCCAAACGCTTTCCATACGTCGTCGGGCATCGAGCGAGCCGCCGCGATCGGCCAGCCGGGCCTTCGTTCGTTCGACGAGAATGTTGAGGTTACGCGGTTCCGCTACGGCCGCCGCCAAGCGCGCTTGCGCGAAGTCGCGACGCGCGAATTCGGCCGCATCGAGGTCTTTCAGCAAGGCATCGACCTGCTCGGACCTCAGCAAGGCCGCGGTCGCCTGCTCCTGATCGCCGGGGGGCAAGGCCTGCCGCAGTTCGGCCAGTAACTCCCGAGCTTCAAAATCGTCGTCGAGGTCGGACGAATGCTTGTCGACCGCCGACCTCAACAGTCGCGCGCCGTCGGGCGTCGCGGCCCAACGCAAAAGCGTTCGCGACGCCGCCTCACGGGCCGAGAAGTCGTCGGAGGCCAGCGTGTGGAGCAGTCTCTCGATTTCCTCCGGCGTCGCAGCGCCGACCTGCGCGAACGCTCCGCCGCACCATACGGCAACGAGCAATGCCGCCGTCGTCGTTCTGTGCAGCCAACGGAACATCGTACATCGCTTTGCGGGTATCAAATCGGGGAGATCGCCTCGCTACGCTCATCATAGGCATTCGACGAACTTCGGGCCATGCAAGCCGCAGCGGCGTCGCCATTCGCCTGAAAACGTCGGAAACGACAGGGGGAGTTTCCCGCGACGGAGATTCGCGACAAACTCCCCCAATTTCGTACCGGGTCTCGGCAACGGCAATTACTTGCCGAGTAGTTCGTTGAGCTTCGGCAAAATGCTCGTCGCCCAGATTTCATAGCCTTCCGGGCTGAGGTGCAGCAGGTCGGGCATGATCTTCTTTTCCAGCACGCCGTCGGCCGTCAGGAACTTGGGGCCGATGTCGAGGAAAAAGACGTTCTTGCCGTCGTCGAGCGACTTGACGATCTCGTTCGCTCCGGCGTTCGTCTTGCGCAGCGCGTCGTTGTTGTCGACGCCGCGCGGGAAGATTGCGAGCAGCAGAATCTTCGTTTCCGGCAACTTATCGCGGAGCTTGGCGACGATGGCCTTGATACCGTCGGCGATCTGCGCCGACGTATTGGTGCGCGAGTTGTTGGTGCCGATCATGATGACGGCGACCTTGGGCGCGATGCCCTTGATGTTGCCGTTGTCGAGCCGCCACAGCACGTGCTCGGTCCGGTCGCCGCCGATGCCGGCGTTCATCGGCTTCAGCGGGGCGAAGTGCTTATCCCAAGCCGCCTTGCCGGCACCTTCCCAACCTTGCGTGATCGAGTCGCCGAGGAAAATCACGTCGACCTGGCCCGGCACGGCGCGGCTGTTGATGAGTTCGTGTCGTTGCATCCAATTGCCGGCGCGCGGGGCGGGCGTGACCGACTCCTTCGGGCCGGCGGGAACTACCGGGGCGGGCTTCTTGGCGGGAGCGGCCGCCTTGGGAGCGGCCGCCTTGGGAGCCGCGACTTGCTGCGCGCCGGCGAAGTTGGCGACGGCCATCAGGCCGAGCAAGGCGTAACCAAAAGCAAAGTGGTGCAGTTTCATAGAGCGAGCGTCTCCAATGGGAATGGTGCGTGAATGCCGTCAGACGCGGCAAAGGTCGCATAATGCGACCGGCGGGAAGCCGACAGTCTAACCATGAATGTGCCGGTTTGCACCATGCCGGAGCGGAAAGTTCGCCCCGCTCCGCGGCCGGTCGAACTTTGACCTACGGTTGGAAGCCGGTCCTCGGCGCGCGGCGACGACGTTGCGCGTCGCAAGCGACGCGGCGATCGATCCCATTCGCACACCTCAAAAAAACCACGAACCGCGAACCGTAACATGAAACGAATCGGCGTACTCACCAGCGGCGGCGATTGTCCGGGCCTCAATGCCGTGATTCGGGGAGCGGTGAAAAGCTCGCAGCAACTCGGCTACGAGTGCATCGGGTTTCTGCGCGGCTACGAAGGGCTCGTCGATCCGGTTACCTACAAGCAACTCAACAACAAAAACACCTCCGGCATCCTGAACCAAGGCGGCACGATTCTCGGCTCTACGAACAAGGGGCGTTTCGTGGCCCGCAGCGGCGTCGACAATCGAGAAGAACTCGACATCGAATTGCTCGCCGGCGTGAAAGTGACCTGCGAACAGCTCGACATTCAAGGCCTGATCTGCATCGGCGGCGACGGCTCGCTCGCGATTGCTCAACAATTCCATGAATTCGGTATTCCGGTCGTCGGCGTGCCGAAGACCATCGACAACGATCTCTCGGCGACCGCCTACACGTTCGGCTTCGACAGCGCCGTGGCTTGCGCGACTGACGCCTTGGATCGCCTGCACACGACCGCCGCGGCGCACGACCGCGTGATGGTGCTCGAAGTCATGGGACGCCACGCCGGCTGGATCGCCCTGCATGCCGGAATCGCCGGCGGCGGCGACGTCATCCTGGTGCCGGAGATCTCCTGGAACTTCGAAGGAGTCTGCAAGAAGATCATCGAACGGGAACAACAGGGCAAACACTTTACGCTTGTCGTCGTCGCCGAAGGGGCTCACCTGCCCGACGGTGCGATGGTCACGCGCGAACGCCGCGCGGAGAATCGCCAGGTGGCTCTGGGCGGCATCGGCAACGTCGTCGCCGCGGAAATCCAAACGCGACTGGGGCGCGAAACCCGCTGCGTGGTGCTCGGCCACTTGCAACGGGGCGGCCCGCCGACGACGTTCGACCGCGTGCTGGCGACGCAGTTCGGCGCCTTCGCCGTCGACCTGATTCATCGCGGCGAATTCGGCCGGATGGTCTGCTTCAATCCGCCGTCGATCGAAAGCGTTTGGATCACCGACGCCGTGAGCAAGCTCCGCACCGTCGACCCGGCCTGCTCGGCCGTGAAAGCGGCCCGCGCGCTCGGGATCAGCTTCGGCGATTGCGGCGTAAAGGGGAGCCCGTTTGCCGCGGCGACGAAGGCCTCGGCCTCGACGGCCGAAGCGGCCGAAGCCGAGCTAGTCGCCGCGCGTTCGTAAGGCACTCGACAAAAAAGTCGCAGTTGCCGCAGCGGCGCGATTGTGAGCGGAGCGCTGGGGGATTATTCTCGAACACTTCTCCGTGTCGAAATCCTCCGCGTGTGAGCAGCCTACCATGCGTTCCGCTTCGCCCCGTTCTCGATTTTGCTCCGTGATTGCCTTCGGTATTGGGGCGGCGCTTGCCTCCGCGGCGCTCGCGGCTCCCGCCGAATACGACATTACGGTTTCCGCCGGGAAGCACGACCGCACGGAAACGCCGATTCGCGTACCGTTCGACCTGCCGAAAGGAAGCGAGTCGACCGCCGTTTGGCTGGAAGGCGAAGACGACGCCGTGCCGGGCCAATGGACTGTGACGAGCCTCGCCTCCGAAACCGACGAAACGACAAAGGGTGAATTGCATTTCGTACTGCCGTCGCTCAAGGCCGGCGCCTCGGCGACGTTTCGACTTTCGGTCGCCGACAAACCCGCTTCGAGCGAGTCTGCGGCGACGGCCCGAGAAGCGTTCGTCTGGAGCAGTGAAAAGCCGGGGGAAACCGAACTTCGCTTCGCCGGACAAGGAGTGCTCCGTTACGTGCATCCGAAGCTCGACGAGACGGACGCCAAGACGCGCGAAGCGACGTATAAGCCGTTTCACCATGTTTACGCGCCGGACGGGTCGCGCGTCGTCACGAAAGGTCCCGGCGGGCAATTCACGCACCATCGCGGCCTCTTCTTCGGCTTCAATCGCGTGACCTACGGCGACGGCCTAAAGTGCGACGTCTGGCATTGCAAAGCCCCGGCCTACGAAGGGCACGAAAAGTTCCTCAGCAAGGAAGAGGGCTTCGTCGTCGGGCGACATCAGGTGCAAATCGGCTGGCACGGCGCCAAGGGCGAAAAGTTCGCCGACGAGCGCCGCGAACTCACCGTCTACAACGCCGAGCCGGGCCAATACATCGAATTCGGTTCGCTCGTGACGACGACCGGCGGACCGATCACGCTCGACGGCGATCCGCAGCACGCCGGCTTCCACTTCCGCGCCGACAACGAAGTCGCCGAAAAGACCAAAGCCGAAACGTACTACCTGCGTCCCGACGGCAAAGACAAGCCGGGAGCGACGCGCAATTGGGACGCGAAATCGGCGAATCCGAAAGCAACCAACGAAGCCTGGAAAGTGCTCAGCTTCGTGCTCGGCGGTAAGCGCTATTCGACGCTCTACCTCGACCACCCCTCGAACCCGAAAGAAGCCCGCAGTAGCGAGCGCGACTACGGCCGCTTCGGCAGCTATTTCGAATATCAGATCACGCCGGAGAAGCCGCTACGGGTGCGCTATCGCGTAATTCTGAAAGAAGGGGAGTTTACCGCCGCGGAGGCCGCGGCGCTGAGCGCCGACTTCGTCGAACCGCCGCAGGTCGCGGTGAAGCGGCGTTAAGCGCTGCGTTCGAACCACTGCGGAATGTCGACCACGCGCATCTGACCGAAGAAGCGCAGGCCGCAAGTCAGGCAGCGAAACGGTCGACGCAAGATCGCCAATAGCGGCAATTCATGCCAGCGCACGCGCGAGGGGGAAACGCGAGAATGCGGACAGTGCGGACAGCACGGAACGCGAAGCGCCATGATTATTGATTAAAGGTAATGCGTGAACCGCGTGCGACGGCGGCGATCCTCGAAGGCAACTTGCGGCCGGGCGACCGTAAAACCGGCTGCTCCGCAGCAAGTCGAACGCCAGAGTAACTAGCCCGATTCATCCGTCAATGCGGATTGATTCGACTTTGCCGTAATCGCGCTCGGCGGCACATCAGGTCAGGGCGTGAGCGATTCGTTGACACCCCCGTAATCGACTTCTAGAATCGCGGTTTCCCGCCTTTTTCCGTACGCCCGACCGCTGCTGTGAGTTGTCGCCGTGGTTCTCCACGCCCCGACGGTCGCCCATTCGCAAGCAGCGGATCGAGCCCGCAGCCTCTATCGCTTCCTTTGGAGACCCGCATGTCCGCCCCCACGTCCGGTAGCGTCGATACCGTCATGCAGGAATCGCGTCTGTTCCCTCCGTCGAAGGAGTTCTCGTCGCGTGCCCGCATTGGAACTCAGGAGCAGTACGACGCGCTTTGGAACGAAGCGAAGAACGACCCCGAAGGCTTTTGGGACAAGTACGGCAAAGAGCTGCATTGGTTCAAGCCCTACTCGAAAGTGCTCGAGTGGAACGAGCCGTTCGCCAAGTGGTTCGTCGGCGGACAAACCAACGCCTGCTACAACGCGCTCGACCTGCACCTCAACACGCCGCGGGCGAATAAAGCCGCGATCATCTGGGAAGGAGAGCCGGGCGATACGCGCGTCTTCACGTATCAAATGTTGCACCACGAAGTGTGCAAGTTTGCCAACGTGCTCAAGAAGCTCGGCGTAAAACCAGGGGAAGTCGTCTCCATTTACATGCCGATGATCCCCGAGCTCGTCATCGCCATGCTGGCCTGCGCCCGTATCGGCGCGGTGCATTCCGTGATCTTCGGCGGCTTTTCCAGTGAAGCGATCGCCGATCGCAACAACGACGCCAAGGCCTCGCTCGTCATCACGGCCGACGGCGGCTGGCGCCGCGGCACCGCGTTGCCGCTTAAGACCAACGTCGATACGGCGCTCGCCAAGTCGCCGACCGTGAAACATTGCATCGTCGTCAAGCGGCTCGGCATCGAGACGCACATGAAAGACGGCCGCGACCATTGGTACCACGACTTGATGAGCGACGTCACGGCCGACTGCCCGGCCACGCCGCTCGATAGCGAGGCGCCGCTCTTCATCCTGTACACCAGCGGCAGCACAGGTAAACCGAAGGGCATCAAGCACACTACGGCCGGCTACAGCATTTGGACGAAGAAGACCTTCGAATGGGTCTTCGATATCCGCGACGAAGACGTTTACTGGTGCACCGCCGATTGCGGCTGGATCACCGGCCACAGCTACATCAGCTACGGCCCGCTGACGGCCGGCGCCACGATGCTGCTCTACGAAGGCGCTCCGAATTGCCCGAACGAAGGCCGCTTCTGGGAGCTGATCGAAAAGTACAAGGTCTCGATTTTCTACACCGCGCCGACCGCCATTCGTTCGTTTATCAAGTGGGGCGACCAATGGGTCGACGGCCGCGACCTTTCGAGCCTCCGCTTGCTCGGCTCGGTCGGCGAAGGAATCAATCCCGAAGCCTGGATGTGGTACTACAACAAGATCGGCGGCGGTCGCTGCCCGATCGTCGACACTTGGTGGCAAACGGAAACCGGCGGCGTGATGATGAGTCCCTTGCCGGGCGTCATTCCAACGAAGCCGGGAAGCTGCACGAAGCCGCTGCCGGGAGTGGTGCCGGAAATCGTCGACGACCACGGCAAGCCGGTCGAGCGCGGCCGCGGTGGTTGGCTCGTCCTTACGCAACCCTGGCCCGGCATGCTCCGCGGCATTTGGGGCGACGACGAACGCTACAAGGAAGCCTATTGGAGCAAGGTGCCGCACAAGTACCTCGCCGGCGACAACTCCCGCTGCGATAGCGACGGCTACTACTGGATCATGGGGCGCATCGACGACGTGCTCAACGTCTCGGGCCACCGCCTCAGCACGATCGAAGTGGAAAGCGCGCTCGTGAGCCATCCGGCGGTTGCGGAAGCCGCGGCCGTCGGCCGGCCCGATCCGATCAAGGGCGAGGCCATCGCCGTGTTCGTCGTGATTCGCCAAGGCGAGCCGAACGACGCGCTCAAGGCCGAACTCCGCAAGCACGTGCGCAAAGAGATCGGCGCGCTGGCTCAGCCCGACGACGTTCGCTTCACCGCCTCGCTGCCGAAAACGCGAAGCGGCAAAATCATGCGCCGCCTGCTCCGCGACATCGCGGCCGGCAAGGAATCGACCGGCGACACCAGCACGCTGGAAGATTTCACCGTGTTGGCAAAGCTGCGCACGGATGAAGACTAATCGCGCCGGGGGCGTACCGATGCCGTCGCCCCGTGCGTGGAAACAACTCGACGCGGAAATCATCGCATGCGAGCGCTGTCCGCGACTGCGGCAATACTGCCTGCAAGTCGCGGCAGCCAAGAAGGCGGCCCATCTCACGGAAGATTATTGGGGACGCCCCGCGCCGAACTTCGGCGATGCGCGCGCGACGATCCTCATCATCGGCCTCGCCCCGGCGGCCCACGGGGCGAATCGGACCGGCCGGCTCTTCACCGGCGATAAATCGGGCGACTATCTCTATCGCGCGCTGCACGCCGTCGGACTGGCGAACCAACCGACGGCCGTCTCCCGCGACGACGGACTCAAGCTCATCGATTGCGCAATCACCGATGTTTGCCATTGCGCGCCGCCCGAGAACAAACCGACGCCCACCGAAATCGCCAACTGTCGTGAGTGGATGACGCGAACCATCGACATCCTGCCGGTCCGCGTCTTCGTCCCGCTAGGGCTCATCGCCTGGCAAGCGACGGTACGCGATCTGCAAGCTCGCGGCGTGATCTCCGGCAAGCAGCCGAAGTTCGGCCATGCCGCCGTCGCCAAGCTCGCCGACGGCCGGCACCTGCTCGGCTGTTATCACCCGAGCCAACGCAACACGTTCACCGGCCGGCTCACGCATAGGATGCTCGTCGATGTGTTTCGCACGGCGAAGAAGCTGGCGAGTATGAAATGCTCTCGTGTAGACCAAGGCGAGCGGGGGCCGTAAGGCCCCCGGTACCCGCCGACTTACGTCGGCCGCTCGCCAAGGTGCAATTGCATCTCGTACAATCTCCCCCATGGACGCCGCCCCGCTGGATATCGAAGATCGCACCGCTTGCGAGCGGTACCTCATCGCCGCGGGGCATGCGCAAGTCGGCGACGTCGTCGAGCACAAGGTGCTGGCCGGCGGCGTCTCCGGTCGCACGGTGCTCGTCGCCTTCGCCGACGGCCGCCGCTGGGTCTTGAAGCAGGCCCTTGCGAAGCTTCGCGTCCAAGCCGATTGGTTCAGCGACCCGAACCGCATCCATCGCGAAGCCCTCGGCATGCGCGTGCTCGGCGAACTCGCCCCGCCGGGGAGCATTCCGAAGTTGATCTTCGACGATGAAACGCACCACGTCATCGGCATGGAAGCGGTGCCCGAGCCGCATGAGAACTGGAAGACGATGTTGCTGGCCGAGAAAGTGCAACCGTTCCATGCGATCGACTTCGGTAGGTTATTGGCGGCGATTCATCTCCATAGCCGCAATCGCGGCCGAGAGTTGCGCCGCCTTTTTGACGACACGTCGTACTTCGAAGCGCTCCGCCTTGAGCCTTACTACGAGTATGTCGCGGCAAACGTCCCGGAATCGTCGACGTTCCTGAATACGTTAGTGGCCGACACGCGCAAGAATCGCGAATCGCTCGTGCACGGAGATTACAGCCCTAAAAACATCTTGATTCACAAGAACCGCCTAATTCTGCTCGACCATGAAGTCATTCACTGGGGGGATCCGGCGTTCGATATCGGATTCGGCCTGACGCATCTGCTTAGCAAGACGCATCATTTACACAGCGGACTCTTGCAAAATTCCGCGATCGCATTTTGGGGAAGCTATCTTACGACCGTCGTGCGGGATTGGCTGCCGAATCCGGAGTTTGATTTTGCCGGCTTCAATCTTAGAGCGGTTCGTCAGACGCTCGGCTGTTTGCTCGCCCGAGTCGCCGGTCGATCGCCTCTGGAGTATCTCACACCACAACAGCGAGAGCGGCAGCGGTCAGTCGTCCTCGATTTGATGCGAGCCCCGCCAGCAGAGCCGAAGGAACTGATCGAACGATTTACAAAAGAGATTGCCGTATGTCCGTGATTCAGCAAGTGACCGCTCGCGAAATCCTCGATAGCCGCGGCCGGCCGACGGTTTGGGCTTCGTGCAAACTAGATAGCGGCGCCGTCGGCGCGGCTTCGGTGCCGAGCGGAGCTTCCACCGGGCGGGCCGAAGCGCTCGAGTTGCGCGACGGCGATGCAGCCCGTTACGGCGGGCTCGGCTGTCGCAACGCCGTGGCCAACGTCAACGGGCCGATTCACCAAGCCCTCGCTCGCCGGACGATCGTCTCGCAGCAGATGCTCGACGAAACGCTGTTGGGCCTCGACGGCACGCCGAACAAATCGCGGCTCGGGGCCAATGCGATTCTGGCCGTGTCGCTGGCGTTTGCCCGGGCGCAGGCCGCCGAGTTCAATCGGCCCCTCTATCGGCACTTCGCGGCCATGCTCGACGACCAGCCGCGCACGCTGCCGCGGATGACGATCAATCTCTTTAGCGGGGGCAAGCATGCCGGCGGGCAGGTCTGCATTCAAGACGTGCTCGTCGTGCCCACGGCCGCCGCCACGATCGACGACGGACTCGCCGCGACCGCGGCCGTGTATCAGGCCGCCGCGAGGCTTACGCAAGAAAAGTACGGCGCGCGGGCACTCAAGGCCGACGAAGGGGGCCTCGCTCCGCCGTTTCCCACGACCGAAGCGATGCTGG
>CAZWDN010000057.1:0-20142 GCA_964633125.1 uncultured Pirellula sp. | reverse complement strand
ACCAAATCAAAGTCGGCTCGATCACACAAAGCGAACGGCTCGCGAAATACAATCGACTGCTGGCGATTGAGGCGGAAACCAATCTACCAGTCGTCGGCTGGCCGAATTAAGCAATGCACGCCGGCACGGTCGTCTGATTGACGCGCATTGTCGTGCGAGGATAATTGCATCGATCGTCCTGACGGAAAGTTTTTTGGAGCATTCGCATGCGTCTCCTCGCCATCGCCCTTGCCGGCGTGCTGAGTTTCAGCGCGACGACTATCACTTTTGCCGCCGACGCGAAAGACGCCGTACCGGCAAATGTGAAGCGACAACTTTTCCATCGCTACGACTTGAATCGCGACGGCAAACTGAGCATTGCCGAAAAAGGGGCGGCCCGATTGGCGATCGGCGGCGTTCGCCAAGCCAACGGTGTGAAGCGGAACAACAAAGTCGTCCGTACGATTCGGTAATCATCGGGTCGTCGGCCCGTCGTCAAGCACATTTTTGGGCCGGCCAAAAGTTGCCTGGAGATCGCTCGCGCACGTTGCTAACGTGACGAGTTGATCTTTGGCAATTGAAAAGTTGCAGGCACATTCCAGGTGCCGTCCCCAGCATCATCCTGGGCACCAGCCTGAGGCGTATTCGCTTTTGCGCCCGACGGCACACGAAGTGCGCCAACTACGTTGACGCAAGTTGCTCGTCGCAATTCGCACTTACGTCGCCGACCGAAAACGGCCTGCGCACATAACTCCGGTTATCTGCGCACAACCCCAAAACCCACAAGGGGTGCGTACATAACTCGAGTTATGTGCGCAGCGCGAAAAAGAGAATCGACGTAAGTGGCGCATGTGAATCGGGACTTACGTCGATTGGTCGTGTCTGCAGGGAACGCCCTCCGCGGCGTTCCCTACAGTTGCGAGGCTTGTCGGCCTTACGGTGCGACGCTCGCCTTCTTCAGCTCGCGCTCCGTGGCATACTTCAGTTTCGGTTGCGGGCGCGATTCATACGCCTTCACGTTCGCGGCCAGCACTTGCAGGGCCTTTTCCAATTGCACGTCTTTACCCGCGGGCATTTGGCCCGGTTCCGGCCAAACGATGATGTCGGGCACGCAACCGTGGAGTTCCATATCTTCGCCCGTGCCGGGGAGAAACCAGCCGCGGAACGGAAATCGCAAGGTCCCGAGGTCCATGATCTGCACGGCTCCGGTACTGACGACGCCGCCGGCAGTCGGCACGCCGACGACGGGGCCGCGGCGGAGCGTCTTAATCGCATGACTGAAGATTTCGGCGTTCGAGAAGCTGTTCTGATTGCACAAGACGACAATCGGCTTGTTCCAGGTCGCGTAAATCTTGCGATCTTGCGGATAGCCCGGCTTGCCGCCGCGCGGCACCGTAATGGCATGCCGCGGTTGCGTGAGCATCGTCAGGAGGTGATCGGTGGTCGAGCCGCCGCCGTTTTCCCGTACGTCGATCACAAGGCCGTCTTTACCCGAGGCGGCGGAAAAGAGTTCTTCCTCGAAGCGCAACAGGCTCGGCTCGTCCATGCCCGCGATGTGTACGTAGCCGAACTTCCCCTTGCTTGCGGTCTCCACGAAGCGGCGCGTTTCGCGTACCCACTTTTCGTAGAGCAATTTCGGCAGCAGGTCGTACGAGATCGGACGAACGATCACTTCGCGTTCTTGCCCCTTAGCGTCTTTGACCTTCAAGTGAATATCGCGCGACAACGCCCCGTTGAGCACCGTGGCGAGGTCCATCGCCGGATCGACGGCGCGTTCGTCGATCGCCGTGATGATTTCGCCGGGGAGCAAACGGGAACGAACTTCGTCCGTCGGACCTTGGGGGATCACGTCGCGAATCTTTAAGCCCGGGCCTTTGTACGACGGATCGAAACGGACGCCGAGGTGGGCCGTCGGCGCCGGCCAACCGCCGGGCTCCGACGATCGCATCAGGGAGTTCGGCAGGAAGCCGAGGTGCGAGCCGTTCAACTCGCCGAGCATGAGCACGACGATCGTCGTAAAGGTAAGGTCGTCGGGCGACTTCGCGGCCGCGTCGTGGTATTTGCGGCGGATTTCATCCCAGTTTTTATTACCGAGGCGAGGGTCGTACCAATGATCGCGCATCGTACGCCAACAGAGATCGAACGCCGCGCCGTAACGGGCCGCGAGATCGACGGTTTGCCGAGCCGCAAAGCGATACGCGGTCTGCTTGCCGGAGGAACTCACCGAGGCGGGGACGCCGTCGGAGAGCCAAACGATTTGGTTCCCTTCGCTCAACCATTTTGGGCCGGTCCCCATTTCGTTGCAAAAGTGCGACGGCGTGGTCGGCGAAGGAAAACTTACGGTGAACAGCCCCTTCTGATCGCGAATGGCGCTCGTGAAGGCGAGCTTCTTCGAATCGGGAGACCAAACGAGCTCTTCTTCCACGGCGTCGGAGATGCGAATGGTACGCAGACGTTCATGCAGGCCGTCGAAGTCGATCTGTACGGGCGTCGGCGACTTGACCGCGGCGGCGGATGCGGTGCTCGATGCAGGGGTGCTCGATGTTGCCGTCGTCGGAGTAGCGGCGGCGGGAACTGTCGTCGTTGTAGGCGCCGCCGTCGCCGTGGCCGCCGGCTTCGTTGCAGTCGCCGTAGGAGTCGACGGCGGCGTTCCGGTCGATGTCGGAGTCGAAGTCGGTTTGCGGCGGGCCTTTTGCAGTTTTTCCAACGCCGATTCGAGCGTGCGTGCGCGGGCATCGGTTTCGGCGTCTTGCTTGCGGAGCCAAACGTAATGGATATCCACCTCTTCACGCGACCGCCGGCCGGTGAAGGCGATCAACTTGCCGTCGGGCGACCAAACGGGACTGCCGTCGTTGTCGGGATGGCGCGAGATGTTGTAAGGCGTGCCGGAGCCGTCGGCGGGGCGAATCCAAACATCGCGATTAAAATCCTCGTCGTACGTCGCATAGACGAACCATTTTGCGTCGGGCGACCAATCGTACTGCGGTTCGTCCCACGATTCGAAAACTTGCTTCGCGTCGCCGCCGTCGGCGGCCCGAGTCCAAAGTTCACCGCGGCCGCGTACGTAGGCCAAGCGTTTGCCGTCGGGAGAGAACTTCAACGACGACTCGACTTCGGCGTCGTGCGTCACGCGTTCGACCGGGAATTCGTCGTTGCGCCACCAAAAACGCTTGGTATTACCCCGCTTGGCTCGCCATATGTCGGCCTGTCCGTCACGATCGCTGACGAACAGCAGCGTCTCGCCGTCGGGACTCCAGCGGACGCTTCGCTCTTCTTCCGGCGTGGCGGTCACTTGCCGCGGCTCGCGCAGTTCGGTGTCCATGACCCAAATGTCGCCGCCGGCGATGAAGGCGATTTCGAGGCCGTCGTTGGTAAAGTCGGCTTCCGAGGCCTTCGTCAGGCTGACGCGACGTTCGCCTTCGGGCAGGTCGTCCGTTTCGGCGACGATGCGGATTTTGCGCGGTTCCGCCTTCTCGGCGGGGTGCCAGGCATAGAGGTCGAAGAGTTTGCGAAAGACGAGCGTGCGTCCGTCGAGCGAGAGCGTGGGATAAGTGACGGCGTCGTCCGTGTAGCGAGTCAGTTGCTTTGCGGCGCCGGCCTTCAGGTCGTAGTCCCAAAGATTGAGAATGCCCGACTCGCCCGAGACGTAGTAGAAGCCGGAGCCGTCGGGCTTCCAAAGGGGCCAGCGACAGCCTCCCTGAGCGGCGACGATTTTGGTGAACTGTTTGGTGGTGAAATCGTAGCGCCAGATCTGACCATCTTGCGAACCGATGTACCCTTTCCGCCACCACGGCGCCCCTTCGCGCACGAAAAGCAATTGCTTGGCATCGGGCGAGAGCGAGGCTTCGGTACCGTAATCGTCGAAGAGCAGTTGATCGGCGCTTTGTTTCTCGGCATCGTCGACGACGGACGTTTTGAAAAACCGCTCGCCCCGCTTCCAGCCATGGTCGCGCACGGCGCTGGCGAGCAAATGCGTGCCGTCGGGATACCAACCTTCCAGTGCGTAACCGGCGGAGTGCGACGTTTGCCGAACCGGTTCACCGCCGGACGACGACATGACGAACACCTGCGCGCCCGCGCCGCGGTCGCCGATGAATGCGAGCCGATTTCCGTCGGGAGAGAACTTGGGTTGCTGATCGCGGCCCGTGTGGGTCGTAAGTCGTTGGGCACGACCCCCTTTCGCGGCCACGGTCCAAATATCGCCGCGCCACGCAAAAGCGATGCGCGAGCCGTCGGGCGAAAGATTCGGCTGCGAGGGAAGCAGGACCTCATCGGCGGACGCCAGCGCTGCAGTAGACGCAAGTACGGCCGCGACCATCAGCGGCGCCCGGGCAAACCAGCGGGGGGAGCTCATAGCGGTAAATCACGATGCAGGCGGGGCAGGGAGGGCAATGGCTTGATTATGCATGCGCCCGCAAAGTTTTCCTATCTTTTGCCGTCGCTCATTCGGGCGGCGCTTTTGCGACGGACCGCAGGGGCCGGCACGGCGGCGACTTTAACGGTTGTACCAGCCATGCCGGGGGAAGGGGTTGGTACTGATTTACGGTCCGTAACGATTCCGATGACAACGACAGATGCTTATGTCGAGGCGACGTGCCTCGGGGTGCCGGCCCCAATCCGATTTTCTTGTGCTGATAGGTCGAATCATGGCGATTTCCTGGAAAACCACGGCGATATTTCTGTGGGCGGCGGCACAAGGCGCGGTCCTCTCCGCGCAATGGACCTCGGGACCTGCACTAGGGCCTGCGGGGGCGGGATTCTCGCCGACGACGAACTACGCGACGCCCCCGGTGGTCAGCATGCCGACGACGCAAGCGCCGGCCGAGCTGCCGGTGCCTCCCAATGCTGCGCCGACGAATGCGGCGCCGACCTATGTCGCTCCGTCGTATGCCGCGCCTGCGACACCCGCCGGTTCGCCCGGTACGGGCCAGGCCGTGATGCAACCGTATAACCCCGTGAGAACCCAACCGCCTGCTGCCGCGCCCACACAAGAAACTGCGCCGATCGCCACGCCGTACGTGCCGAATCCGTATGGCGGCGGCACCGCGGCGCCGAGCTCGGGCCCGCAAAGCTACACCATGCCGACATATCCGACGCCCAACGTCGGTGCGGCAAACGTTGCGGCGCCGAACTACAACGCGCCGACCACGGCACAACTTCCAATCGGCCAACCGACGTACTCGCCGTCGCCGGCTCCCTATGCCGCTCAGCCGATGCCGCCGGGCAATCTTATCAGCAACGAAATCTCACCTTACGCCCATCCGCAATCGCCTCCGAAGCAGAGTAGTTGGTTGCCGACGAAGGTGGCAAGCCTGATGCCGCCTTCCTGGACGGGCATCGGTCAGCCGGCCCCCGCAGCCACACAGCAATCGAGCTATAGCCCCTACGGCCCGTCGTATTGCGACCCAAACGCTTGTTGTCCCCCAGCCGCGGCCTGCGGAACATGCGAAGGCTTTTGTGACAATTTAGCGATCATCTCGATGTTTGATGCGTTCAAGAATCCGGTCGACCTCGACGGCTTGAACGCGAACTTCGGCAAGCGCGTGGGGGCTTTCGGAGCGTTTCCGCTACTGCGTGAATGGGGCATCGGCGGCCAAATCGGCGGGACCGCCGGTTGGTACGATTGGCGCGGTTCGCAATTCACCGGCGACCAAGATCGCTTCCAGAACTTCACGTCGGTCGGCATATTTCAACGTCCGTGCGGCTCCGGCTTTGGGTGGGGCATTACGCACGACTGGCTCTACGACGACTTCTACGCAGACATGCACTTCAGCCAATTTCGCGTGGCCGGCTCGTATCAGTTTCAACCGGGGAACGAAATCGGCGTCTGGGCCGCATTGCCGCAAGCCCGCGACGAAGCGTTTATCGGCACGCCTGCAGTGCAGAACCGATTTCAAACGCTGCTCCAAGGCAATCTGTACTGGCGACAGGCATGGTGCGATTGGGCATCGACGACGGTGTTTGCCGGCTTGGCGGAATCGCCGAGCGATATCTCTTACGGCTCCAACGTACAGGTGGCGGTGAACCGATTTGTGGCGGTTACCGGAGCCGTCGAATACGTGTTGCCGGGCTCCGGAGGCAACGAAGGACACCAAGAGGAGATTTGGAACTTGTCGTTGGGCGTGACCATCTACCCCGGTACGGCCATGCGAAACGCCCGCTCGCAATTCCGCCCGTTCTTACCGATGGCCGACAACGGCAACATGGCCGTCTGGCGCAAGTAGGACTCGCCGAAGCCGAACGCGTCGTCAAATTCGCAATATTCGTAACCATCGGCGAATCGAACGCCGCGGAATCACGCAAGTGCTGTAACACGCTTCGCGTCCGGACTCCCGGGTCCGGTCCGTACGGTATGTTTTCATACGCGGCAAAGCGTATGCGTCGGTCGATTCGGCGACCGACGGCAATACGTCGCCGAACTTGCCGAGGACCGTAAGCCATGCCGTCGTCGCAATTGGAAACCAGCGCGTTTCAACTTCCACTTGCCACCTTGCAGCATTTGCTACAAGTCGGCGGCGAGGCGGGTAAAGATCGCCGATCGGAACCGAGGTTTATGTTCTCGGTGCCGGTGCGACTTCGTCCTCGCGATGCTTCGCGTCGAACTCTGCGAGGGTTTACCCGCGAAATCTCTCGATCCGGGATCGGATTATTGGTGGAAGAAGCACTACATCCGGGCGACCTGCATTGCTTAACGATCGATCATTGCGAAGCACCGTTATTGCTCGAGGCGCAGATCGTCTGGTGCCGCGAGGCGGGCGACGGCTGGTTCCTGGCCGGTTGCCGCTTCGTCAGTGAAGTACAACCGTCCTCGGCCGACTAGCTCGGCGCGGTTTGGCGCCCTTGCAAGGGCAAACCCGATGCGTGCCGGAGTTCGTGGGAGTGATTCGATCGTTCGCAAGAGAATGGGCGAGCATCGCTTCCCTTTGTGGCGATGTTAACGACTTTACCGACGGGCGGGCGCGCTCGCATCAAAAATCACGTTCCACGAAGAGAGTTCTACGTTGCCGATACTCGGCCCCTAATTAGCGTGGAATTCCGTCGCCGACTTCGGCGCGGATTTCAAACACGGTTTCAAGGGGCCATCAATGTCGGGCATCGCTCCCATTTCGGCGAACGTCTCTTTTGCATCGACCGGCGCTAGTGGCGCCGTCGCAATGGGCGGGAGCTACGCATCGGCAGGATCGGACGTCGCAGGCGCTTCCGCAACCGGCATGGCCGCCGGCGCTCTCGGCATGCAACTTGCCGGAAGCATGCAAGCCACGGCGGGTGCGGCGGGCATGGACCCTCTGGCGATGCTGGCCCTCTCGCTCCTGCTGCAAAAGGGCGATAAATCGGACGACAAGCAAGACCCGATGCAGACCTTGGCGATGCTCGCCATGCTGGGCGGCGCGCAGCAGGCGGGCCAGTCATCGTCGATTTCATTCTCAATGAGCACTTCGACGGTACAACAGGCCTACGCTCCGAGCGCAGCGGCGGCCGTAAGCATGTCGGCGCAAGCCTAAAGTTGACGCCCGGTTGATCCCCGCAGATTCACGCTTAGAATAACGATGCCTCGGTACCGGCCGGGCATCGCAACCAGACCGACGAAAAGCGAGGATCGCCGTGGGGTTCAATCTCGACATTCAGGTCGTCAAAGATCAACTTAATAGCCTTCACAACGATGGGCGAAATCGCCACGACATTGTGCATCGGCTTTTCGAACAACACGCGAAGCCCGATACCGAATGGCGTCAGCAAGACGACTTCTTCATTCATCACGTGACGCCCGAAACGAAACTGGTCCGCTTTCAATTTGATGCCAATGTCGGCTCTTCGACCGGACTATCGCCCGCCGAAATACAAAAGCGAATCGACGAGCGGTTGCAATACGTGGATAAGTTCATGGCCCTGATGACGGGCCCGATGGAAGAATACCACCTCACCGTCGAAGAACGCCCGCACATCAACGATCCCGTTGCGCCGAACTCCGTGACCTATCACATTCACGGGGCCGTCGTTCCGAAGCAAGCATAGTTTCCGGTCGTTCGCCTTCGGAATCTTCATGAGAATACGTGCCGCCCCCCGACGCGTCACATCATTTTGACGCGGACGGTCGCTCACTCCTCACGCCGCCGACAAAGTCCCCAGCGGCGCTGAAGTACCCCCGATTGGGGTCGAACGGTGGCGGATTTGCCGATGAATCATCGACTTCGCTAATCGATGTAGCCACTTCTGTAACCAGCGACGCCAGCGAGCCTGAACCATCGGAACTTTGGACCGAAGTTGCGTCAGCTTGGCCGCACCTCCCGCGCGTGCTGCAGTTCGCGATCGCCGACCTAGTTCGCGGCCAAAACGCCCGTTCCATTTCTGAAAACGGCGCGAACCCTGGATCAATTTCCCGGGAAAGTGTCCGCATGGAAGCCGATCTTAAGCGTCCCTAAAACCGAGCGGCGGAATTCGCGATTCAACATCGTCGGAGAGGAGGTCCGAGTGCGTTATCGGTGTGCAGCGCTCGCAGCAAAGCATTAACTTCGTGCGAGTACGGTGGGGCACGTCAACGAACCCATTTCGAGCGCAAGCAAGTGTGTATCAACGCTCGGCGACTTCGGCGGGGGCCGCCGGCAAAAACTGTGAAAAAGGACCCGCAGGCTTGATACGGAGTGGCCTTCGCGAGGAATCGAGGGAATCGATGCGAGGTGCCACCGCCAGCCGTCGTGTTTAGTTGCGATGATGGTCGTTCATCACACGCGCCCCCCAACAGTTACGGCGAGATACCACAAAATGAATACATTTGCTTGGATGTGGCCGCATTTGCAGGTAGCATACCCCCCCGTGTTGATAGTTCTGCCCCCCCGACACATTGCGGTTCATAGGACTGTTGAAGGTGTCCCTTCCAGGGGATGTGAACAGGGCGGAAGTCCGATCTATATCCGCCCGAACTTTAAACTTCGTAAGCTGGGATCGATATGCGCCTCAGGTCGCTGCTCGGTTGGTTGTTCCGATTTCAAGAGTCGCGGATCTGGCGTCGCTTGGCACGCGCCCGTCAACGTGTCGCACGCCATCGCGCGAGCAACTTTCGCCGACTGCACGTCGAGGGTTTGGAACCCCGTACCGTGCTTACAGCAAGCTTCGTCGGCGGACCGATCGCAACGCAGAATGCGCTCGAAGACACGGCCTCGATCGTGCAGTTTCAGATCGCCGATGATACCGTTCCGCTGACTTCACTAACGGTTTCGGCGACCAGCAATAACCAAACCGTACTGCCCAATGCGAATTTCACTCTGACGAATCTTGGCGGCGGGAGCTATCAACTCTCGACGCTTCCCGCCGCGAATCAGAGCGGTTCCGGCCTCGTTACCTTAGCAATTACCGGCGACGGAGCGCCAGTCACACAATCGTTCACGCTTAACGTCGCTTCGGTAAACGATTCTCCAAGCTTCACCAATGGGGCTGACCAATCCGTCTTGCGCACGGCGGGTGCGCAAACGGTGACAAACTGGGCCACGAGCATTTCTCAAGGCCCCAACGAAACCGGCCAGACCCTCACGTTTCAGCTAACGAACGACAATCCGTCGCTGTTTACGGTCGCACCGACCATCAACGCATCCGGCACGCTCACGTATACGCCCAGCGGCGTGCTTGGCACTGCCGTGGTTTCCGTTGTTCTGACTGACGGTGGCGGCACGGCCAGCGGCGGCAGCGAAACTTCAGCGGTTCAGACGTTTACGATTCAAGTCACGGCCGCACCGGTTAACGTCGCCGGCACGCTCGACCCGACGTTTGACGGCGACGGCATGTTGCGACTCACCTCGCCGATGGGGAGTTATGACGAAGCTCGCGGCGTCGCCAGACAGGCCGACGGCAAGTTCGTGATCGTCGGCACGTTGCCCAACAACGCGTCCGGTTCCGGCGTCGCACGATTCAACGCCGACGGCACGCTGGACGCCTCGTTCGGAACGGGCGGCAAAATCACCATTGCCTCCTCGCAGTTGCGGGCTGTGGAGATTCAGTCCGACGGCAAAATCTTGGTGGCCGGCGATATCGTCGCCGATTTCTACGTCGCCCGACTAAACTCCGACGGCACATTCGACACGAGCTTCGGCGTCGGTGGTTCGAAAACGATCAATGTCGGAGGTACGGGCGGCTTTGTCGGCCGTCCGGCGGCGATGGCTCTGCAGTCGGACGGAAAGATCGTGTTGACGCGTTTCGTGCGCACGTCGGGCGCCACGTCCGACGATGCGTCCATCGTGCGCCTGACGTCCACGGGAAACTTAGATACGACGTTCAACGGCGTCGGCTACAACAACTTTTCCATCAGCGCCACGAATGACGACACGCCCTACGACGTCGCCGTGCAAGCCGACGGCAAGCTGGTGATGGTCGGCGTAACGAATCTGGGAGCGGGCGCGGGCACAGACTACTACGCCGCGCGCTTCAACACCGACGGCACGCTCGACACCACGTTTAACGGCGTGGGTTATACGGTCGTCAACGTCGGCTCAAGCGGCTCCAGCGCGGATACGGCGTATAGTGTTGCGATTCAGTCCGATCAAAAAATCGTCATTGGGGGAAATGCGGCGAACGATTTCGGTTTTGTTCGGCTCAATATCGACGGCACGCTCGACACGGCCTTCAACTCTACGGGAAAGCAGACGGTAGCCGTCGGCAGCTCCACCGATCAAATCCAATCGCTGGCCATTCAATCCGACGGCAAAATCCTAGCCGGAGGCGAAGCGCTCGGCGCTACGTTCGACTTCGCGCTGGTTCGGCTGACGACGTCCGGCGCGCTGGATTCGTCGTTCGACGGAGACGGTAAACTAATCCAAGCCGTCGGCACGACCGCCGAACAGATCAACTGTGTGCTATTGCAGCCCGACGGCAAGATCGTCGCCGTCGGCCGATCGGAAATCGGCTTCAACGGCGGCGACATGTACATCGAGCGTCTCACCTCGACTGGCGCTCTAGACGCCGCCTTCAACGGCACAGGGTCGAATTCCGTCGGCTTTTTCGCCGCTGCGACCGCGTTCGCAAGCACGGCGCTGGCGATGCCCGACGGGCGCATCTTGGTCGCAGGCGAAATGAACGGCGGTGCGAGCACCGGCCCCTACGCCATTTGGATGCTCAATCCGAACGGCACGCTCGACACCTCTTTCGGAACCGGCGGCATGGCGCTGAGCACGGTCGGCGCCGGCGCAACAAGATTGGCGCTTCAAAGCGACGGAAAGATCCTCTTTCTTACGCCGGGAAGCATCCGCTTGGGGCGACTCAACGCCAATGGATCCTTGGACACCTCCTTCGGAAGTTCCGGCCTGCTGCAACTAACCGGCGGTTTGTCATTCGCCGCTGCGCTGGCGATTCAAACGGACGGAAAGATTCTCGTCGCCGGAAGTACTCCGGTTTCGGGCAACTCGCAATTTGCGATCAACCGGTATTTGTCCAACGGCTCTCTCGACACGGCGTTCGACGGCGATGGAATCGTCAACGTCGACATTGGCGCGGGGGCCGACATCGCCCAAGCGATCGCCGTGCAGAGCGATGGAAAAATCGTCGTCTCGGGCTACGGCAATAACGGCTCCAACGACGATTTCGCAATCATCCGGCTGAATTCGAACGGTTCGCTTGATACGACGTTTTCCGGCGACGGAAAAGTCCTGCAACCGATTTCCGCATCATCGGACCGGTCCTACGGGTTGTTAATTCAATCCGACGGCAAGATTGTCGTTGGTGGGGAATCGGGATTGAGTACTCAGTCGGCGATCCTCCGCGTTCTGGCCGACGGCACGCCTGACGTTTCGTTCAGCGGCGACGGCATCGCAAACTATGCGAACGCATTGACTTCGCTTCAGCAACAGGCCGACGGAAAATTGCTTTTCGTCGGGAATACGCAGGGCGGTTCTACAAACGACATTACCGTTTTGAGAATCCTCGCCAACGGATCTCTCGATACGACGTTTGACGGCGACGGAATCGCACTGGCGGACATCGATTCGCTGAACTCGTTCGCCGGCTCGCACGCCGCGGCTTTGCAATCCGACGGCAGCTTGGTCGTCGTAGGTACTGCGAGCGCCAGTCCGTTCGGCGAAGCTGCCGTGCTGCGCTATCACACGGGCAGCGTCTCGGGAGGACCGTCGTCGAGCGCGGTCGCCGATCAATCGAAGAAGCAAGGGCAAGCCTTTTCCACAGTGGATTTCACGGTTTCCCATCCAACGCTCTCCGCAGCGACGCTCACGGTAACGGCGACCAGCAACAACACGACGCTGCTGCCCAACGGAAACTTATCCGTATCGAATTTAGGCGGCGGCAATCGGCGCTTGGCGATTTCTCCTGCGGCAGGCCAAGTGGGCTCGGCTCTCGTTACGCTCACCGTAGGTGACGGCACGCTTTCATACGCGGAAACCCTCACGGTCACGGTGTTGCCGAACGATCCGCCGACGATTACCGGTCCGGGTACGCTGATCACGACCCGAAACGGCATCGTGGAGTTCAAAACAAGCGCTGCAACCGGATTGACTTTAGGCGACCCGGACTATGTCGGCGGCGACGAAACCCTCGTCCTCTCCGTCACCCACGGCACATTGAGTCTCAATTCCGCGGGCCTCACGTCGGCGGTCGGCGACGGCACATCGTCGATCACGGCCAACGGTAGCCTGTCGGCGCTGAATGCGGCGCTCCAAACGCTGGCCTTCACTCCAGTGGCCGGATTTGTGGGTTCCTCAATACTTTCACTGGAACTCAACGATCAGGGTTCCGGGCTCGGAGCGCAGCCCAAATCAGCAACGGCCAATGTGTTGATTCAAGTTCGTCCTGCTCCCGAACTGCCGACGATGATGGGCGACATCAATCCGTTTGGCGGAAACTCAACGCCCACGAGCCAAATTACGATCGGCTCCACGACCTACTTCGTCGCTACCAATGCGGCCTACGGTGCCGAGCTTTGGAAGACCGATGGAACAACGTCCGGTACCGTGCTGGTCAAAGACATCAATCCATTTTCGGCATCGTCGTCGATCGCCAATCTCACCAGCTTCAACGGCCAATTGTTCTTCGTCGCGACCGACGGCGTTAACGGCGTCGAGCTTTGGAAAAGCGACGGCACCACCGCCGGCACCGTGATGGTCAAGAATATCGACGGCTTTTCGTCCACATCTTCACCTGCCAATCTCTGCGTCGTTGGAAGCACGCTGTTTTTTAGCGCCAGCGATCTCACTAATGGTAGCGAACTTTGGAAGACCGACGGCACCACCGCCGGCACCGTATTAGTCACGAACATCAACAGCGGATCGTCGGGCTCCGCCCCGGCCAATCTGACGAACGTCAACGGCACGTTGTTCTTCACGGCCATCGGCAGTAGCTCAACCGGAGCGGAGTTGTGGAAGAGCGACGGAACGGCGGGCGGCACGGTGCTCGTTAAGGACATCTTGCCCGGTTCGTCGAACTCGACGGCGACGAATTTCGTCAACCTTAACGGGACTCTCATCTTCACCGCCAATGACGGAGTCAGCGGAAACGAACTCTGGAAAAGCGACGGTTCCGCGGCGGGCACGGTCCTCGTGAAGGACATCGTATCCGGGTCCGGAAGTGCGGTTTTCAATACTGGCTTCGTCGTAGTCGGCGGCACCGCACTGTTCGTCGCCAACGACCAAGTCAACGGTATCGAGCTTTGGAAAACTGACGGCACGACCGCCGGCACCCTCCTCATCGACATCAATCCCGGATCGTCGGCCTCGAATCCGACCGGTCTAACCGTGATCGGTAGCACGGCTTATTTCGCGGCTGGTCAAACCAGTTCAGGCACGGAACTCTGGAAATGGGATGCCGCAGGCGGCGCCGCCATGGTGGCGGATATTTACGCCGGCGCCTTTTCTTCCCTCCCCGCCGGATTTGCCAACGTCAATGGAACGCTCTATTTCCGCGCAACTCTAGCGGGAAGCGGCGCCGAGTTATTCAAGAGCGACGGCTCGGCAGGCGGCACCGTGCTCGTCAAGGATATTAACGTAGGCTCCGCTTCTTCGACTCCCGGCGGATTTGTGGCATCCGGCACGAACGTCCTCTTTGCCGCCACCGATCTAAGCGGCGGAACGGAACTCTGGATCAGCGACGGTACCGCGGCCGGTACGACGATGCTCTGCGACGTCAACACTTCGACGGCCGCCGGCTACGGTATCTCAGGCGTCGTTTCATCCGGAATCGTATTAGGGAATTCGTTCTATTTCGCCGCCGGCGACGGCATCCACGGCACGGAACTCTGGAAGAGCGACGGCACCGCCGCCGGAACGTTGATGGTCAAGGACATCAACTCCGGTTCAGGGCTTTCCTCGATAGGAAATTTCAACCCGACCGTTATCGGCAACACTCTCTTTTTCCAAGCTACCGACGGAGTCAACGGCTTTGAACTCTGGAAAAGCGACGGGACCACCGAGGGGACCGTGATGGCGGCGGATATCAATCCCGGATCGGGGAGTTCGCTCGTTCAAGGTCTGGCAAGTTTCAACGGTACGCTCTATTTCAATGCGACCGGCGGCAGCGGGCAAGGTACCGAACTCTGGAAGAGCGACGGCACCGCCGCCGGGACGACTCTCGTCAAAGATATCAATCCCGGTTCGGGTTCATCCACACCAACCGGGTTCACGAACGTCAACGGCACGGTGTACTTCATCGCCACCGACGGAGTCAACGGTGCGGAGTTATGGAAATCCGACGGTACTGCCGCGGGTACCGTGATGGTCAAAGACATTCTTTCGGGAAGCGGCGGCGGATCGGTGACGATTGCCGGGGCGATCGGAAACAAAGTCCTCTTCGCCGCAAACGACGGTGTGAATGGCGCCGAGTTGTGGGCGAGTGACGGTACCGCCGCCGGAACGGTCCTATTGAAGGACATTGCCGCCGGTAGTTCGAGTTCTTCGCCCAGTAACTTTAGCCTCCTGGGCGGCGCGCTGTATTTCATGGCTAATAACATCACCAACGGTTTCGAACTCTGGCGAACGGACGCAACGGCGGCCGGAACCACGATGGTGCTGGATATCTTTCCGGGGATTTCCAGCTCCGGGATCCAATCGCCTCGGGTCGTCAACGGTACGCTCTACTTCGGCGCTCAGAACGCGGTCGCCAACGGTCTTGAGCTTTGGAAAAGCGACGGCACTGCGGCCGGCACCATGATGGCGGCAGATATCAGCCCCGGCACGGGTAGTTCGGCGCCCGCTGCAATCATTGCCGCCGGTGACGCCGCATTTATGCGGGCGACCACTCCCGGTGGAGGAACGGAACTCTATCGCTCGTTCGGCACGCCGGGCGGCACGAGTCTCATCGACGTTTTCCCCGCCGAATACTCATCCTCACCGACGTTGCTTGGTGCAACGAGCACCAAACTGTTCTTCGCCGCGACCGACGCGTCTCACGGTTTGGAACTCTGGTCGCTCGATATCGGCAACCTCGCTCCGCAAAGCGCAGGCGTCGCGAACGTCGTGGTCGGTACTTCGGCTGCGAATTCCACCGTGAATCTGGCTGCGGCCTTTAGCGATGATCACGATCAATCCGACGGCCTGCTTTATTCCATCGTCGGCAACACGAATTCGGCGCTGTTCAGCAACTTGGCGATTAACGGCGAGACGGGCGTTCTCACGCTGACCTACTCGCACACGTTGGGAACCGCCGCACTGACCATCCGCGCCGTCGATAGTGGCGGCGCTTCGACCGACGTTGCGCTGACCGTCACGGTCTTGACTGCGTTAACACCGAGCGTGACCGGCGCAACAACGGCGGAAGAAACGCAATCATCTGCCGGCCTGATCATTACACGGAACGTCGCCAGCGGACCGGAAGTCACGCATTACAAGATCACTTCGATCGTCAACGGAGCACTATACCAAAACGATGGCACGACGCCGATTCAAAACGGCGACTTTATCACCGTCGGCCAAGGAGCGGCAGGTCTCAAGTTCACGCCTGCCGTGAACTTCAACGGCGCGGCTTCGTTCCAAGTACAAGCATCGCTTTCGGCGAACGATTTCGATTTGGGCGGAGTTCCGGCGACCGCTGCGATTGTGGTCACGCCGGTCAACGATCCGCCGTCGTTCACCAAGGGGGCCGATCAATCGATTGTTAGTAGCGCCGGAGCCCAGACCATTGCGAATTGGGCCACGGCAATTTCTTCGGGCAGCGGCGACCCCGCGCAAACACTTAGCTTCCAAGTGAGCACCGACAACCCGTCGCTCTTCACGGCGGGGCCGGCAATCAGTTCCAACGGCACGCTCACCTATACGGCGAGCGGCGTGCTCGGCACGGCGACCGTCACCGTGGTACTTAAGGACAACGGCGGCACGGCGGGAGGCGGAGTCGACGCGTCGCCGGCGCAGTCCTTTACGATTCGCGTCACCGGTTCTCCTATCGCATCCGGGACTCTCGATCCATCGTTCGACGGCGACGGCATCCGTACATTCCCAATCTCCGGCGGAAGCTTCGACATTGGGAAGAATTTTGCCGTACAAAGCGACGGAAAGATCGTGGTCATCGGCGATGCGTATACCGACGTGTCGCTCCAGTCCGGCGAAATTGTCCGATACAACACGGACGGGTCGATCGACACAACTTTCGGAACGAACGGTCGCATCTTGCTGGACTCCGTCTCGGGGAGATTGGGCGCCGTAAAGGTATTGTCCAGCGGCAAGATTCTCGTCGCGGGCGACCAGAACGCCAATGCTTTTCGGCTCATGCAGTTTCTTTCCACGGGAGCGGTCGACACTTCGTTCGGCACGAATGGAACCGTTACCACGAGCGTTACTACGGCATGGCTCTATGCCATGGAGCTTCAGTCAGACGGCAAGATCGTCGTCACCGGCGCGTCCGGATCGGGAGCCACAAGCGACACGATCGTCGTCCGCTATCTCGCTAACGGACAGCTCGACACTTCCTTCGGCGGCACGGGCAAAGTCATTGTCGCCGCAAGTACCAGTGCCGATGACGGACGCACCCTAGCAATCGACGGCTCCGGGCGCATTGTCGTCGCCGGATACGTCAACGTTGTAGGCACCGGCGGCCAGTTTTCGGTGATCCGATTGCTGTCGGACGGTACGCTCGATACGAGCTTCGATGGCAACGGCATGGCGGCGTACAGCCCGTCAACGACGACCGGCGACGTCGCGAACACCGTCGTCGTAGACGGTTCGGGAAGAATTGTCGTCGGCGGTATCACGGGGACGGGGGGCTCGTTTGATTTCGGCGTCTTGCGGCTGTTGAACGACGGAAGTTTGGATACGTCCTTTAGCGACGACGGAAAGTTTGCGACCGCCGTCTCGGGCAACTACGTGCTTCAAGATCTGGTCGTCCAAACCGACGGCAAGATTCTACTGGGGGGTTATACCGAAGCCGTGTCGGGTTCCGGCAACAGCAACTTGGCGCTGGTTCGACTGACCACGGCCGGTGCTCTTGACACCTCGTTCGACGGCGACGGCATGGCGAGCGTCAACTTGACGAGCGGCGACGATAAGATCGCCGCGATGGAAGTTTTGAGCGACGGAAAAGTTCTCTACATCGGCTCGGCTCTTGGCCACGATCGTGCCGATATTCTCGTCGGCCGTCTCACTGCAGGCGGTGTTGCGGATACCACCTTCAACACGATCGGGTTCGCGACGATCGATCTCAAAGATGCGTCCGTGACGCTCGACCACGTGCTTCAACAGCCCGATGGAAAGCTCGTCATCGGCGGCTCGTACTACGACTCGCACGGCTACCTTCCCGCCGTTTGGCGATTGAACGTCGATGGAAGCTTAGACGCTTCGTTTGGAAACGGCGGGCGCGCCGTCTACGAAGGAACGCTCGGCGGTGCGGCCGACGTCGTCTTGGCGGCTGACGGGAAGATCCTCGTGATGGCGGGTCAAAGCGGCGTCGTACGATTGCTCGCGAATGGAACCGTAGATACGAGTTTCGGCGTCAACGGCACTGTCGCGAGTCCCGCGAATTTTGTCCTGAACGAAATCGCGATTCAATCCGACGGTAAGATCGTCGTTGGCGGACGTTCCACCAGTCCCAATGACGTCTTTGCCGCAGTCCGTTACAACGCGAACGGAACTCTCGATACCTCTTTCGGAACTGGCGGGATCGCCAAGAACGTAAATCCGTCAGGAGGTGAAATCGCCCTTGCGGTCGCAGTTCAAAGCGACGGCAAAATCCTGGTCTCCGGCTTCTACAGCGCAGGGGGCCAGGAAACGCGGACCGTTCGCTTCAATGCCGATGGAACTCTTGATACGACGTTCGGAAGCGGGGGAACAGTCTCTACGGTACTTAGCGCCACAAACGGGGAAAACGCCGTCACGGTGATGACGCAAAATGACGGCAGAATCTTGGTTGCTGCAACGACCTATCAGAGCGGCGCCGGCTACAACGTCGTGCGCTACAACATTGATGGTTCTCTGGATACGAGCTACGGCGTCGCCGGCATCGCATCCGTGAACATCTCAGGGAGGATTGCATATGCGGCGGTGCAGGCGGATCAAAAAGTCGTCGTCGTCGGCAGCGCCGGTACGACGGTCGCAGTCGCACGACTAAAGACCGATGGAACCTTGGATACGACGTTCGACGGCGACGGAAAGGCCACTTATGCAATCAATTCTCGAACGACGACCGGCGCCGGCATTTTTGTTCAATCCGATTCCAAATTGGTCGTCATCGGGCAGTACGATGCTCCGGTTCGAGACGAAGGCGCGGTTATCCGAATTCTCGGCGAGGCGCAAGCCGTTGGGCCGACGATCTCCGCCATTGGTGGTCAGGCTACCAATGAAGACGTCGCAACTTCAGCAATCTCGTTCACGGTTTCCGATTCGACGATGAACGCCTCCGCAATTTCGGTGAACGCTACGAGCGACAACGGCGTTCTGTTCCCGAACGGTTCCTTGTTCGTGACGAATCTCGGCAACGGCAATTGGCAACTGACGGCGACTCCGGCGGCGAATCTGAGCGGTTCGGCCCTTGTGACGCTCACGGCTTTCGACGGCGCGTACTCCTACGCGGAGACGTTCACGCTCACCGTGAACGCAGTGAACGATGCGCCGGCGATTGACCTGAACGGCGGGGCTGCAGGCACCGGTTTCCTTGCAACTTTTATCGAAGACGGCGGACCGGTTGCGATCGTGGACGCGACGGGTCTTTCCTTGATCGACATCGATTCCACGACGCTTTCCGGCGCAACGGCGACAATCACGAACCTACTGGACGGAGCGGCCGAAACTTTAGCGGCGAACGTCGCCGGGACGTCGCTCGTCGCCGCGTATCTCAACGGCGTCCTAACGATCAGCGGGGCGGGCACACTCGCGGAATACCGACAGGTGCTCCGCACTGTGACGTATACCAATAGTTCGCAAGCCCCGACGGCAACTTCCCGTCAGGTTACGTTCACGGTCTTCGACGACGCGGCGACCAGTCTCGCGGCGACCAGCGTAGTAACCATCGTTCCGGTCAACGACGCTCCGACGGCGGGTGCGAATCTCGGCCTAACGCTCGCCGAAGGGGCGACGGTCGTCCTCAACGGCACTCGATTGAAAACGAACGACGTCGACAGCACGACGGCGCAGCTGGTTTATACGGTGACGAATCTACCGGCGCACGGCACGCTGAGCTTGAACGGCGCTGCCTTGGAAACGAACGGCACGTTCACGCAAGCCGATCTCGACGCCGGCCGGATCACCTACACGCACGACTCCAGCGAAAACTTCACGGACAACTTCAAGTTCACCGTCTCCGACGGCCCGTATGCATTGAGCGAAGCGACGTTCGCCTTGACGATCACTCCCGTCAACGACGCCCCGACGGCGGGCGCGAACTTGGGGCTGACCTTGGCCGAAGGAGCCACGGCAATCATTAACGGCACGCGGTTGAAGACGAACGACGTCGACAACACGACCGCGCAGCTCGTCTACACCATGACGAACCTCTCGGCGCACGGCACCGTAAACTTGAACGGCGCAGCGCTGGCGGTGAACGGCACGTTCACGCACGCCGATGTCGACGCCGGACGCATCAGCTACACGCACGACTCCAGCGAGAACTTTAGCGACAGCTTCCAGTTTACGGTCACCGACGGTGAATTCACGCTCACTTCCGCCACGTTCGCCTTGACGATCACGCCGGTCAACGACGCGCCGACCGCCGGCGCGAACCTGGGCCTGACGCTCGCCGAAGGCGCTACGGCGGCGA